>JAZQQF010000211.1:0-3095 GCA_045628925.1 Oscillospiraceae bacterium | reverse complement strand
CCTCCGCCGAAATGGGCGGAGGGGCCTTCGCTATGGTCAGGGCCGTCTTCTGACAGCCCCCGAAGCCTTAATCATCCAGATACTCGAAATCACAGGGCGGCAGGTAGTCCATGGGATCCACCGCGTCGCCGCCGCCGGGATGCAGCTCGAAATGTACGTGGTTGCCGGTGGCGACCCCGGTCGCCCCCATGAGGGCGATGCGTTCGCCCTGCTCCACCAGCTCGCCCTCATAGACGAGCATGGAGCTACAGTGGGCATAATAGGTCACGTCGCCGTTGTCATGCTGGATCTTCACCAGCTGGCCGAAGCCCTTGTATTCGCCCACGAAGATGACCACGCCCCCGTCGGCGGCATAGATGGGCGTCCCGTAATCGTTGGCAAGGTCGATGCCCTGATGGTTGGAGGAGCCGATGCTGACGCGGTAGCCGAAGGTGGAGGAGATATACGCATCGTCCACCGGCCAGATGTACTGCCCTTCGGAATGGCGGACGCGGGTGCCGCTGACGACCACCTCCGTCACCGGTTCGTAATGGTTGAGGCTCGTCTGCTCATACTCCGCCACGCTGCCGTTCCGGCTGGTGACCAGATATTCGGCCACGTCCGCCCCGTCGGCTCCGGTGATGCGCACATAGCTTTCTTCTTCATACAGCGTATCGTCCGTCTCCGTCCGGGTCTCGTAGGGCAGCACGTTCTCCACCGTCACGTGGGTCTTCGTCACCACCGTAACGGCCTTTTCCAGCTTAGCTATGTTGTCTTCCAGCATCTGCAGCTCCGCCATGCCGGAGGCGATGCTCACCGTTTCCGCAAAGAAGGCCTGCTCCGTTTTTTCATCCACGCAGCGCTCCTTCAGCGTCCGCAGCGCGTCCGTCGCTTCCTGCCAGCTCTCAAAGGCGCAGACGGCCTTCCCGTCCGCATAGACCACGTGGAGGGAGGCCACGTTCTCCACCGTTTCCAGGATCCGCTCCGCCACGCCGCCTTCGCTCCCCTCCGAGAGGGACGCGGCATCGCCGATGGTCACGTAGGTGGTCAGCTCCGGGGCGCTCCATTCATATCCCAGCGCGCCGCTGACGGATTCCTGCACGTTCTCCACGATGGAATCCAGCTCCTGACGGCTGGACACATAGCCGATCACATCGCCGCCCATGCCCACGGCCAGCGCAAAGTTCAGCTTGCCGGAGGCCAGCAGCACCAGCACGCAGCCGAGGCCCAGCGCCAGCGTTCTCCCGCAGCCGCTGAGACGGCAGCGCAGCTTCCGCAGCGCACGGCTGCCGAACCGATTCTTCTGTTTTGTTTTATCCTGAAGGGTATTCCCCATTCCGTTTCTCCGTTTCCGCGAAAGGTTACAATTAGGTTACAATGGATTCTACACAAGTAACAAGCGGTTGTCAAGTGTTACAGCCGATTTTTCCGAAAAATTTCCACCAATTTCCAATCCCTTTCGTATGCGTCATAACCGCCGCCCGGCGGGCATAAGCTCCGGTGAGGTGATCTCATGGCTATGCTGTATGAAGAAACGCGAAAGACGGCCCAGACCCACTCGCTGGACCTGACGGACCGGAAAAAGCTCAGCATCACCGGCGTGGAGGACGTGGAGGCCTTTGACGACGCGGGCGTGACGCTCTCCACCGTGGGCGGGCTGCTGACCATCCGGGGCAGCGGTCTGAAGCTGAACCGGCTGAATCTGGACGGGGGCGAGCTGCTGGTGGAGGGAAAGATCGACGCGCTGGAGTATACGGAGAGCGGCGGCAAGGGCCGGGGGCTGTTCGGCAGGCTGCTGGGCTGATGGGCATCGACCCCGGTGCGCAGGGCCTGCAGGCGCTCGTCAGCCTGGGCTGCGGACCGGCGCTGGGCCTCGCCTATGACTTCGGCATGGCGCTGGCCCGGCGGAGCCGCCGGGGCTGGCTGCGGGCGGCGAGCAGCGTGCTGTTCGCGTTTCTGTCGGCGCTGACGCTGTTTCTGCTGGGCAGCATCGCGGGCAGAGGGCAGCTAAGGCTGTTCATGCTGCTGGGCATGGCGCTGGGCGGGCTTCTGTATTTCCTCGCGCTGCGCCGCCCCGGAATGCTCCTGGCGGGGTGGCTGGCCGCGGGACTGCTGCTGATGATGCGCTGTCTGCTGTTCCCGCTGCGGTTCCTGCGAAAAACCGCAGAAAATTTTTGGAAAAATGCAAAAAACATCTTCCATTATTGCTGCAAATGGTATAAACTACAAGCTGAGTTTACAGCTTCGGCAATACTACCCTTTCCTTCGGAGGCCTGCGATGAAAATTCGGAGATTCGGTATCGTGATCATTATGGCACTGGTCTTCGTGACCCTGATGGGTTACGCGGTGGTGTCCCTCTCCAAAATGAATACGCGCATCGCCGAAGCGGAAAAGGCCAGAGACGCGCTGGCCGCCGAAGCGCAGGCGCTGGCAGTGGAAAACGCATCGCTGGAATATGAGATCGAACACTGCACGGATCTGGATATGATCGAAAAAGTGGCCCGTGAAAAGCTGGGACTCATCCTGCCCGGCGAAATCGTCTATTACGATATCAGCGAATAATCTCGAAAGAGGAGCAGAAGCGCATGGAACTGACAGTGGGCAGCATTGTTGACGGGAAAGTGACCGGCATCATGAAATTCGGTGCCTTCGTTTCGCTGCCGGAAGGCCGCTCCGGACTGGTACATATCTCGGAGATCGCGTATACCTATGTGAATGAGGTGAGCGATTTTCTGAAGGTAGGTCAGGAGGTCAGGGTCAAGATCATCGGCATCGACGAGAACGGCCGCATCAATCTCTCCATCAAGAAAACGCAGGAGCCTCCTGCGCGGGCCGCCGCGCCCCGCCGTCCGGCCGTCAATGCGCCCGCGGGAAATCCCGCGCCCCGTTCCGCGCCTCAGCCCGCCTCGTTTGAGGACAAACTGAAGCAGTTCATGCAGGATTCCGACAGTAAGCTCAGCGGCGTCCGTCAGTATGAAAAATCCAACCGCCGCAGAGGGAACCGCGGCGGGAACTACGGGGATTACGATTAAACAGAAACAGCACCGCTACTGCCATTCGGCAGAGGCGGGTTTTGGTGACGTCGGGTTTCGATTTGCGGTGGGGTTTCAATATG
>JAZQQF010000210.1:0-2253 GCA_045628925.1 Oscillospiraceae bacterium | reverse complement strand
GCCCGTATAGCCCTGCACGCCCCGGACGTTGTTCACAAGCCTCGCGTCCGTGAGGAAGTTTTCCGCCACGAACTTCGACCGCAGCGGGTCGCCGGGCATCAGCACGGTCTTCGCGAAATCGCCCGGTTTCGCTTCGTTATGGGGGGTCGGCATCAGAGCTTGCCCTCCTCTTTCAGCTGCTTTGCCAGCTTCACAAGGCGGCTGGTACCCAGCCGGTCCGCGCCGAGACGGATGAAGTCCTCCGCGTCCTCCAGCGTGGCGATGCCACCCGCCGCCTTGATGTGCAGGTGCGGCGCGATATTCGCCTTCATCAGCGCCACGTCCTCCCGCGTCGCGCCGCCGGTGGAAAAGCCGGTGCTGGTCTTGATATAGTCCGCGCCGGAATCGGACACCACATGGCACATCTCGATTTTTTCTTTCTCGGTGAGCAGGCAGGTCTCGATGATGACCTTCAAGGTTTTCGTGCCGCAGATGCGCCGCAGCTCCTGAATTTCCTCCCGCACCTGATGATACAGCCCGGCCTTGATCCAGCCGATGTTCGCCACCATGTCGATCTCGTCCGCCCCGTCGCCGATGGCTTCCAGCGCCTCGAAGCGCTTCACGGCGGTGTTGTGCGTCCCGTTGGGGAAACCGATGACGGTGCAGATGGGCAGCCGCCCGTTCAGATACTCCGCCGCCTGCGCCACATAGCAGGGGGAAATGCACACGGAGGCCACGCCGTATTCCAGCCCCTCGTCGCAAAGCTGCTGCACGTCCGCCCACACGGCGGTCTGCTTCAGCAGCGTATGGTCGCATTTTGCAAGGATCTCTTTCAGTTCCATGGTTCTGCCTCCTCAGTTTGCTTCGGCGCGCTGTTCCCGGATGCGCCGCTTCCAGCATTTATGACACATGGCAACGTAGCTGTCGTTGCCGCCTAAAAGCACCTGCTCGCCCGCGGTGACCACCTTCCCGTCCGCCGTGATGCGGGCGTTCACCGTGGCCTTTGCGCCGCAGGCGCAGATGGTCTTGATCTCCGTCAGGGAATCCGCCAGCTCCAGCAGACGCTGGCTGCCGGGGAAGGTGTGGGTCTGAAAGTCCGTGCGCAGGCCGAAGCACAGTACCGGCACATCCTCCTCGTCCACGATATCCCGGAAGGCTTCGATCTGCGCCGGGGTGAAGAACTGGGCTTCGTCCGCGATGATCACGTCGAAGGCACCGCTGCCGCCCCGCTCCTTCCAGCGGCGCAGCACGTCCGCCCCGGCGGGGATGGCCTCCGCGGCGGCTTCCAGCCCCACCCGGGAGCGCAGCACGTCCGCCCCGTCCCGATCGTCCAGCGCGGGCTTCACCAGCCACACGGTCATGCCCCGCTCCTCATAGTTGAATTTCGTAATGAGGGCCTGCGCCGTCTTGCTGCTGCCCATGGCCCCATATTTAAAGTACAGCTTCGCCATTCATGCCTCCATACTGCCGAACAGGACTTCCAGCTCCCCGCGCAGCGCGGTGCAGGAACCCTGTATCATCTCCGGCTTGCCGCCGCCCCGGCCCTTCATGGCCGCGTTCAGCTCCTTCGCCTTCGCCCGCAGATCCACGGTCCGGCTGCCGAGGATGTATTTCCAATCCCCGTCCTGCCCGGAAAAGGCCGCGCAGATGCCGGTGCATTTCTCCATGCCCGCGTTCACCAGCTCCCGCAGGGAGAGATTATCCAGCGCTTCCTCAAAAATGCAGAGATTCCCTTCCGTTTCCGGCAGGGCCGCCGCTTTCATCGTGAGGATGCTGCACCGGGCTTCGCCCAGCTGCTGTTTCCCGTCCTCCACGTCCTTCAGCAGACGCCGGACGGCCTCCGGCGTTTCCAGCTGGGGAACGCTCAGAAGTCCGGAAATTTCCAGCGTCGCCTGATAGCGCCTGCGGCTGTCCTCCATGGCGTCCAGCCCGCAGAGCATATGCAGCCTGATCCCGCCCCGGTGGCGCATGAAGTCCAGTATTTTCAAACTGCCGATCTCCCCGGTGCGGGAGACGTGGGGCGCGCAGCAGGCGCAGAGGTCGTAGCCCTCGATCTCCACCAGCCGCACGTTCTCCGTCAGGTCCAGCTTGGAGCGGTACGCCAGCGTTTTCAGCGTTTCCGGCTCCGGGTACGTGCAGTTCACCGGCACGTTCTCCGCGATGGCCAGATTGCAGAGGGTCTCCAGCTCGTCCAGCTGTTCTCTCGTCAGTTCCCCGTCGAAATCCACGGTCACATCCCCGTCCGCCAGATGGAAGCCCACGTTCTGATACCCG
>JAZQQF010000209.1:0-33357 GCA_045628925.1 Oscillospiraceae bacterium | reverse complement strand
CCCCGCCCTGAAGACGAAAACATTATATCACTGAATTTCCCGTTGTCAAGCGGAAACACCTGTTTCCCGTCAAAACTCCATTTCTCCGCAGTGCTTGTCGAACGGCTTTGGCGAAAAATCAGAACTCCGTCAGCGTCCCCGTCAGATACCGCCGGATCAGGTCAAAGGCGTGGGACGCGGCATAGACTCTCCCCCACTCCCGGTCGGCCCCCATCTGAATGGCCCGGACGCCGCATTTGTCCCCGGACGCGAAGCCCACGAAGCCGGTGCCCACGGGCGTGCCCCGCTCATCGGAGTTCGGCCCCGCGCAGCCGGTAACGCTGACGGCGATGTCCGCCGAGCAGGCCTTCCGCACGCCGACAGCCATTTCCAGCGCCGTTTCCGGGCTGACGGCCCCGAACTCCTCCAGCGTCTCCGCCGAAACGCCCAGCAGGTCGTGCTTCACCGTGTTCGTATAGCTCACCACGCCGCCCATGAACACCTGCGAAGCGCCGCTCAGGTCCGTGATGCGCTTGGCGATGAGGCCGCCGGTGCAGCTCTCCGCCGCGGCGAAGGTCAGCCCCCTCGCCTGCAGCAGATGCAGGCAGGTGCTTTCCAGACTAGGTTCGTCGATGGCGTAGATGAGGTCGCCCAGCGTGTCCTTGACCTTTTCGATGACCGGAACGGTCATGGCCTCCGCCTCGGCCTGCGACGCTGCCTTCGCCGTCACCCGCAGGCGCACCTCCGCCGTGCCCGCATAGGGCGCAAGGCTGGGGTTCGTGAGGGATTCCATATAATCCTTCAGGCGGGCCTCCACCGCGCTCTCCCCCATGCCGAAAATACGGATATCATGGCTCACCAGCGTTTCATCCGACAGGGCTTTCAGATAGGGGACGACGCCGGTTTCCAGCATGAGCCGCATCTCTCTCGGCGGGCCGGGGAGCAGGATCACATGGCAGCCTTCTGCTTCAAACGCGAAGCCCGGCGCGGTACCGTTCCCATTACTGAACACGGTGCAGCTTTCCGGCAGCATGGCCTGCTTCAGATTGTTCTCCGGCATTTCCCGCTTCGTTGCGGTGAAATAATCCCGGATCTTCTGCGCCTCGTCCTCCCGCAGCCGCAGCGGCACGGAAAACGCCCCGCAGACGGTCTCCTTCGTCAGGTCGTCATAGGTGGGGCCGAGGCCGCCGGTGGTGATGATGAGGTTCGCGCGGGATCTGGCGATCTCCACCGCATCCCGCAGCCGGGCGGGATTATCCCCCACCACGGTATGCCAGTAAACGCCGATGCCCAGCGCCTTCAGCGCTTCGGAAAGTTCCTTCGCGTTGGTATTCACGATATCGCCCAGCAGCAGCTCCGTGCCCACGCACAGAAGCTCCGCCCGCCACTCAGTTTTCATAGGTGATCCGCACCCTTTCGATGTTCGCCAGCGCTTCGTCCACCAGCGCTTCGATATCCAGCACGCTTTCCGCCTCCGCGACTTCCTCCGGCCTGGGCTTCGTGCGGGGATGGCGGGGGGTAAAGACCGTGCAGCAGTCCTCATAGGGCAGGATGCTGGTCTCGAAGGTACCCAGCTCCCGGGCCTTGCGGATGATCTCCTCCTTGTCCATACCGATGAGGGGCCGCAGCACCGGCAGGCTCAGGGGCGCTTCCGTGCTGCGGATGGCCTCCATGGTCTGGCTGGCCACCTGACCCAGATTCTCCCCGGTCACCAGCGCGCCGCAGCCGTTGAGGAAGGCGATCCGCTCGGAAATGCGCATCATGAAGCGGCGCATGATGAGGGTGAAGAACTCCTCCGGGCACTTATCCCGGATCTCCTCCTGGATGTGCGTGAAGGGCACGACCTCCACCGTCAGCCGTCCGCACCATGGCAGCAGCAGCCGCGCAAGGTCCAGCACCTTCTGCTTGGCAAGCTCCGAGGTATAGGGGAAGGAGAAGAAATGCACGGGGATGATCTGCACGCCCCGACGGGCGATCATATAGGTGGAGACCGGGCTGTCGATGCCGCCGCTGAGGAGGCTCACCGCCCGCCCGCAGGTACCCACGGGCAGGCCGCCCGCGCCCGCTTCGCCCCGGGCATGGATATAGGCCGCCACCTCGCGCACCTCCACCCACACCAGCAGGTCCGGGTCGTGCATATCCGCCGGCAGGTCGGGGAATTCCTCCCCGATGGCCGCCGCCACATACTGGCTCAGCTGGATGCTGGTCATGTGAAAGTGCTTGTCGCTGCGCTTGGATTCCACCTTGAAGCTCTTCGCGTTTGCCAGCTGCTCATGCAGATAGGCCACCGTCGTTTCCGCGATGGCTTTTTCGTCCTTCGGGCAGGCCACGGCGCGGCACACCGACACGATGCCGAAGATCTGCCTGCAGCGGCGGAGGGCCTCCTCCATGTCGATGCCCTCCTCCTGCGGCTCCACGTAGATGGTGCTCTGCACGCTGGTGATGCGGAAGCGCCCCAGCCCCCGCAGCCGCCGTTCCACGTTGGCGCGGAGCCGGTCCTCGAAGAAATGCCGGTTCAGGCCCTTCAGGACCAGTTCGCCGGGCTTTAACAAGATCATATCGTTCATAGCGGGATTCTCCGTTTCGTATGCTTTGATTTGATAACATATTATTTTATCCCAAGCGCATCTTTCTGTCAACCGGCGCATAGGGTGATTGCAGACGAGGGCGCGTCCGCGCTTGAGAAGAAGGAGGGATACCCATGCGAAAAATGCGGCTGCTTTCGCTGCTGCTCACGGTCACGCTGCTGCTCCTGCCCGTTTCCGCCGAATCCGACGAGGCGGAGGAGGTCTTTGACCCGGAACCGTGGGAGGCGGCGGAAACGCTCGCCTCCATCGAGGACGTGGCGGCAAACGTGGGCGCGGCGGTGCTGGTGGAACGGGAGACCGGGACCTGCCTCTATGAATACGAGGCCCACAGACGGCTGCCGCCCGCCAGCGTGACGGAGATCATGGCCCTGCTGCTCGTCTGCGAGGCGCTGGACGCCGGGGAGCTGACGCCGGAGGAGCCGGTCGTCTGCTCCGCTAACGCGTCCTCCATGGGCGGCAGCCAGATCTACTTGAAGGAAGGCGAGGAGATGACCGTCGCCGACCTGATGAAAAGCGTGGCGGTGGCTTCCGCCAACGACGCCGCCGTGGCGCTGGCGGAAAAGCTGGCGGGCAGCGAGGGCGCTTTCGTGCAGCGCATGAATGAAAAGGCCGCCGCACTGGGCATGGCGGACACGGTGTTCTCCAACTGCACCGGCCTCCCCTGCGAGGGGGAGCATCTCACCAGCGCATGGGATATCGCCCTCATGAGCCGGGCGCTGCTGGGGCATGACCGCATCCGGGAATATACCACCATCTGGACCGACAGCGTGCGGGGCGGCGAGTTCGGCCTGTCCAACACGAACAAGCTGGTGCGCTTCTATCCCGGCTGCACGGGCCTGAAAACCGGCTTCACGCAGGAGGCCATGTACTGCCTCTCCGCCTCCGCCCTGCGGGACGGTACGGAGTATATCGCCGTCATCCTCCACGGGGAGACCAGCGCCGCCCGCTTCGAGTGCGCGAAGCTGCTGCTGGATCACGCCTTCGCGTCCTACCGGCTGGTGGACGCCCTGCCCGACGAGGCGCTGCCGCCCGTGCCGGTCACGCTGGGAACGGCGGCCTTCGTGCAGCCGGTGCTTGGTTCGGAAACGAAGCTGCTCCTCACGAAGGAACAGGCCGCCGGGCTGCGGAAAACGGTCGCGCTGCCGGAGTCGCTGGACGCTCCGGTCGAAGCCGGGCAGCAGCTGGGAGAGCTGACCATCGCGGATAAGGCCGGGGACACGCTGCTCACCGTCCCGCTCCTCGCGCCGGAAGCGGTCGGGCGGCTCAGCTATTTTCGCACGCTCCTGCGCTGTCTGCGGGCTTTGGCCGGGGCCTGAGCATTTTCTTTACAGAAAGTTTTCAGAGAATCTGCTTTTTCCGGTTGAAGTGCGGGAAGAAAAATGATATACTGCTGAAAACGAACCGGACAGGGGTTCAGCATCACTACATTTTAAGGAGACGGGATATGGTCAAGGTTATCATGGGCGTGAAGGGGTCCGGCAAGACCAAGCTGCTCATCGAGCTGGTGGAACAGGCGCTGGCGTCTTCACGCGGCGACGTTGTCGTCATTGAAAAGGAACAGAGTCTCACGTATGATATCCCCCATCAGGCGCGTCTGATCGTCGCCAATGACTATGGCTTCGGTTCCACCGAGTTCATGAAGGGCTTCATCAGCGCCATGCACGCCAGCAACTACGATATCACCCACGTGTTTATTGACAATCTTTATAAGATGTTTGAAGACAAATCCATCGCCGGCGCCGAGGAGTTCCTCGACTGGCTCAGTGCTTTCAGCGAACGGGAAGGCATCGAATTCACGCTGACGCTCTCCGCCCCCATTGAAAACGCCACCGACCGCATCAAAAAGTATTTCTGATATTCAAAGCGGGACACTCTGCGAGGCTTCTTCGGAAGTCTCGCATTTTTCATGTCCAAACGAAATTTTTTCTGCACGGCTGTGCAACATTTTGTCGAGCCGGGACGGAAACGCCGCAGAATCCTGTGGTGTTTCCGTTTTTTGTCATTTTATGTCGAACGCTTGTGCTTGCTTCCCGAAAACGGGCGTGTTATCCTGCCGCCACAGACGAACGGAAGGAGGCAGGGAAAGTGCCCTACCGCATCATTCCCCGCAGATATCGCTCGGAGGACGGGAAAGCCTACACGGGCTACGATATCGCGGGCACTTCAGAGGACGGAACGCCGCTGCGCGTGGAGGACGTGACCGAGGACCGGCGCTTCGCAAAGCTGCTCTGCGCGGTGCTGAACCGGGAGCAGGTGGAACCGGTACACGTTTACGATGTGATTTCCGATATTTTAGCCGATCCGGAGCTGAAAAACTCTTTACTTCACGGGTGAAACGGGTATATAATACGGGATATGTTATATCGCGGCAAAAACCGTCGAACGGTCGCGGATAGCAGAAAAGAACCATTTCGCCTGTGAGGAGGAAACAAGCCTTGAACATTCTGGAACGCCTGCGCGATCCCGAGCTGCTGGCGCAGATGAGCCTTGGCGAGAAGCTCGGCGGCGCCCTTGTGGTCACGGTCATCGGTATGCTCGTGTGCATGGTCGCCCTGACCGCCATCATGTATTCCATCAAGCTGATGCACGTGATCTTCCGTGAGAAGGAAGCGCCCGCGGGCGCCGCGCCCGAAGCGCCGGAAGCCCCCGCGCCCGTCCTGCCCGCCATCCCGGCGGATGCCGCCGCGATCCTCAGCCCCGCTGCCGGTCAGGTGACGGTGCTGAACGCATTCGACGGGGCAAAGGTCCATGAGGGCGACGTGCTGCTCCTGCTGGAGGTGGACGGTACCGCCTATGAGGTGACCGCCCCTGCGGACGGGACCGTTGTCTCCCTTTGTGTCAGACCCGGCGAGGCCGTTCCGGCCGACGGGGCGCTGGCGATTTTCCGGGAAAAGGAGGGCAATTAAATGTTACAGGGACTTCTGAGCTTTTTGCAGTCCACAGGTATCGCCCTGTTCGACTGGCGGCAGCTGGTGATGGTCATCATCGCCTGCGTTCTGCTGTATCTGGCCCTCGTGAAGGAATTCGAGCCGCTGCTGCTCATCCCCATCGCCTTCGGTATGCTGCTCTCCAATCTGTTCGGCTCCGCAGTCTTCAATGACGCGACGGAGACCGAGGCCGCCGGTCTGCTCCGCTATTTCTTCCTGCTGGACGAGATCGGCATCCTCCCGCCCCTGATCTTCATGGGCGTCGGCGCGATGACGGACTTCGGCCCCCTGGTCGCCAGCCCCAAGTCCCTGCTGCTGGGCGCGGGCGCGCAGTTCGGCATTTTCATCACCTTCATCGGCGCCATCCTGCTGGGCTTCAATGCGCAGGAGGCCGGCAGTATCGGCATCATCGGCGGCGCGGGCGGCCCCACCGCTATTCTCACCTGCACCCGCATGGCAAAGCAGATCCTGCCCGCCGTGGCCATCGCGGCCTACAGCTATATGGCGCTGGTGCCCATCATCCAGCCGCCCATCATGAAGGCGCTCACCACGAAGGAAGAACGCCAGATCGTCATGAAGCAGCTGCGGCCCGTCTCCAAGAAGGAAAAGATCCTCTTCCCCATCGTGGCCACCATCGTGGTCGCCCTGATCGTGCCCGACGCCATCCCCCTGGTGGGTATGCTCATGCTGGGCAACCTGTTTAAGGAATCCGGGCTGACCAACCGTCTGAGCGACACCGCGCAGAACGCCATGTGCAACATCGTCACCATCATGCTGGGCATGGCCGTGGGCGCTTCCGCCAAGGCCGATACCTTCCTGACCCTGAAGACCATCGAGATCATCATCCTCGGCGTCATCGCCTTTGGCGGCGGCACGGCAGGCGGCGTTCTGCTGGCCAAGCTCATGAACCTGTTCCTGAAGCCCGAGGACAAGATCAATCCCCTCATCGGCTCCGCCGGCGTCTCTGCCGTCCCCATGGCGGCCCGCGTCAGCCAGATGGTGGGCCAGAAGGAAAACCCGAAGAATTTCCTGCTCATGCACGCCATGGGCCCCAACGTGGCGGGCGTCATCGGCTCCGCCGTGGCGGCCGGCGTCATGCTGGGCCTGTTCAACCACTGAGTTACAAAGCATCTCACCCGCCCCGCTTCGATCCCGAAGCGGGGCGGTTCGCGTTTTTCCGGCCGCTTTTCCCGAACTGCGGTACAGCCCTGTTTTCACCGCTGATCCCTGTGAAAACTGCCCAAGTTTGCTGCCGTTTTCTGTGAAATTTCTTAAATAGCAGGTACTTGAACATCTTGACTTTTTTACACCGCAAGCCTATAATGAAGGCTGTTCAAGTACCTTATTGTCAAGTACCTTACAATATTTGGAAGGATGGAACGGAATGGATCAGGTCAGCCTCAATGAGCAGCTCATGGAACGCATCTTCCGGCTCTATGCCGTTCTCAAGCGCGGCCCCAATATGGGCGGCGAATGGGAAAAGGGCGGCCAGCCCAGCGCACAGAACCGCATCCTGCTCATGCTGAACGAGTCCGACGGCATCAGCCAGCGGGATATGACCACGCTGCTGCGTCTGCGCCCCCAGTCGGTGAGCGAAACGCTGAACAAGCTGGATTCCGCGGGTCTGGTGGAGCGTCGGCAGTCCACCCGTGACAAGCGCATTTTCAATATCTTCCTCACGGCGGAGGGCCGGGAGCGCGTCGGTGAGCTGATCGAGAACGCGCCGGATTTCGGTGCGATGTTCCTCTCCCCGCTGACGGACGCGGAGAAGCGCCAGCTGTACGACCTGCTGGGCAAGCTCAACGGCTCCAACCCGCCGGATGCGGAGGAACTCGAAGCGCCCTGCCTCCCGCCGGAGGACGGGGAATTCTGAAAAGCGGCATCCTTCCGCGCAGGCAGATTTCCAATTCAAAGGAGATAAGATGAATTGAGCAAGGTCATCATGAGCGGCGATGAAGCCATCGCGCGCGGTGCATGGGAAGCGGGCGTCGGCGCTGCGGCGGCGTATCCCGGAACCCCCAGCACGGAGATCCTGGAGAATATGTCCTTATATAAGGACGACGTATACTGCCAGTGGGCAAACAATGAGAAGATCGCCGTGGAGATCGCCCTCGGCGCTTCCTTCGGCGGCCTGCGGAGCCTCGCGGCCTTCAAGCACGTGGGCATGAACGCGGCGGCGGACCCCATTTTCAGCGCGGCCTACACCGGCGTGAACGGCGGCATGGTCCTCGTCTCGGCCGACGATCCGGGTTGCTGGAGCAGCCAGAACGAGCAGGACAACCGACTCTATGCCCCCCATGCCCGCCTCGGTATGCTGGAACCCGCCGACAGTCAGGAATGCCTCGACTATGTGAAGGCAGCCTATGAGCTGAGCGAAAAGTTCGACCTGCTGATGCTCATCCGCATGACCACCCGCGTCTGCCACTCCAAGAGTCTGGTGGAAACGGGCGAGCGGCAGGAGCACGTGGGTACCTATCAGGCCAATCCGGCAAAGTTCGCCATGCTTCCCGCCAATGCCCGCAAGCGCCACGTGGCGGTGGAAGCGAATCTGGCGGCATTGAAGGAATATGCGGAGACCAGCCCCCTGAACCGGGTGGAATGGAACTCCAAAAAGCTGGGCGTCATCGCCTCCGGCGTCTGCTATCAGCACGCGCGCGAGGTCTTCGGCGAGACCGCCAGCTATCTGAAGCCCGGCATCACCTACCCTCTGCCCGATAAGCTCATCAGAGATTTCTGCGCGCAGGTGGAAAAGGTCATCGTCATCGAAGAGGGCGAACCTTATCTGGAGGACGCGGTCAAAGCGCTGGGCATCGCCTGCGAGGGCAAGAAATACACCACCCGGCAGGGCGAGCTGAGCGCCGCCCGGCTGCGGGAGGCCTTCGGGCTGAGTGAAGTGCAGGCCGCTTATAAGACGGAGCTGGTCTCTCCGCCCCGTCCTCCCGCACTCTGCGCCGGCTGTCCCCATCGCGGCTTCTATTTCGCCATGCAGAAGTATCATGACAAGCTGGTCGCCGTGGGCGATATCGGCTGCTACTCCCTCGGCGCTGGCGAACCGTTCAACGGCTTCGGCACCGCCATCTGCATGGGCTCCGGCTTCTCCATCCCCATCGGCATGGCAAAGGCTTTGGAAAAGCAGGGCGACAGCCGCAAGGTCTTCGGCATCCTCGGCGACTCCACCTTCTTCCATTCCGGCTTCAACAGTCTGGTGGACGCCGTTCACGCGAAAGCCAACGTGTGCCTCACCGTGCTGGATAACTCCATCACCGCCATGACCGGTCACCAGCAGAACGCCGGCACCGCCGTGAACCTGATGGGCTACAGCGTCCCGGCGCTGGATATCAAAAAGATGATCCTCGCCACCGGCCTGCCGGAGGAAAATATCGCCGAGGTCGACCCCATCGACCAGAGCGCCATGACCGCCGCCATCGAGAAGGCGCTGGAAACGAAGGGCACCTTCGTCATCCTCTCCCGCCGTCCCTGTGCGCTGCTGAAGGAAGTCATCAAGGCCCGGGGCGACCTGCGCTGCGAAGTGGATGCGGACGCCTGCAAGGGCTGCAAGGCCTGCACGAAGGTCGTCTGCCCGGCGCTGACCTTTGACGCTGCGGCGAAGAAGGCCGTCATTTCCGACCCGGCCAGCTGCACCGGCTGCGGCCTGTGTATGCAGCAGTGCCGCTTCGGCGCGATCCGAAAGGTGGGTGGAAAAGCATGATCAAGAGCATTCTTCTCACGGGCGTGGGCGGTCAGGGCACCATCCTGACCACCAAGATCCTCTCCACGGCCCTGAGCCGGATGGGCTATGACGTGAAGATGAGCGAGATCCACGGCATGAGCCAGCGCGGCGGAACGGTGAATACCCAGCTGCGCTACGGGGAGAAGGTCTATGCCCCCAATATCGGCGAGGGCGAAGCGGACCTGATCGTCGCCTTTGAAAAGACGGAAGCGCTCCGTGCGCTGCCCTATCTGAAGCAGGGCGGAAAGATCCTCATGGATAAGAAGGAGATCATGCCTCTGAGCGTTCTCACCGGCAAGGCGGAATATCCCCACGGGGCCGACGAGGAACTGAAACGGCTGGTGGGCGCCATGGTCATCCCCGCCGGGGAGATCGCGGAAAGCCTCGGCAGCGCCAAGAGTCAGAACATCTGCCTGCTGGGCGCGCTGGTGAAGGCGCTGGACCTGCCGGAATTCGACTGGGAGGGCCTCATCGCCTCCATGGTCCCGGCAAAGACCGTGGAGATGAACCTCGCCGCCTTCCGCAGAGGCCTGGAATTTTAAGCACGTAGAAACTGGATGGACGGCGCCGCCGACCGGACGCCCCCGGAATCGGTCCCGCCGCCCCATCCCTTCTAAATATGGCGGCGCAAAACGCAGCCAAATCTGTTTGTAAGGGAGAAATAGAGGCTTGAAACTGATCTTGAGATACCTGAAGCCTTTCATCCCCCTGGTGGCCCTTGGCCTGCTCCTGCTGTTCGGTCAGTCCATTTTGGAGCTGTACCTGCCGAACTACATGAGCGACATCGTCAACGTGGGCATCGTGCAGAGCGGTATCACCGATTCCGCTCCCGGCGCGATGGACGCGGACGTGATGGACATGACGCTTCGCTTCGTAACGGAAGAGGAAGCATCGCTGGTCAAGAGCGCCTACACCTGGGTGGATGCCGGCAAGGCAGACGCAAAGACCCTGAAAGCATACCCGGCGCTGGCCGAAAAAGGCGGCTGGGTGCGCAACAAGCTGGAGAAGACCGAGCTTGCAAAGCTGGACAACGCCATCAGCAGAGCGTATTACGTTCTGAATATGGGTGCCGGCGGCGTGGACTTCTCCAAGCTGGACAAAGCCAGTGTGCTTTCGCTGGCCGATAACATGAGCGACGGCGCCATCGAGGCAGGGCGTGCCTGGACGGAGTCGGAAGAGATCATCCCCGCACTGATGAAGAGCGTGGCCGTCACGCTGACCAAGGTCGTTCACAAGGATCTTGGCGCCCCCGTGAATAAGACCCAGCAGGGCTACATTCTGAAGATCGGCGCGATCATGCTGCTGTTCAGCCTGCTGAGCGGCTGCTGCACCGTGCTGAACGGCTTCTGCGGCGCGCGCGTCAGCGCCGGCGTTGGCAAGAACCTGCGGCACGACGTGTATGAGCGCGTGACCAGCTTCGCCAGCGAGGACGTGGACAAATTCAGCACCGCGACCCTCATCACCCGAAGCACCAACGACGTGCAGCAGATCCAGATGGTCGCCGTCATGGGCATCCGCATGGTGTTCATGGCCCCCATCTACGCGGTGGGCGGCATCGTCATGGCGCTCAGAAAGTGCGCCAGTCTGAGCTGGATCGTGGCCATCGCCGTCGTCCTGCTGCTGGCCCTGCAGGTCGTGATGTTCAAGCTGATCACCCCCAAGTTCAAGATCATGCAGAAGCTGACCGACCGGCTGAATCTGGTTGCCCGTGAGAGCCTGACCGGTATGCTGGTCATCCGTGCCTTCGGCAACGAGCGCCTCGAGGAGAAGCGCTTCGACACCGCCAACAAGGATATCACAGACACCGGCCTGTACGTGCAGCGCACCATGGCCACCCTGAACCCCATCGAGAACTTCATGCAGACCGTCGTCACCCTGATCATCATCTGGCTGGGCGGCCATCTGGTCAGCGACTTCGTGATGCCTCTGGGCGACATGATGGCTTATATGCAGTACGTCATGCAGATCATCATGGCCTTCCTGATGATCGCGCAGATGTTCATCTTCCTGCCCCGTGCCTTCGTGGCCGCGGGCCGTGTGGATGAGATCCTCAGCACCGAACCCACCATCCAGAACAGGGCCGACGCGAAGCACCTGCCCGGCCGCGCCAAGGGCCACATCACCTTTGAGAACGTCTCCTTCAAGTATGGCGACGCGGAGAACTGCGTGCTGGAGAACATCAATCTGGATATCCAGCCCGGTCAGACGGTGGCCTTCATCGGCTCCACCGGCTCCGGCAAGAGCACCCTGATCAATCTGGTGCCCCGCTTCTACGATGTGACCTCCGGCCGCATCACGCTGGACGGGATCGACGTCCGCGATCTGGATGTGCATGATCTGCGCAACAACATCGGCTATGTGCCGCAGAAGGGTCTCCTCTTCTCCGGTGACGTGGCCACCAACCTGTCCCTCGGCAAGGAAGACGGCACCGACGACGAGATGTTCGAGGCCATCGAGATCGCGCAGGCCACCGAATTCATCAACCGGGAGAACGCGGGCCTCAGCATCGCCATCGCGCAGGGCGGCGAGAACGTGTCCGGCGGCCAGCGTCAGCGTCTGAGCATCGCCCGCGCGCTGATCAAGAAGCCTCCCATCTTCATCTTTGATGACAGCTTCTCCGCGCTGGACTTCCGCACCGATGCGAACCTGCGCAAGGCGCTGTATGCCAGCACCAGCGGCGCGACCGTTCTGATCGTTGCCCAGCGCGTCAGCACCATCATGAACGCCGACCAGATCATCGTTCTGGAAGAAGGCAAGATCGTCGGCCACGGCACGCACCGTGAGCTGCTGGAGAACTGCGAAGCCTACCGCGACATCGCGGAAAGCCAGCTGTCGAAGGAGGAATTGGCATGAGTGACGATAAGAAAATGAACATGCCCAAGGACTTCGATCCGAGCAAAATGCCGAAGGGCTTCGACCCCTCCAAAATGCCCAAGGATTTCGACCCCAGCAAGATGCCGAAAGACTTCGATCCCTCCAAGATGCCCAAGGGCAAAGGCCCCAAGGGCTTCGATCCGGAGAAAATGAAGGACATGACGCCGGAGAAGTTCCATGAAATGATGGAAAAAGGCGAACTGCCCGATGATTTCCCGAAACCCAAGGGGATCATGAAGCTCCTGATGCCCAAGATGCCCAACCCCCACGAGGTCGATAAATCCGACCTGAACGCCTATCCGCCCGGATACCGGCCGCTGGTCCGCCCCGACACCTCCAAGATGAAGAACAAGCGCGGCCCGGGGCACGGCCCACCGGGACGCGGGATGCGCGGCGAGAAGCCGAAGGACTTCAAGGGCAGCATGAAGCAGCTCGTGAAGTACATGATGGAGTTCAAATGGATCATCCTGCTGGTGGCCATCTGCTCCGCCTGCTCCACCCTGCTCAGCACCATCAACCCCAAGATCCTCGCCAAGATCACCAACGAGATCGCCCGCGGCGTGGCGGATATCACCGCCGGCGGCGTGAACGGCGTGGACTTCCAGTACGTAGGCCGGGTCATCCTGATCCTGCTGGGACTTTATATCCTGAGTATGCTCTTCAGCTATGCACAGGGCTTCTCGCTGGCCTATGTTTCCAACAAGGTCTCCTATAACCTCCGCAACGCCATCATCGAAAAGATCAACCGTCTGCCCATCAACTTCTTCCATAAGTACTCGAACGGCGAAGTGATGAGCCGTATCACCAACGACGTGGACAACGTGTCCCACTCCCTGAACCAGTGCCTGACGCAGATCATTTCCGCACTGGTCACGCTGATCGGCGTCCTCGTGATGATGCTCTCCATCAGCTGGAAGCTCACCCTCATCGCCCTGTGTATGCTGCCCCTCAGCGGCATCTGCACGGCCCTTATGGTGGGCATCTCCCAGAAGCACTTCCGCAACCGTCAGAAGCTGCTGGGCACCGTCAACGGCTACGTGGAAGAGATGTATGCGGGCCAGCTCCTGCTGAAGTCTTTCTGCGCCGAAGAGCGTGCCACGAGAGAGTTCGAGTTTGAGAACGACCGCCTGTATTACGCCACCTGGAAGGCCGAATTCCTGACCGGCATGATGATGCCCATCACGAACTTCATCGGCAACCTGGGCTACGTGGCCGTCTGCGTGCTGGGCGCCAGTATGTGCGCCAAGGGCACGCTGGACATCGGCTCCATTCAGGCCTTCATCACCTACGTCAAGAGCTTCAACCAGCCCATCACGCAGGTGGCCAACATCTCCAGCCAGCTCCAGTCCACCGCGGCCGCGGCGGAACGCGTGTTCCAGTTCCTGGCCGAGGACGAGGAGCAGGATGCCGACGCGCATCTCAGCATCGCCGACATGAACATCAAGGGCGACGTGAAGTTCGACCACGTGCGCTTCGGTTACGAGCCGGATGAACCCGTCATCCACGACTTCTCCGCCAACGTCAAGGCCGGTCAGAAGATCGCCATCGTCGGCCCCACCGGCGCGGGCAAGACCACCATGGTCAAGCTGCTCATGCGCTTCCACGATCTGCAGGGCGGCGCCATCTATCTGGACGGTCACGACACCCGCGAGTTCACCCGTCAGGATCTGCGCACCGAGGTTGGCATGGTCCTGCAGGACACCTGGCTCTTTAACGGCACCGTCATGGAGAACATCCGCTACGGCAAGCTGGACGCGACCGACGAGCAGGTCATCGGGGCCGCCAAGGCCGCGCAGGTGGTCTTCTTCATCCGCACCCAGGCCGACGGCTACAATATGATCCTGAACGAGGCGACCAGCAACATCTCCGCCGGTCAGAAGCAGCTGCTGACCATCGCCCGCGCGATTTTGGCCGACACCAAGATCCTGATTCTGGACGAAGCCACCTCCTCCGTCGATACCCGCACGGAGATCCTCATCCAGAAGGCTATGGACAATCTGATGCAGGGCCGCACGAGCTTCATCATCGCGCACCGCCTGAGCACCATCCGCAATGCCGACCTGATCCTCTGCATGAAGGACGGCGACATCATCGAGCAGGGCAACCACGAACAGCTGATGGCGAAGAACGGCTTCTATGCCCAGCTTTACAACAGCCAGTTCGAGCAGGTCTCCTGATCCGAAAACCCCAACCAGGCATTCCCCGGCGCGGCTTAGGCCGCCCCGGTGTTTTTATGTTATACCGTGATCCCCGTTTCCGCATCCGCGCCCAATATCAGCAGCGCGCCCGCCGCAGCGGCGACGGCCTCCGGCTCCGGGGCGGCAGCCTCCGAAATACGCACAGGGATCTCCTGCGGCTCCAGAACGCGCCCGGTGAGGGTCGTCAGCTCCCGACATAGAGTCAGCAGCGCTCCGTCCTCCCGGATGCTCGAGAGGGTCAGCACGCTTTCCGAAGCCAGCCCGCAGCTCACCGCACCGGGCCGTACTTCCCCCACGGTCAGCAGACAGCGGGCCGCTTCCCCCATCGGCAGCGCCGCGCCCCGGGGGATGATGAGCAGGTCGGCTCTGCCCGCGCAGAGAGCCGCATCGACGCGCCCCTCCACCGCCGCCCGGTTCAGCGATTTTTGCAGGAACGGCGTCAGCTTGCGGCTGTTCCCGTCCAGAATACGCACACGAAACATGAAATCACCCGAATGCAGTTTCTGCATTCGGGTGATAAATATTCTATGAGGCCATTCGCCGGGAAGGCTTCACGTCCGTTTATTTCATGTTCAGGAGTTTGCCGTGGCGGAAGAAGTATTCCGCGCCGCTCCACACCGTCACGATCAGCATGAGCCAGCTGCCCAGATCGTCCACCGTGAACCACCAGCGGATGAGATACACGCTGTGCAGCGGGGTCATCATCACGCACAGCACCACCATGGTGACAAAGGTCTTCACCTTGCCGGAGATGCCCGCGGCGATGACCTGCCCGGAACCCAGCGCCGCCAGCCGCAGCCCGGTCACGGCAAATTCTCTCGCGATGATGACCACGGCGATCCACGCGGGGATCTGCCCCCACTCCACGAAGATGATGAGCGCCGCCGTCACCAGCAGCTTGTCCGCCAGCGGATCGGCGAATTTGCCGAAATTAGTCACCTGATGGTATTTTCTTGCGATGTGCCCGTCCAGCAGGTCCGTCAGGCTGGCGGCGATGAAAATCGCCAGCGAGATCAGAACGTGCCCTTTGAAGGACGCATACATCAGCAGGATGAACACAGGGATCAGGATGACCCGCAGGATCGTCAGTTTGTTTGCCGTCGTCATTTTGCCGCATCCTCCACCAGTTCGCCCACCAGATCGCCCTCCAGCGTTTCGGTGACGAGGACTTTGCAGAACTCGCCGGGGGTGACGCCCTTGCCGGTGAAGAACACCTTCCCGTCCACGTCCGGGCTGTCAGCGTAGCTGCGGCCATACCAGCAGTCCGCGAAGCGGTCGAAGCCCTCGGCCAGCACCTCAATAACGGTGTCCAGTCGGGATTCGTTAAACTCGTCCATCACGTCGGACTGAATGTCCACCGCCAGCTCCGCCCGGTGGGCGGCCACCTCCGCGTCCGGCCGCTCCATCCCGAAGGCCGGGGTGCCCTCTTCGGGGGAGAAGGCGAACACGCCCGCCCGCTCCAGCTTCATGCGCCGCAGGAAATCGCAGAGCTTTTCAAACTCCTCCTCGCCCTCGCCGGGGAGACCGGTGATGAGGCTGGTGCGCAGCACGAGGCCGGGAATCCGCTCCCGCAGCTTCGTCAGCAGCGCCTCCACCTCCGCGCCGGTGCCGCGCCGGTTCATGCGCTTGAGGATCTTGTCGTCAATGTGCTGGATGGGGATATCCAGATACTTGACCACTTTTTCCTCCGAGGCGATGACGTCGATCAGCTCGTCGTCGATCAGGTCGGGATATAGATAGTGGAGACGGATCCAGTGCAGACCCTCGATCTTGGCAAGCTCCCGGATCAGCGCGGCCAGCTGGGGCTTCCCGCAGAGGTCCAGCCCGTAGCGCGTGATATCCTGCGCTACCACGATCAGCTCCTTGACGCCAGATTCCGCCAGCGCCCGCGCTTCCTGCAGGATGTTCTCCATGGGACGGGAGCGGTATTTCCCCCGGATGGAAGGGATGACGCAGTAGGAGCAGCGGTTGTCGCAGCCCTCGGCGATCTTGATGTAAGCCCAGCCCGGGCCTGTGGTGACGATGCGCTCCGCTTCGCTCACGGGCGCATGGATATCGCCGAGGCAGCGGGGCGTTTCCCCGTTCAGCGCCTGCTGAATGGCGGGCACGATCTCGTCATAGCTGCCGGTACCCAGAATACCGTCCACCTCCGGCAGCTCCGTGAGCAGCTCCTCGGGATAGCGCTGGCTCAGGCAGCCGGTGACGAGGAGCTTTTTCAGCCTGCCCTCTTTTTTCAGCTCCGCATATTCCAGAATGGTATCGATGGCTTCCTGCTTCGCGCTCTCGATGAAGGCGCAGGTATTGACGATGAGCACATCCGTTTCGCTCAGGTCTGCCGTGATCTCATAGCCCGCATCCTGTACGAGCTTCAGCATCTGTTCTCCGTTGATAAGGTTCTTGGCGCAGCCAAGAGACACCATCCCGACACGTTCGGTCATCGTTCCGTTCTCCTTTAATCTTCGTCCGTATATTCGGTATTCCGGGCCAGTGCGGCGCGCACTTCCTCCCAGCTGTATCCCCTGCGGCAGAGACTGTCCCGCAGTTTCCGTATCTGCGCTTCGTCCAATGTTCCGCCGCGCAGTTTTGCCTGAATGAGCCTGTCCAGTGTATCGTCCGCTTCCGGCAGGCTTTCCAGCGCTTCATCCCAGTATTCCCGGGGCACCAGATGGCGGTAAAGCTCGTTTTCCACCCGCCTGCGCCCGTAGCCTTTGGCGGCGTAGTGCCGCACGACCATGGCGGCATAGCTTTCTTCATCGATCGCGCCAAGCTCCGTGAGCCAGAGCGCGGCCTTCTCCGCCTGCTCGGGACTTGCGCCCTTCTCCGTGAGCTTCTTTCGCAGCTCCCCGGCGCTCATGGCCTGCCGGGAAATGAGCTGCGCGGCCTTCTGCCGGACGGCGTAATACGCGCAGGCCTCCCGGATGGCCTCAAGTGCCGCCTCGTCATAGTCTTCCCCGGGCCGCAGCGACAGATCCGAAAGCTCCTTCACGCCGCAGCGGAGCTTCGTCCCATCCGCAAAAATCAGGGAAAACGCCGTTTCGCTCAGCGCTTCGATCTTTTCCAGCCGCATTTAATCCTCGAAATCGTCCGCGTCGATACGCACGGCCTTCCCGGCCGCCGCGGGTGCGGCTTCGGGCGCGGGCGCATCCTCGTCCGCGCCGCGGGAGAGCATCTTCGCCTTCACCTCGGCCTCCAGCTCGTCCGCGATCTCCGGATTCTGCTTCAGATATTCCTTCACGCTGTCCTTCCCCTGCAAGCGCTGGTCGCGGAAGGTGAACCAGCTGCCGGCCTTTTCGATGAGGCCCATTTTCAGCGCGGCGTCCACCAGTTCGCTGGAACGGGAGATGCCCTCGCCGTAGATGATATCGAACTCCGCCTCCCGGAACGGAGGCGCGACCTTGTTCTTCGTGACCTTCACGCGGGTGTGGTTGCCCACCTTTTCGCCGCCCACGCTGAGGGTCTCCACCCGCCGCACGTCCAGCCGCACGCTGGCATAGAATTTCAGCGCCCGACCGCCGGTGGTGGTCTCGGGATTGCCGTACATCACGCCGATCTTCTCGCGCAGCTGGTTGATGAAGATGACGACGCAATTCGTCTTATTGATGGAGCCGGTGAGTTTTCTGAGGGCCTGCGACATGAGCCGCGCCTGCAGGCCCACCACGCTGTCGCCCATCTCGGCCTCGATCTCGCTGCGGGGCACGAGGGCCGCCACGGAGTCGATGACGATGGCGTCCACCGCGCCGGAACGCACCAGCGCGTCGGTGATCTCCAGCGCCTGCTCGCCGGTGTCCGGCTGGGAGATGAGCAGGTTGTCGATATCCACGCCCAGATTCTTCGCATAGACCGGGTCAAGAGCGTGCTCCGCGTCGATAAACGCGGCGGTGCCGCCGGACTTCTGCGCGGAGGCGAGGATATGGAGAGCCAGCGTGGTCTTGCCGGAGGATTCCGGCCCGTAAATTTCGATGATGCGTCCCTTGGGAACGCCGCCGATGCCCAACGCCAGATCCAGCGACAGGCTGCCGGTGCTGATGGCCTCGATGCTGGCATTCGCCGCATCGCCCAGGCGCATGATGCTGCCCGCGCCGAAGCTCCGCTCGATCTGGGCCAGCGTGGTCTCCAGCGCCTTTTTCTTATCCGCAGCAGGGGCTGCGGGCGCGACGGTCTGCTGTTTCTTTGCCATATCTATGTGCCTCCGTATCGTGAAGCGTTTATTCTGTATCTTCTTCGGGCCGGTAAAGCAGCACGGCCCGCTCCGTCCCGCCGGTATCCTGAAAAACCTGCGGCTGCACCAGCCCAATGTCCGTGCCAAGGCGCAGAAGGCTCCCGGCCTGCTCCTCGCCGCATTCCAGCGCGAGGCAGCCGCCGGGCCGCAGGATACTTAACCAGTGGGCGAAGATCGCCCGGTAAAATACCAGCCCGTCCGTCCCGCCGTCCAGCGCGAGACGCGGCTCATAGTCCCGGACGGAAGCATCCAGCGTTTCGATCTCCGCCGTGGGGATATAGGGCGGGTTGGAGATGAGCAGGTCATAGCCGCTGCCCAGCGCCTTCGGCGGAGCGGAAAGCGCATCCACCTCGATGCAGACGGCCCGCTGGCTGAGCGCGCAGCGCATCGCGTTCCGCTTCGCCACCATCAGCGCCCGCCGGTCGCAGTCGGCAAGGACCACCCGGCAATCGGGCACGGCGGCGGCCAGCGCAAGGCCGATGCAGCCTGTGCCGGTGCAGAGGTCGATGACCTTCGCCTTCGGAACAGTGCGGAGAAAGTCGATGGCAGCGTCCGTCACCACCTCGGTGTCGGACCGGGGGATCAGCACATTGGGGTTCACTTCCAGCTCCAGCCCGTGAAATTCCCAGCTGCCCGCGATATAGGCCGCCGGTTCGCCCGCCAGCCTGCGCCGGAGCGCATCCTCGGCCCGCTCCGCGAACGCTTCGCCGGGATAGAGCCGCAGATCCCGCAGGAACTCCGCGGGAGATTTATCCGCAGCGGCAGCCAGCAGGAGCCGGGCTTCCAGCCCCGCTTCCTCGACGCCCGCCTGCCTTAGGGACTTCCGCAGTTCCTGATAATGGTCGTTATAGGTCTTTACCATTTGTCCGCGCCCTTTTCCTCGGGGATGACGAGGGTCAGCGCCCGGGCGGCGCATTCGATCATGCTGTCGTCCGGCTCAAAAACGGTGAGCTTCTGCAGCGCCCGGCCGGGGGCGGAGAGGATTTTGCTCAGCGTATTGTCATGTCTGCCGGCCCAGCGGTTGATCTCATAGCTGATGGCCACCACCACCGGCAGGAGCAGCAGCCGCAGCACGAAAGCGACCAGCTTGTTCTCCCAGCTCACCACGCTGAACACGAGAAAGCTGACGATCATGACCACGAAAAGGAAGCTGGTGCCGCAGCGGGGATGCTCCCGCGGCTGGGGACGGATGTTCTCCACCGTCAACGGCAGCCCCTTTTCATAGCAGTGGATGGATTTATGCTCCGCGCCGTGGTATTCAAATACCCGGTGGATATCCTTGGACTTCGTGACCAGCTTCATATAGATGAGGAAGATGATGATGCGCAGCACCCCGTCGATGACGTTCTTCACAAAGCTGGACTGCACGGATCTGGACAGCGCCGCGGTGATGATGTAGGGCAGCACCATGAAGATGCCCACCGCGAGCAGGAGGCCCAGCGCCACGCTCACGCCGATGATGAGCTTCTTCGCCTTCTCCGCCTCGAAATGCTCGTTGATCCACTTATCCAGCTTGTCCTCCTGCGCTTCCTGCTCCTCCTCGGGGAGGAAGTCGGCGGAGTACATCAGCGCCTTCACGCCCTGAATAAGGCTGGTGAAGAAGGAGATGACGCCCCGCACCAGCGGCCAGCCGCAGATGGGAAATTTCTCCTTGATCAGGTGCAGATCCTCCACCTTTTCCTGCAGCGTCCCATCTGCCAGACGCACCACGATGGCCCTCTTTTTCGGCCCCATCATCAGGATGCCCTCGATAAGCGCCTGTCCGCCGATGGTGGTGCGGAAATTTGTATCCTGTTTCTTTTCTGCCATGCCTGCTCCTTTCAGACCGCGCCTGCCGCCGGGAGCCGGATGCTCACCACTGCGCTGCTGTCTGCCGCATTTTCGATATCCAGAATGCCCCCGTGGCGCTTGATGATCTCGTCGCACACGGCGAGGCCGATGCCGCTGCCGCGGGTCTTGCTGTTGCCCTTATAGAATTTCAGCTTCACGTTGCCCAGATCCTCCGGCGGGATACCGGGCCCGAAGTCCCGCACGCGGATGCATACGTAATCCCGCCCGGTATCCAGATAGTTGCGCTGGAGGGAGATGGACACCACGATGCGCTTGCCGCTGCCGCCGTGCTTGGCGGCGTTGTCGAGGATATTCAGAAATACCTGCTTCAGCCGCTCCGGGTCGCCGCTGATCAGCGGCATGGCCTCGTCCGCCGGGGTGTAATCCAGCTGGATGCCCTCCTGCTTCAGCAGCTCGCCATAGGTGAAGATGGCCTCCTCCAGCTCGGACTCCACATCCAGCTTTTCCAGATTGACGGTGAAGCGCCCGTCCTCGATGCGGGTGAACACCAGCAGCTCCTCCACCATGTTGGTGAGCCGCCGGGCCTCCTTCAGAATGATGTTCAGACCCTTGCGGGTATCGTCCGACAGGGTATCGTCATAGCTCAGCGTCTCGCCCCAACCGGTGATGGCGGTCAGCGGGGTGCGCAGCTCATGGGAAACGGAGGAGATGAACTCGCTCTTCACCTTTTCCGAGCGGCTGATCTGAATGCTCATCTCATTGATGGCGGTGACCATTTCGCCCATCTCGTCATCATAGAAATTCTCGATCTGCCCGCCGTAGCCCCCGTCCGCGATATGACGGGTCATACGCGTGACCTCCTGAATGGGGGTCACGATGCTGCGGATGAACAGAAGGTTCGTAAAAAAGGTCAGCAGCACCAGCGCCACCACGATGCCCACGGCGATGAGGACGTTATAGGCCACCTGCCGGTCCACCAGCTTCAGACTGCTTACATAGCGGATGACGCCCACCACCTGCCCGTTGCCGTAGATCAGCGGGCTGGAAACGGAGACGATGCGTTCCCCCGTGCGGGGGTCGCGCCCCATGAAAGGCCGGGCCTCGCCCGTTGCGATGGCCTCGGTGATATCCGACGTGCCGGGCATGGTGCCCGCCGTCAGGCCGTAGGTGGAAACGACGATGCTCCCGTCGGTGCCGATGAACTGCAGCTCCAGCTTGTCCCGCTCGTCGAAGAGACCGGTATACTTATAGGCGCTCTGATAATATTCCGCGTAGGTCCTCGTCACGTAATTGGCGAAGAAGGCTGCGGAGGAACTGGCCTTTGCCTCCAAACTGCTGCGCACGCCGGAATAGTAATAGTTAGAGATAGCCACGCCGTAGGCCATCAGGGCCACCAGCGCAAACACCACCATGAACACCATGGTGTTCACCATCCAGCGCTTCCGGATGCCCTTCACCCGGAAGGGGTTCCACATCTTTTTCCGGCGCATCAGAAGCCCCACTTATACCCATAACCCCAGACGGTGGTGATGCAGCTGGGGGATTGGGGATCGTCCTCCACCTTCACGCGCAGACGGCGGATGTTCACGTCCACGATCTTCACGTCCCCGTCATAGTCGCTGCCCCACACGGCGGCGAGGATCTCCTCGCGGCTGAGGGCCTTGCCGGGATTGTCCATAAACAGCTTCACGATGGAATACTCCACCTGTGTCAGCCGGATGCGCTCGCTGCCCTTTTCCAGCGTGCGGTTGCGGGTATTCAGCCGGAACACGCCGCGGATGAGGACGCCCGTGTCCTCCGCAGCCTCGTCGCCGCCCACGCGGCGGTAGAGCGCGTCCACCCGCGCCATCAGCTCGGCGATGGAGCCGAGGGGCTTCGTCACGTAATCGTCCGCCCCGGTCATCAGGCCGGTGACCTTGTCCATCTCCTGCGTCCGTGCGGTGAGCATGATGATGCCCATCTTGCTGCCGCTGGCGCGGATACGGCGGCAGACCTCGAACCCATCCGTATCCGGCAGCATGATATCCAGCAGCGCGACCTTGATATCCGGGTTTTTCTGCAGCTGCTCAAAGGCCTCCGCGCCGGAACCGGCCTCCAGCGGCTCGTAGCCGTTGCGTTTCAGATTCAGCACGAGGAAGCCGCGGATGCTGGCTTCATCTTCCAGTACCAGAACTTTTTTCATGTTTCATCCTTTCCCGTATGGCCTCAAAATGTGGAAACAAAAAAAGCCTCGCAGAGTTCGCCGCCGCGCAAGGCGGCGAATCGAATTCAATTCTATGACCAAATCGCAGCCCAGCAAAGCGGGTGCGGGCAGCAGCCCGCAGCCTTTTCGCAAAAGTCCGTGGACTTTTGCGAAACGCCCGTCACTGTGCGATCCACTCGGAATAGATCAGGTGGAAGCGCTCTCTCAGCTCGCTCAGCTCCGGCATCTCGTTCCATTCCGTTTTGCTGAGCCGCAGTTCGGCGGAATAGATGGTCTCGTTTCCCACGTAGAGGGTCGAGCGCCCCGCCTTGCGGGCAAGCTCTCCCCGGTTTTCGCCGCTGAGGGCATAGATGACCAGAAAATCGGTGACAGGCTGGCCCTCCCCGTTCCACAGGGAAAAGACCACGCCGCGTTCGCCCGCGTCGCTGTCCTCGCGGCGGATGGTCACACTGTCGCCCCAGCTGTCCGGCAGGGTGAGATACCAGCTGTCGGTATAATTATGATAGGTGGTGCAGACGATGCTCCTTCTGCCGCGGCTGTTATAGCTGTACCAATCCAGCACGCGGTAAACGGTCTCGCTCTGGGCATACAGCGCCCGGGGCACGGGCACCAGCGGGCAGCCGTTTTCATTCAGGTCGCGGAAGGCGGCGGTGGAATTTCGCAGTGTGCCGCCGCTGACGCCGGTATCCCCGTCCATCGTGATATTATCCAGCTCGCCGTTCCGGTAGACGAAGATATCCGTCACCAGTCCGCCCTGACAGCTGCCCTCCACGAACAGGCCGGTCTTCTTATCCTTCAGCGTGCCGCAGCTCACCTTGGAGAAGCTCTCCAGCCCGGCGGAAAGGGTATCCGATGCGGAAACGGTCTCCCCGTCGCCATCCACGCTGTAAAGCGTGACGGTGCCGGAAACCTCGCTGCTGCCCTGCCGGAGGACCATCAGCTCCTGCCATCCGTTGCCGTCCATATCCCCGGAAATGTATTTCGTATAGTCGGAGGTGGCGATGGAGGCCACCTGAAAGCCCTTGAGGGAATAGAGGTTCAGCATTTTCAGATCGCCGCCCATGCCCCAGCCGACGACGATCTCGCTCCAGCCGTCGCCGTCCATATCCAGATAGTCGATGCTCTCGATGCTGCGCCCGTCGCCCTCGATGACGGCGGCCTTCTCATAGGCGCTCTCGGTCTGGATGAACACATAGATCTTCAGCGGCTTTTCGCCGGTGGTGCTGAAAAAGGCCAGCGCCTCATCCGTCCCGTCGCCATTCACGTCATAGAGCTGAACGCTCTGCCGGTGGGTGCCGCCCACGGGGGCCGCATAGCCCGCGCCGGTGGACAGGACCCCGTCGATGGCGTGCTGCAGGTCCAGATATTCATCGGAAAGCTGGGGAAGGCTGTAAAGCTCGTCGATACTGGCGCCCATCTCGCAGCCGCAGAGCGGCAGGAGACAGAGTGCCAGCAGAAACGCCAGCAGGCGTGAAATTCGCTTCATGATGACCTCCTGACGGCAGAAGCCGATATTACTCCATGATGGTCATTCTATAATATCTTATCATACCATAGTTTTCTTTCCGTGGGTAGAGGTTTTGCAGGAAAAACGCGTTTTTTTGAAAGATTCTCCCCGCTCCCATGGGCTTTGTCCGGTCATATCCCCCGCAGCGGGCGCATATCGTCTACTGTGAATGCAGCAAGGAGGTATGTCACTTGGCATGGCAAAATAATTCCGTTTCGCTCTGCGGCGAGGTGGCGGGGGCCGCGTCCCCGGACCATCGGAGCCGGGGCGTTTCCTATTATTCCGTTCCCTTCCTCACCCGCCGTCTCTCCGGCACGGAGGACCGGCTGAATCTCATCCTGCCGGAGGCGCTGCTGGGCTTCCTTCCGGAGATCGGACGCCGCACCTCCCTCGTCGGGGAGCTTCGCTCCTATCACGACCGATCCGGCGCGGGCAGCCGCCTGAAGCTCTTCGTCTACGGGCAGGAGTTCTTCCCGGCGGAGGACACGGACCGGAACGAGGTGCAGCTTTCCGGCGTGCTCTGCCGCGCCCCCGTCTGGCGGCGCACGCCCATGGGCCGGGAGATCTGCGACCTGATGCTGGCCGTTCCCCGGCATAGCGGCCGGGCGGACTATCTGCCCTGCATCGCCTGGGGCCGGAACGCGGAGGAGGCCGCCCAATGGGAACAAAACCTCCCTGTCCGTCTGACAGGGAGGTTCCAAAGTCGAAAATATATCAAGGTGCTGCCGGAGGGCAGCTTCGAGCGCACCGCCTACGAGGTCTCGGTCACTTCGTTTCTTTCGCCTGACGCCGGGCCTTCGCTTCCTTAAGCTCCGCGACCCGCTCCAGATACATGGCGTCCAGTTCCTCGGGCGGGAAGAAGTATTTCTCACCGCAGAAGCGGCAGACCACCTCCGCCCCTTCCTTCGCCTCGCACATACTTTTCAGCTCCTGAATGCCGATGCACTGCACGCTGCGGCGGTAACGCTCCCGCTGGCAGGTGCATCTGTAGCGCACGTCCGCCGTGCCCACCTCGTGATAGGGGATATCCCCGAAGACCAGCGCGGCGATATCTCCCGCGGTCTTTCCCTCGGCGATGAGAGCCGAGAGGCTGGGCAGGGCCTGCACCCGCGCTTCCAGCTTTTCCGCCAGCGCATCCTCCGCGCCGGGCAGGAGCTGCAGCAGGAAGCCCCCCGCGCTTTTCAGCGTCCGGTCCTGATTGACGCGCACACCGAGGGCGCAGACGGTGGGCGTCTGCTCGCTGACGGCATAGTAATTGGTGATGTCCTCGGCGATCTCGCCGGAAATGAGCTTCACATGACCGACGTAGGGCTCGCCGAAGCCGTAATCCCGCACCACGTAAAGCTCCCCGTCCCGGCCGATGACGCCGCCCACGTCCAGCTTACCCTGTGCGTTGGGGGGCAGCTCCGCCTGCGGCTCGTCGGCGCAGCCGCGCACGTTGCCGTGGCTGTCGGAGACGCAGGTGAGGCCGCCGGCCGGCCCGTCGCCCTTGAAGCGGAGGGTCAGGCTCCCGTCCTCGTCCTTCAGCGTCGCGCCCATGAGGGCGGCGGCGGTGAGGCCCCGGCCCAGCGCGGCGGTGACCGTTTTGCTGGGCTGATGCTTTTCAGCGGCGTAGGCCACGATGCCCGTGGTGTCGCCGTAGATCAGGCGGGCCATGCCGTCCTCCGTCAGATAGGTGGTGACGACGCCCGCATTTTCAAATCTGTTTTCCATCTTCATCGCTCTTTTCGCTTCGCCCGGTCGGGCGGAATACTGTCTGTATCCAAAGCAGTATAACCGCTTTTCACCGGATTGGCAAGCATTCCGCGCAAAAACCGCCGCAGGAGCAGAGCGATCGGACGGCACAGGGCTTCCCGCGGTGTTAGCTACCGTCCCAGCAGCACCAGCACGACCCCATACACCGCGCTGGCCGCGAGACCATAAACCAGCACCGGCCCGGCCACTAAAAACATTTTCGCCGCAAGACCGGACACCAGCCCCTCGGTCTTGAATTCCAGCGCCGGGGACGCCATGGCGTTGGCAAAGCCTGTGATGGGCACCAGCGTGCCCGCGCCGCCGAGCTTTGCCAGCCGGTCATAGACCCCGAGGCCCGTGGCCAGCGTGCCGAGGAACACCAGCGTCATGCTCACCGCCGTCCCCGCCGCCTCCGCATCCAGCCCGAAGCCCATCCACAGGTCCCTTAGGAGCTGCCCCAGCGCGCAGATGGTGCCGCCCACCCAGAAGGCGTTCAGCATATCCTTCCCCAGCGGCGAAGCGGGGCAGCGCGCCTTCACATAGGCTTTGTATTCCGCATTGGTCATCCGAACCATAAAAACACCTCCCGGAAGCAGTATCCGCTTCCGGGAGGCCGTTTATGCAAGGTCGTTCCGTTCAGCCCTTGTCCACATTCACGTTGTTCAGGCCGTTCTGTTCAAATTCTTCCATATATTCGTCGATGCGGCGGCTCAGCTCGCCGTCGTTCGACTTGTCGATGGGGGCGAAATCCATGTCCCGCCGGGCCAGCTCCTCCGCCAGGATATCGAAGAAAATGGCGTCCTCATAGTCCATGATCGCCTCCTGAATGCCCCCGTCCTCGAAATTCGCGGAGGGGACCACCTCCCCGTCCACCATTTCAAAGAGGGAATACATCCCGGTCTTCAGACAATAGGAAAAGCATTTGGATTCCACCTCGTCATAGTCCCGGATGCGCTGGTCGCCGCGCATGGAGTTCATCACCCAGTTGCCCACGTAGACCAGATCCAGCAGCCTCCGGTATTCCTTATCCGACAGTTCCAGATTCATGCAAGTGCCACCACCCTTCCTCGGCTTCTCTGCATTCTATTTTAGTACGCGACCGGCCCGGTTTCAAGCCCCGGCGTCCGGTTTTTTCGGTGGGCATCATTATACCCGTCCGCGCCGAAAATATCTACCGTTTTCTGCCGGATTTTTTCGGGATCTTTGCGGTTTTTTTGTCGAAATTTCAAACAGCGCGATTTTCCCCTTGTGCCGCAGCGCAATATCATATATAATAATTGTCTGCGGTGCATCCGATGCGCCGCAGCGGGCGGAACAGCCGCCCGGGAAGGGCGATATCATGCAGCAAGGACCCATCGGCATTTTTGATTCCGGCCTCGGCGGACTAACCGCCGTCCGCCGCCTGCGGGCGATCCTGCCCCGGGAGGATCTGGTTTATCTGGGCGATACGGGCCGCGTCCCCTATGGCGGGCGCGACCGGGTGACTCTCCGGCGCTTTGCGAAGGAGGATCTGGCGTTCCTGCTGGGGCAGGGCGTGAAGGCCGTCCTCGTCGCCTGCGGAACGGTGAGCAGCGTGGCGCTGGATGCGCTGCAGGATGCGGGCATTCCCGTATGCGGCGTGGTGCTGCCCGGCGGGCAGGCCGCAGCCGCCGCCACCCGAACCGGCCGCGTCGGCCTTATCGGGACGGAGGCCGCCGTCCGCTCCGGCGCATACGAAGCGGCGATCAAGGCGGCTAACCCCCGTGTGCAGGTCTGCGCCTCCGCCTGTCCGAAATTCGTGCCGCTCATCGAGGGCGGCGCCGCGGCGGACGATGGGGAACTGCTGGCCGCCGCAGAGGAATACCTTGCCCCCATCCGGGATCTCGGGGCAGACACACTGCTGCTCGGCTGCACCCATTATCCCCTCATCGCGGATACCATTCGGAAAACGGTGGGCGAGGCCGTCACCCTCATCGACGCGGCAGCCGCCGCAGCCGATACCTTGAAGAAAACCCTCGACAGCGCCGGTCTGCTGAACGCAGCTGGCAGCGGCAGCCTCCGGTGCTTCGTCACCGGCGACCCGGCCCGGTTCCGGGAGCTGGGCGGGCGTTTTCTCCCGGATGCCGCGCCGCTCACGGTGCGCGCGGTCACGCTGGAAACACAGGAGTGAGACAGAGATGAAAGACGTTTTGATTTCCATTCGGGGCACCCAAAAGCCCAACCATCCCGAACCGGGAGCGGACAACAGCCCCGTGAGCGTGGAGCTGGTGACGGACGGGCGCTATGAATATTCCGATCAGGGCAGCTGGTTCACCTATCAGGAGAGCGAGCTGACCGGCATGGAGGGTACGCAGACCACCTTCCGCATGGAGGACGATCTGGTCATGCTCACCCGCGTGGGCAGCGTGAATGCCCAGATGCTGTTTCAGGCGGGGCGCAAGCACGTATTCCTCTATGATACGCCCTACGGGGCCATGACCATGGGCGTGGACACTCAGCAGCTCCGCACCCGGGCGGATGAGCACGGCGGCGAGATGGACATCGTATACGCCGTGGATATCGACAACGTACCTTTGGGAAAAAACACCTTCCGCATCGACTGGAAAGAGATCGCGGACGTTACAAAAGGAGAAGAACAGTCATGAACATGATCGAAGCGGCCAAATCGCAGATCGACAGTCTGGTGCGCGGTGCGCAGGCCTCCGCCGTCCAAAAGGGCCTTCTGCCCGACGGGGTGGAGCTGAAGGGCACCATCGAGATCCCCAAGGAAGTGAAAAACGGCGACTATGCCTGCAGCTATGCCATGAGCGCCGCAAAGGCCATGCACATGGCCCCCCGGAAGATCGCGGAGACGCTGGCTTCCGAACTGGCACTGGAAGGCACGTGGTTCAGCAGCGTGGAGGTCGCCGGCGCCGGATTCCTGAATTTCCGGCTGGGCGACGCATGGTACGGCGAGGTGCTGAAATCCATTCAGGCTGAGGGCGAAGGCTACGGCAGCGTGGATGAGGGCAAGGGTCAGAAGATCATGGTGGAGTTCGTCTCCGCCAACCCCACCGGCACCATGACCATCGGCAACGCCCGCGGCGGCGTTCTGGGCGACGCGATGGCCTCCATTCTGGAGAAGGCCGGTTATGACGTGTGGCGCGAGTTTTATGTGAACGACGCGGGCAATCAGGTGGAGCTGTTTGCGCGCAGCGTGGAGGCCCGCTATATCCAGCTCCTGCAGGGTGAGGACGCCTGCGAGTTCCCGGAGGACGGGTATCACGGCGACGATATCAAAGACATCGCCAGGCTTCTCTATGAAAAAGAGGGCGAAAAGTATCTCACCATGGACGTGCAGGCCCGCCGGGACGAAATGCGCACCTTCGGCATCGAATACAACGTGCAGAAGATGGAGCGCGACCTCCTGCGCTACGGCATCACCTTCGACCAGTGGTTCCGGGAAAGCAGCCTCCACGAGAGCGGCTACGTGAAGGAGACCGTGGATCTGCTGGAAAAGCAGGGCTATACCTATGAGAAGGACGGGGCGCTGTGGTTCAAGCTCACCGACCTTGGCGCGGAGAAGGACGAGGTCCTGCGCCGGAGTAACGGCTTCTATACCTACTTCGCCGTGGATATGGCCTACCACCGCAACAAATTCATCGAGCGCGGCTTTGACAAGGTCATCAATGTCTGGGGCGCGGATCATCATGGTCACGCCATCCGCTTCAGTAAGAGCCTGCCCGCGCTGGGCATCGAGCCGGACCGACTCCATTTCCTGCTGATGCAGCTGGTGAACCTGATGCGGGACGGGGAGACCGTCCGCATCTCCAAGCGTACCGGCAAGGCCATCGCGCTGGCCGACCTGCTGGATGAGATCCCCCGCGACGCCTGCCGCTTCTTCTTCAACGCCAAGCCCGATACCCATCTGGATTTCGATATGGATCTGGCTATCCGCTCCGACAGCGAGAACCCGGTCTATTACGTGCAGTATGCCCACGCCCGCATCTGCTCGCTGGTGGCGACCCTCGCCGGGGAAGGCCATCCCGTGCCGGACGCCGCGGAGGTGGACGCTTCCCTGCTGGGCGGCGAAGCGGAGCACGCCCTCATCAAGCAGCTGAGTCTGCTGCCGGAGGAAGTGCGTCTCGCCGCGCTGAACTACGACCCCAGCCGCATCAACCGTTACGTGACGGAGCTGGCCTCCCGCTTCCATCATTTCTACACCGCCTGCCGCATCAAGGATGCGGAGCCGGGCGTGCTGGAAGCGCGGCTCAAGCTGGCGGATACGGTCCGCGCCGTCATCGCCGCGTCCCTCGCCATCGTGGGCGTTTCCGCGCCGGAAAAAATGTAACACACCGCACCCGGCAGCCGCTGGCTGCCGGGTGATTTTCTGAAAAGGAGGAGCCATGAACCCCATTTTCACAGAGCAGCTCAGCATCGACTATTGCTGCGCCGAAGCCCACGTGCTGGACGGTGAAAACCATTTCACCGAATTTATCCCCCATCCCGACCGCCGCCGCTATGATGACCCGGAGGACTGCTTTCTGAAGATCTGCGCGGTCAATTCCAAGCTGCTGGTCTGTGGTCACGGGGAGATCGTGACCGAGCTGGAAGCGTGGCTGAGGGATTACGGCGGCGAATGGTTCTTCGAGGCGGAGCCGCTGCGGCGCTTGGACGAACTGCTGCGGCCCCACGGATACGAAATTCGCCGCATCCACCCCTTCTACATCTCCGATGCCCCAGCCCCCGTGGATACCGCCGGGTGGGAGATCCGCTGGTACGAGCCGGCCGATATCGTGCAGTTCAAGGGCGATGACCGCTTCACCTCCGCCTTTACCTTTGTGGACACCGCGCCCGACCTGCTGGGCGTTTCGGCATGGCGGGACGGGCAGATCCTCGGCATGGCGGGCGCCAGCGGCGACAGTCCGAGACTGTGGCAGATCGGCATCAACGTGCTGCCGGAGGCAAGGCGGCAGGGCGTCGCCTCCATGCTGGTGGGCCTCATCCGCAACGAAATTCTGCGCCGGGGCGCGCTCCCCTTCTACGGGACGGCCCTCAGCCACCTCGCCTCGCAGAAGACCGCGCTGAACGCCGGGTTCCGCCCCGCATGGGCCGAACTGGTCACGCGGCGGCGCGTCTGAATCTCAGAATGAAATACCCCCTGCAGACCGCGATCGTCTGCAGGGGGTATCGTCTTTTTGCGTAATCAGGATACTCTGGTATACACCGCGATGCTGTCCTCCGCGTAAACGACCGTCAGCGTATCGCCGGAGAGCAGATAATCCACGTATTCGCTCTCGCTTTCGCCGGTGATCGTGAAGTGGATACGCTCCGCGTCCGCCGTGAAGGTGCCGGTCTCCGTTCCGAAGGCCGTGTAGTCATAGGTCTCCTCTGTAAACAGATCCAGCACCGCGTCGAAGCTGTCCAGTTCAAAGAGGTAGGCGTAGAAATCCTGAAAATCCGCCAGCGAGGTCGTTTCCTCCGTGCTGCCGTAGACGCTTTCCAGAGAATCCAGATTCTCATAGAGCTTCTGAATATAGGCCTCATAAAAGCTGCGGGCGACCGCGCGGGCTTCCGCGGCGCTGTCGGACAGGCTGTAGCGCCCGTCGTCCCCGAAGGTCAGGGTCTCGGTATAATACAGCTGGTCGAAATCGGCAAAGGCGATCTCCTCCGGCGCAAAGCTCAGATAGTCGAGGGTCTCTTCAACGTAGTCTGCGTCCGCCGTGATCTGCCGCGTCCACGTGCCTTTCAGCAGCGCTTCGGGCCTGGGTGTAGCCGCCGTGCCGATGAGCTTCCCGCCGGAGGCCGTGCAGGCGCAGAGCAGAAGCAGGAATGCCGCTGCGAACAGGATCCGGATCCGTTTTTTCATCCGTCGTTTCTCCTTTCCGGTCTTACGCTTCGTGGATATACAGCCGGGAGGGCGTTTCCTCCCCGTCGCCCATCGCAGGGCAGAAATAACGCCAGCCGTAGCGCTCATAGAAGGAATCATGGTCGGTGAGCAGATACAGCGTGCGGATGCCGAAGGCCGCCATATCCGCCGTGACGAACGCCAGCAGCTGCCCGGCGATGCCCCGGCAGCGGTACGCTTCCTCCACGTAGACGGCGCAGACATTGGGTCTGTATTCCTTCCGGTCGTGGAAATCGTTCTCGATGACGCCGATGCCGCCGACGATCGTACCCCCCTCCAGCGCCAGATACCACTGGGGCACCGGCCCGCGGGCGGCAATGCAGTCCGCGATGCTCTCCTCGTATGCTTCCTGCGGAATGCCCCACTTCGCGTGGTACCATGCCGCCGCCCGCGCCGCCCACGCGGGATGCTCCCGCAGACGCAGAATATTCACTTCGTTCATGTTGTCTCCTTTGCCGCGGCCGCTTCCTTTTCCTTCGCCTTTTTGGCGTGCTTCTGGGCGTTCACCCAGCGGTCCAGCCGCTTTTTGTAATAGACCGCCGCCGCATCATCCAACGTATACACCGTGCGCACGGCAGAGAGCGTCCCATCCGGCCGGGGCTTCCAGTGCAGGCGCAGGAAGCTGCCGCAGCCGCAGGCGCAGCGCACGAGGCCCAGCTGTTTGTCCTTATTCTGGGGGATCCACTCCGGCAGGGTATGTTCCTTCCCGCAGCCGGGGCAGGTGAATTTCCGCAGGGAAGGTTCCTTCACCACCGCGTCGAAATCCGCGAGGCCCGCCATGCGCAGCCGCTGCATGGGTTCGCCCGGCGCGGGGGCAGGCCCCAGCTCCTCATATTCCCGTCTGCCGCGCACAAGGTCCGTGCGGGCGCAGATGGCAGCCAGATAGCGTGCGTCGTTCAGCGAATCGTGCTGCGTCAGCTCCAGCTCCGCCCCAAGCTCCGCCGCCGCGTCGGTGAGGGAGGTGCTCTGCTCATTTCTGCCGAGAAAGCTGTCGTAGATCAGGCGCAAGTCATAGATATCCTCCGGCATCCAATCCGGGTTCAGGCCCCACGCTTCCAGATTCGCGGTCAGCACCCGCTCATCCTCCCCGCCCCAGGCGAAGATATCGAAGGGCTGCCCGTCCGCAGTGAGCCACGCACCCAGCTCCGCCGCCGCATCGGGAAAAGCGACGCCGTTCATCATCTCCTCTTCGGAGATTTGCGTGAGCTTCTTGACCTTCCAGTGTACCTGCTTAAAGTATTTCGGGCGCACCGACAGGCGCAGTTCGTCCTTCACCCGCCCGTCCACGTCCAGCTTCACCGCGCCGATCTGGATGATCTCCCCGGGCATCAGGGCCCTGGGCACCCGGGGGTATTCCTTCCACGGCAGCGGCTGGTTCCATTCCATATCCAGTGCGATCACAGTTCTTCCGTCGTTCATGTTCTCGTTCCTCTCTTTTCCGCTTTCTATAGCTTAACAGAAACGGCGGGGAATTGCAATCCGGCTGCGCCGGGTTTATACTGTTCCCGAAAAAGAACGAAGCGCAAGTGAGGTAACGACGATGTTCAAGCCTGCCTATCCTGCCCTCTGCCGGCCGCTGCGGCTACGGGGGCTTACCTTGGATCACCGCATGGCCCCCGCGCCCATGGGCTACCCCGAGCTGGCGGCGGAGGGCCTGCTCACACAGGATGCCATTGCCTTTTATGAGCTGCGCGCCCAAGGCGGCGCGGCGGTGGTCACCGTGGGGGAAGCGGTGGTGCAT
>JAZQQF010000208.1:0-3874 GCA_045628925.1 Oscillospiraceae bacterium | reverse complement strand
TTGCCGTCCTCGTCCACTTCGCCAAGGCCGAGGCAGGTCATGTTCAGGCCGCCGCCGTTGATGAAGTCGAACATATAGCCGTGGTCGATGCAGGCTTCCGCGTTATACGCAGCGCCGAAGTGGGGCAGAGCGGAGGGAACGCCGCCCACCATGCCGCTCTCGGTGCTCATGGTGATCTGGTCGATATAGGTGGGGTTCTCCTCGTTGATGACCTTGGCCATGTCGGCGGGGATGCCCACGCCCACGTTGATAACGTCGCCCTTCTTGACTTCGGCGGCGCAGCGGCGGCAGATGATCTTCCGCTCGTCGAACTTCATGCGCTCGATGGAGTCCATGGGCTTCTTGATCTGGCCGGAGAAGGCAGGCTCATAGTAGATGCCTTCGGTCTGCCAGCAGGCGTCCTGCGTGGTGGCCTGCACGACGTAGTCCACCAGAATGCCGGGGATCTTCACGTCTTTGGGCTTGAAGGTGCCCTTCTTGGCAAGGTACTCCACCTGCACGATGACGATGCCGCCGGAGTTGTGGGTGGCGGTGGCGACGGGCAGCGCCTCGGTGATGAAGCTCTCATGGTCGAAGGTCACGTTGCCGTTCTCGTCGGCCACGGTGCCGCGCAGCAGCGCCACGTCGCACTTGAAGCCCTTGTAGAACAGATACTCTTCGCCCTGGAAGTTGATCAGCTCCACGCGGTCCTCAGTGGTGCATTCATTCATTTTGCCGCCCTGCACGCGGGGGTCAACGTAGGTGCCGAGGCCGACCTTGGAGATCAGGCCCGGACGGCCCGCGGCGACTTCACGCCACAGGTTGACGATGACGCCCTGGGGCAGGCACCAGCACTGCAGCTTGTTCTGCAGGGCCAGATCGCGCATGGCGAAAGCGGAGCCCACGTGCGCGCCGCTCCAGCGGGTGACGAGGCCGGGGCCGGCTTCGCCCAGACGGGTGATGCCGCGGGTCTTCCAGTCGCCCATGGCAGAACCCTGATGCACGTCCAGATCGCAGGGATGACCGGTTTCCTTAAAACGGTCGCGGATGGCGCAGGCGATCTCTTCCGGCCAGCCGGCCAGACCCATGCCGCAGACGCCGACGGTCGCATGATCGGGGATCAGAGCGGCGGCTTCCTGCGCGGTGATAAACTTAGGCATAGTAATTCCTCCTGACATATGGTTAGGCGGACTTCCGCCAGAATTTACAGCGTTATGTAAGGTTCAGCGCTTCGGCGGCCTGCTTCTGCAGGGACGCCAGCGCCAGCTTTCCGCTGCCGGTCTTCGGCAGGGAATCCAGAAACAGGAAATAACGGGGTATCTTATAATAGGCGAGCTTTTCCGCGGCGAGAGCTTTCAGATCCTCCGCCGTCGGCTGCTCCGCGCCCTCCCGCAGGACGATGCAGGCGCAGACCTCCTCGCCATAGTGCCGATCCGGCACGGCGACGGCCTTGACCTCCCGCACGCGGGGGTCGAGCAGCAGCGCCGCCTCGATCTCGCCCGGGGAGATATTTTCGCCGCCCCGGATGATCAGCTCCTTGAGCCGCCCGGAAAGATGCAGGCAGCCCTGCTCATCCAGCCAGCCAAGGTCGCCGGTGTGGAGCCAGCCATCTTTGTCGATGGCCTCCCGGGTCTTTTCCGGCTCGTTCACGTAGCCGGTCATGACGCTCCAGCCCCGGATGCAGATCTCGCCGCTCTCGCCGACAGGCTGGGCTTCGCCGGTCTGCAGATCCTGAATTTTGCCCTCCAGCCCGCCGAGGAACCGCCCCACGGTGGGGGCGCGCTGCTCCTCCGGCGCGTCGGGGGAGATAAAGGTAAGTCCGGCGGGGGCCTCCGTCTGCCCCAGCGAGGGGGCAAGGCGCATCTCCAGCGCCGCTTCCACCTGCCGGAAGAACTCCGGCGTATACATACTGCCGCCGATATAGCCCGTGCGCAGACTGCTCAGGTCGTATTCCCCCAGATCGGGCCGGGCCAGCAGCGCGCTGTAAAGCGTGGGGACGGCGGAAAACACCGTGCAGCGGTGGATGCTGATGGCCTCCAGCAGCAGCTTCGTGCGCCGCTGGGGCGGGAAATAGAGGCACGCGCCGCACTGCAGCGCCGCCAGCGCCACGCCCGTCAGCCCGAAGCAGTGGAACAGCGGCACGGCTACGCAGCACTTGTCCCGTTCCGTCATGCCGATGGTCTCGGCCTGCACCCGCGCCACGTTCACCCGCGCAAGGTGGGTGGTGAGCACGCCCTTGGAAGTGCCGGAGGTGCCGGAGGTGAAGATGATCACGTCCGCGTCACCGGGCTGCACCGCCCGATACCGGGCCTCCAGCGCCGCCGCGTCCGCCTCCGTCCATTCCGGGAGCGTGCGGAAAAAATCGGGGATATAGATGAACGACACGCCCTGCGCCCCGGCCTCGGCGGGAAAGTCCACGCCCTTGAAGCCATCGTCCAGAAACAGGGCCGCGGCCTCCGCCTTGTGCAGGAGGGCGGCCATTTCGCCGCCGGTGAGCGCCGTATTCAGCAGAACGGGCACGCAGCCCAGCTTTTCCAGCGCCAGATACAGGCAGAGAAACTCCGGCGTATCCTTGCACCAGATGCCCACGCGGCTGCCCTTCCGGAAGCCCATGCCAGCGAGCTTTTTCGCCAGCCGGTTCGTCAGTTCCTCCGTCTGGGCATAGCTATACACCGCCTCTGCCGTTTCCACGCAGGGTCTCTCCGGGAAACGGGCGGCGGTGCTCTGAAACATCCGGCCTACCGTGGTCTGCAGCAACGTGATACGCTCCTATACCGCAGCCGCTTCCGGCTTCTGCCGAAACGAACTGCGTCCGAAAATCCGGGGCGCGGGCCGAACGGACCGCGCCCCGATTAAGTGGCTAAATTACTTGTCCAGCTCTTCGATGATGGCGGGGATCACCTTGAACAGGTCGCCCACGATGCCGATGTCGGCGACTTCAAAGATGGGGGCGTTCTCGTTCTTGTTGATGGCCACGATGGTCTTGGAGTTCTGCATACCGGCCAGGTGCTGGATGGCACCGGAGATGCCGCAGGCCACGTACAGGTCGGGCTTGACGGTGGTGCCGGTCTGACCCACCTGGAAGCTGTGGTCGATCCAGCCGGCGTCGACGCAGGCACGGGAGGAACCGATGCTGCCGCCCAGCTTGTCAGCCAGAGCGCGGATGGTGGTGAAGCCCTCGGGACCGCCAATGCCGCGGCCGCCGGAGACGATGATCTTGGCGTCGGTCAGGGAGGCCATTTCGCCGACCTTCTTCACAACGTCCAGAACTTCCTGACGGATCTCACCCTTCTTGAACTTGGGGGTGACGTCGATCAGCTCGCCCTTCTTGCCCTCGCCCTTTTCCGGCTTCGCCATGACGCCGGGACGGACGGTGGACATCTGAGGACGATGGTTGGGGCAGATGATGGTGGCCATCAGGTTGCCGCCGAAGGCGGGACGGGTCTGACGCAGGCCCTTGGTCTCGGGGTCGATGTCCAGCTTGGTGCAGTCGGCAGTCAGGCCGGTGCCGCACTTCACGGCGACGGAGGGAGCCAGGTCACGGCCGATGTGGGTCGCGCCATAGAGGACGATCTCGGGCTTATACTTCAGAACGGCACGGTAGACGGAAGCGGTGTAGCCGTCGGTGGTGTAGTTCTTCAGAGCGGGGGAATTGGCGTAGTAGACCTTCTCGGCGCCGTAGGCGAACAGCTCGTCCACCAGATCGTCGCATTCGCTGCCCACGAGGACGGCGCACAGCTCGGTGCCGATGGCGTCGGCCAGCTTGCGGCCTTCGCCCAGCAGTTCGATGGCGACGTTCATCAGCTTGCCGCCGCGCTGCTCGGCATACACCCAAACGCCGTGGTACATGGAAATGTCAACGTTCTTCATGCTGGTGCCGGTGCGGGTGATGGCG
>JAZQQF010000207.1:0-15873 GCA_045628925.1 Oscillospiraceae bacterium | reverse complement strand
TCGTAGCCATGTCGTTCTGTGAGCCAAGGAGTTGCAACCTAGAGTTGTCTTCCTAAGACCGCTTGGCCTCCGACTTCAGCGATTGTTGGGTATGGAGCAGGAAGGCCCGCACCTCCGGCAGCGCCGAAACGGTGGACGCCGCGGCGCTCACCTCCGGCGTACGGATGAGGTGGGAAACGTCCTCCCCGTTCAGAAGGGTATGCTGCTTTCCTTCTTCGTCATAATCCAGCGTGATGCGGATGGAGGGCAGCAGCGCCGTTACCTCCGCGGTGCTGTCCACGTTCTTCCCGCTGCGCACCACCGCCAGCGCCAGCACCCGGTACATGGCGCCGGTATCCACATAATGAAGGCCGCACTCCCGCGATACCGCCCGTGCCAGCGTGCTTTTGCCCGCGCCGCCGGGGCCGTCGATGGCGACCTGGACCGTTTTTCTCATGCTTCGCTCCTTCCGGCATAAGCTGCCGCCGCCTCTCCGGCTGCGCGGCCCGTCGCCCACGCGATCTGCAGATTGAACCCGCCGGTGTAGGCGTCCACGTCCAGCACCTCGCCCGCGAAATACAGGCCCGGCGCCAGCTTGGAGGCCATGGTGGAGGGATTGACCTCCTTCACCCGGATGCCGCCCCGGGTGATGACCGCCTCCTCCACGTCCCGCATTCCGCTGATGGGGACTTTGAAGTGCTTCAGCGTTTCCAGCAGCTGCTGCCGCTGGGCGCGGGTGACGGTATGCACCTTGGTCTCCGGGGGAATGCCGCTGCGGCGGATCACCACCGGGATCATCAGCCGGGGCAGCAGATCGTCCAATGCGTTCTTGAAATCCCGGTTGGCGTTTTCCGCAAAGGTGCGCACCAGCCGCGCATCCAGCTTTTCCGCGTCCAGCCCGGGCTTTAAGTCAATGTCGATCTGGTACTGCTTTCCCGCGTCCATGTGCGCGGAGGCGGAAAGCACCAGCGGCCCGGTCACGCCGAAATGGGTGAACTGCATCTCCCCCAGCTCCGACCAGACCTTTTTCTTCTTTTCATCCACCAGCGTCAGCGTCACGTTCCGAAGGCTCAGGCCCTGCATTTCGGCGCAGTCCGTATCCTCCGAGGTGAGCGGCACCAGCGAAGGCCCCAGCTCCGAAACGCTGTGGCCCAGCGCCTCCGCCAGCCGGTACCCATCGCCGGTGGAGCCGGTCTTCGGATAGCTGAGGCCGCCCGTGCAGAGGATGACCGAGCGGCATTCGATGCGCTGCCCGCCGCCGAGCACGGCGCAGACCGCCCCGCCCTCCGTTTCGATCTCCGAAACGCGCAGCCGCCGCAGTTCCACGTGGAGTCGGCTCGCTTCCTTCGTCAGCGCCTCCACGATATCGCCCGCATGGTCCGACACGGGGAAGACCCGATTGCCCCGCTCCGTTTTCAGCGGGACGCCCAGCGCTTCAAAAAACGCCTTCACTTCCGCGGGCGGGAAGCCGAAGACCGCGCTGTAGAGAAAGCGGCTGTTGCGCGTCACGTGCTGCAGCACTTCCTCCGGCGGGCAGTCGTTCGTCACGTTGCAGCGACCCTTACCGGTGATGCGCAGCTTTTTGCCGGGCTTTTCCTCCCGCTCCAGCAGCATCACCCGCGCACCCTGCCGCGCCGCGCAGATGGCGGCCATGAGTCCTGCCGCGCCCGCGCCGATGACGCAGACCTCAGTCTGCATTCTTTTCATAGACTCCATAATCGTTCCAGACCTTTTCCAGATCAGAGAAAATTCCCGCCACGCCGGGCTTCCGCTCCGACACCGCCACGATGAGCGCATTGATGAGGCTCAGCGGCGCCACAAGCGAATCCACGAAGGAGACCATGTCGCTCCGCGCCAGCAGGCAGATATCCGCCCCCTCCGCGATGGGCGAGGTCTCCGCATCCGTCAGCGCCAGCACGGTCGCGCCCCGCTCCTTGGCAAAGCGGACGGCGGACACGGTGCGCTTGGAGTAGCGGGGATAGCTGATGCCCACGAACACGTCCTCCGGCCCGATGCGCAGGATCTGCTCGAAGATCTCGCCGGCGGTGTTCTCATACAGCACCTTCACGTTTTCAAACAGCAGGTTGAAATAAAAGCCCATGAACATACTCAGCGCCGCGCTGGTGCGGGTGCCGAGAATGTAGATGTGCCGCGCGTTCAGCAGCGCTTCCACCGCCGCATCGAACTGCGAACGATCCAGTTCGTTCTGCGTGCGCAGGATGTTGTCCATATCGGAGTTCAGGATGGCAGCCAGCGTGTCCCGGCTGCCGATGATCGTTTTGGCCACCTCGATGCGCTGCACGCTGGTGAGCCGGTTGCGGATCATCTCCTGCAGAGCCTTCCGCATTTCCGGATAACCCTCGAAGCCCAGTTCCAGCGCAAAGCGTACCACCGTGGATTCGCTCACGTCCGCCTTCTGCCCCAGCTTCGCCGCCGTCATGAACGCTGCTTTATCCGTGTTCTCCAGAATATACCGGGCGATCCGGTTCTGGCCCTTGGAGAAGCCCTGCCGCATCGCCTCTATGGTGGCAATAATATCTTTATCCATTTCCGTTGCCGCGCCTCCCGGCGTTCCTTCATCGTTTTGTTTCGCAAGTCCATCATACGGCGATGCTGCCGGAAATGCAAGAAAAAATTCAGAAAAGGCGGATTATTCTGCTCGCTTCAATCCGGCGGAGCGGAAGAGCTTCTTCACTTCCTTGTCCGTCAGCTCCCGCCAGCAGCCGGTGCGCAGGTCGCCCAGCTCCAGCCCGCCCTCGGACATTCGGATGAGGCGCTTCACATCCAGCCCCACGGCGGCGCAGAGATTGCGCACCAGATGCTTGCGCCCCTCCGTCACCGTGATCTCCATGATCGCCCGCTCCCCCTCGCTTTTCAGCAGGCGCACCCGCTTTGCCTTGGCAGGTCCGTCCTCCAGCTTCTGCGTCTCGCCCAGCTTCGCCAGCGCCGCGTCAAAGTCCGAACCTTCCACCCGGACGGTATAGACCTTTTCCACCTCGTGCGAGGGGTGGGTCAGTGCATTGGTCAGCTCGCCGTCGTTCGTCAGCAGCAGCAGGCCCTCAGAGTTCATATCCAGCCGCCCCACGGGCCAGACCCGGGCCGGACAATCACTCACGTAGTCCAGCACGGTCTTGCGCCCCTTCTCGTCCTTCCGGGTGCTCAGGCAGCCGCGGGGCTTGTTCAGCATGATGTAGACCCGCTTCTCCGAATCGGAAAGCGGGCGTCCGTCGACCTTTATGATATCCTTCCCCTCATCCGCCTTGGCGCCCAGCGCGGCAGGCCGCCCGTTCACCGTGACGCGGCCCGCCTCGATCATGGCCTCCGCTTCTCTGCGGGAGGCGATGCCGTGGGCGGAGAGGATCTTCTGTAATCTCTCTTCCATATCTGTCTGTCTTTCTTCCATCAATAATAGGCGCCGGGGATCGGGTTCGGGCTGTGGCGGCAGGCAAAAGCCCAGCTCCACTTCACCTTCTCCCAGAAGCTCAGCTCCGCGTCTTCCGCCAGCGGTACGTTCTCTGCCCACACCAGCGGCAGCGACGCCATTTCCGTTCCGTCCGGCGCATAGCCCTTCAGAAGCCCGGCCGGGTCGCCCGCCCGCACCGGCGCATAGACGAACTTTGGCAGCTGCGGCGCCCAGCGCAGTTCTTCACCGCGCCGCATCAGCAACTCCGGTTCCTCCGCCGGGATGGCCTCCGCCGTCTCCGCTTCGCCGCTCACCGCGGGAACGGAAAACCGCCATGCGGCGATACCGGGCTTCGTAAACGTCTGAAAGCCCCAGTCCAGCAGTCGGAGGTGGTCCTCCCAATCGCAGGGATCGTTCATCGTCACACAGATGAGGGTCATCCCGTCCGCCTCCGCTGCGCTAACCAGCGTCCGCCCGGCGGCGCGGGTATAGCCCGTTTTCACGCCGATGACCCGCGCATCCCGCCACAGGAGCTTGTTGTGGTTTCGCAGCTGCACTCCGCCCGCCTCGGCAGTTTTGCAGGAGACGAGTTCCCGGAACGTGGGATCCTGCAGCGCTTCTGCGGTGAGCAGCGCAAGGTCGCGGGCGGTGATCACGTGTCCTTCCGCGCAGAGGCCGCTGGCGTCGGCAAAAACGGTTCCCTTCATGCCCAGCGCACCGGCCTTTTCGTTCATGCGCCGGACGAAGGCCTCCTCGCTGCCGGAAACCAGACAGGCCAGCGCCTTCGCCGCGTCGTTCCCGGATTGGAGCAGCAGGCCCGTGAGCAGCTCCCGCACCGTCAGTTCCTGCCCGGCGCGGAGATACATGGAGCTGCCCTCGCAGCCCGTCCATTCCGGGCGCACCGTGACGGTCTGCGCCGGGTCCAGCGCCTCCAGCGCCAGCAGCGCCGTCATGATCTTCACAGTACTGGCGCCCTTCATGGGCTTATCCGGGTCCTTGGCAAACAGAAGCTGCCCGGAACCCGGCTCCATCAGGACGACGGTCTCCGCGCTGACAGCGGTCGCATTCTCTGCCGCCAGCGCAGCGCAGGGCCCCAGCGTGCAGAGGATCAGGATCAGTGCATTAAATTTCCGAATCTTCCTCATTCTTTTTCGGCAGATACTCCTTCACCTTGTCAATGATCTCAGGAGCTGCCTCGATGAGCTTCTCCACAGGGGAAAGCTCCCCGGCATTGGCGCTGATCATGCGCACACTGCCGTCCCGGATGATCAGGAACGACACCGGCTCGATCTTCACGCCCGCGCCGCTGCCGCCGCCGAAGGGGTTATTGTGTCCGTCCTTCGCGCTTTTGGCCTGAAATTCCGAGCCGCCGGCGGCAAAGCCGAAGCTGACCTTGCTCACCGGGATCAGGGTGATGCCGTCCACGGTCTGAATAGGTTTTCCGACGATCGTATTCACGTCAACCAGTTCCCGGATCTTGGTCATGGTAGTGTCCATCAGGTCGCCGATCGGATGCTTTTCCATCTTCATTCCTCCGTATTTCCCGCCCGTTTCCGGGTCATTTTACTCATTTTCAGTACAAGATACACCCACAGCGGAATCGAGATCCGCAGACAGGCGATGACTTTCGGCTTCGTTTCTGTAAAACTTACGCCGATCTGCACATCGCGTTTTTTCACCCGAATGCATTCCTCGAGCGGCTGCAGAAGCAGAGATACCGCCGCACTTGCACCGCCGAAGGCCAGCGCCGCAGCAGCGGGATCCGCCGCAGCGCTCTGATACCAGACCGTCAGTTCATCGATGCAGATCCCGCGCCTCAGTTTGCCCAGCAGCTTCTGAATTATTGACGTAAGATCCTGAAAGCCCGATTCGCTGCCGCCGGAGAAATCGATGTTGTCCTCAATGATCTGATTCTTCCATTTCGGTATCTGCGGGTCTTCCGGATACAGCGGCAGGAACAAAGGGCCGAACGTAAAATCAATGCGCACACCTGCAGCGTCATAACGCAGGATCAGCCGCAGACGTATCTGCAGCAGCAGGATCACCACTGCCAGCGCGATGCAGATCCACAGCCAGGGGCTCATTCCCGGACCTCCGGCAGGCTGTCCGCCAGTTCCTGCAGATCCGCAGGTTCGGGGAGATCCGCGTTTCCGTAGGCCGGAAGCTCCTCCAGTGAACTCAGGCCGAACACGCGCAGGAAGGCCGCCGTCGTCTGAAACTGCATGGGTCTGCCCGGCGCATCCAGCCGCCCGCAGGGCTCCAGAAAGCCCTTATCCACCAGCAGGCTGACGGTATAGCTGCTGTCCACGCCGCGGATCTGCTCGATATACGTCCTCGTCACCGGCTGGAAATAGGCCGCGATGGCCAGCACCTCCAGCGCGGCGGGGCTGAGCCGCGCCGGTTTCCGGGTGTCCAGCGCCCGGCGCACCCACTCCGCGTTTTCACCGGCGGAGCAGAGCTGCAGGCTGTCCTCCAGCCGCACCAGCCGGATGCCCCGATGCTCGAACTGATACCCGTCCGCCAGCCGCTTGGCCGCGGCCAGCACGTCCTCCCGGCTCATATCCAGCAGGGCCATCAGCCGCTCGATGGGAAACGGGTCGCCGGAAGCAAACAGGATGCTCTCGATAATACTGTCACGTTCCATGTTCATTCCTCAAATCTGGTCAGCTCCACGCCGCTCTCCGTATCCCGCAGGCCGACGCGCTCCATGCGGTACAGCTCCAGCACCGCCAGAAAGGCGGCGGTCAGCTCGCTGCGGCTGCGGCTTTCGGAAAACAGGCGCCGGATGGGCACGCGCCCCTCGTCCCGCAGCCGCAGCAGGATCTCATCCGACTTATCCTGAATGGAATAGGTCAGCGGTGCCGGGATCAATACCCGGTTCGGCGTCTCCGCCGCTTCCTTTTCCCGGCCGACGATCTCCGTCAGCGCCCGAAGCAGCTCCTTCGGGTCGTGGGAATGGGTGTATTCCGGCGGGCCGGTGATGGGCTCCTGCGAACGGATAAACAGGCCCTCGCCCTTCTGAGACCGTTCGCCCAGCCATGCGGCGGCCAGCTTCATGCGCTCCAGCGTTTCCTTTCGCTGCTGCGCTTCCAACGAGGAAATGAGCTCGCCCATCTCCTCCACGTCCCGCGTGCCTTCCAATAGGGTCTTGGCTTTGATATAGAGCAGATAGGAGGCCATGGTGATAAATTCCCCGGCGATCTCCAGATCCATTCGCTCCATCTCGTCCAGATAGGCCAGATACTGGTCCAGTATATCGCCGATGCGGATATCCTTGATCTCCACTTTGTTCCGGCTCAGCAGCTGCAGGATGAGGCTCAGGGGGCCGTTAAAATCCGTCTGCTCGCCCCGGTTGTTCACAAGGTTCGGCAGATGAAAGGTCAGATCGTCCATTGGCGTTCCTTCAAATCGTGAGAGAATTGGCAAAAACCGCGATGCGGAAAAACCACCCGTAGACCGCTTCGCTGGCCGCCGCCACCGGGGAAACGTCGCACACCCGGTGCAGGAAGACGACGATCACGATGAGCGCGATCATCCCGTACCGCTCCAGAAACATCAGCTTCCGGTAGGCTTCGTCCGGCAGAAAGCTGAACAGCACCTTGCTCCCGTCCAGCGGCGGGAATGGGATCAGGTTGAACAGGCCCAGCGAAACGCTGAGATAGGCGATCGAATTCAGAAGCGTGAGCGTGTCCTTCCCCAGCCGGGAGCCGTTCAGCGGCGCATACAGCAGGCCGAACAGGAACATGGCCAGCGCCGCCATCACGAAATTGGACGCCGGACCTGCCAGCGCGGTGAGGGCCATACCCCGCTTCGGATTTTTGAAATTCCGCATATCCACGCTCACGGGCTTCGCCCAGCCGATGTGGAAAAAGGCCAGCATCACGAGGCCGAACCAGTCGATATGCCGGAGGGGGTTCAGACTCAGGCGGCCCTGACTTTTCGCGGTCTTGTCCCCCAGCGCATAGGCCGCCGCGCCGTGGCAGATCTCATGCACCATGATGCACAGCAGCGCCGGGATCATCTGCAGCAGCAGTTCCACCAGATAGTGGAAATCCAGCCCGCGCAGCACGTCTCCGAAGGAGGTCACGACAGTTCCTCCACCCGCTTCAGCAGCGCGTCCCGGCCGGTGCCGTCCTCGGCGGAAAAGGGGATGAGCACGTCCGCCTCCGTCAGCTCCAGCGTATCATACACCAGCTTCACGCTGGCCTCGCGTTCGCTTTTCTTCACCTTGTCCAGCTTATTGGCGACCACCGTCAGCGGGCAGCCGGTCATCCGGAACCAGTCCAGCATCTGCCGGTCGTCCGCCGTGGGGGCATGGCGCACGTCCACGATCAAAAATCCGGCGTTCACAAGGCCGGACTGGAAATAGCTCTCCATGAGCTTCCCCCAGCGCTCCTTCTCCCCCTGCGCCACCTTGGCGTATCCGTAGCCCGGCAGGTCCACCAGCCAGCGGTTATCCACCAGGAAGTAGTTCACGTGGATGGTCTTTCCCGGCGTATTGCCCACGCGGGCGAAGTTTTTCCGGTTCAGCAGCCGGTTGATGACGCTGCTCTTGCCCACGTTGGAACGGCCCGCGAACACCAGCTGGATCCGCCCGTCCCGAATGAAGTCCTTTTCCGCTGCGGCGGACTTCACAAATTCCGCATTGTGTATATTCATAGCTTCGTGATCCTCGCTCTTTCCTCCAGCAGTACGACCGCATGGGCGGCGATGCCCTCGCCCGCGCCGGTGAAGCCCAGCCCTTCCTCCGTGGTCGCCTTCACGCTGACCCGGTCCTTCTCCACGCCCATGACCTGCGCCAGCCGTGCCCGCATGAGCGGGATCAGCGGCATCAGCTTCGGGCGCTGGGCAAGGATCGTGATATCGCAGTTGGAGAGCCGGTAGCCCGCCCCGAAAACGCGGCGGCAGACCTCCTTCAGCAGCACCATACTGTCCGCGCCCTCATAGGCCGGGTCGTTATCCGGGAACAGCTGCCCGATATCGCCCATGGCGACGGCGCCCAGCAGCGCATCCATCAGCGCGTGCGCCGCCACGTCCGCGTCCGAATGGCCCAGCAGACCGCGCCCGTCCCACGGCACCTCGATACCGCAGAGGATGAGCTTTCTGCCCTCCACGATCTTATGAACGTCATACCCGTGTCCGATCCTCATGGGTCCATCTCCTTCCAAAGCGCTTCCATCACCGGCAGATCCGCCGGGATGGTCACCTTCCGGTTTCGGGGATCCCCCTCCACCAGCTTCACGCGCATCCCCAGCCGCTCCACGGCGGCGCAATCGTCCGTCAGCGTGAGATTTTCCGCCTTCGCCGCCTGCAGCGCCGATTTGATCAGCTCCGTCTGAAAGGCCTGCGGCGTCTGCGCGGCGAAGAGGGTACTGCGGTCCGGCGTAGACCCCACAAATCCCCGATCGTCCACCTTGATGGTATCGGTGACCGGGATCGCCGGGACGGCCGCACCGTAGTCCCGTGCGCCCAGCACCGCATTGTGGATGACTTCTTTCGACACCAGCGGCCGCGCCCCGTCGTGGATCAGGATGACGCCCGCCTTCGGGTCGCAGGCCATGACGCCGTTCCACGCCGATTCCGTCCGCGTACTGCCGCCGTGCACGATCCGCTTCACTTTGCTGCAGCCGGACGCCGCTTCCAGAACGGGCTGCTCCGCGCCCTCGCGCACCACCAGCACCAGTTCGTCGATATCCGGGCTGGCCTGCAGCGCCTTCAGCGTCATGCCGATGACGGTACTGCCGCAGAACGGGGCCGCCAGCTTATCAAAACCCATTCTCCGGCTGCTGCCCGCGGCCACGACGACACAGCTGACGCCGCCCTTCACGCGCCCCGTTTTCACGAGTTTCTTCGGGCCAGCCTGATTCTTTTCTGATTTACGGAACATATACCGCCTCCGTCGGGCCGTCTGCCCGGAAAACGCAAAATAAGAGCCGCGCAGCAGGCACCCGGCTCTTATCTATCCCAAATGCGATGGTATCCTGCGCTGCCGGTTCACGCCAGCGCTTCATTGATCCGCTGCTCGACTTCCTCATAATCGCAGTTTTTTGCCAGCACGACTTCCGAGATCAGGATCTGCTTTGCGCTGCGGAGCATCTTCCGTTCGCCGGTGGACAGACCCTTTTCCGCGTCTCTTGCCATCAGGCCCTTGATCACGCGGGATACCTCGGTCAGGTCGCCGCTGCGGATGCGGATCATGTTCTCCCGATAACGCCGGTTCCAGTTCTGGGTCATGTCGATCTCGACCTCGCCCAGATGCGCAAGGAGGTCGTCGGCTTCTTCCGCACTGATGATCGGCCGGATGCCGATCTCCTCACAGTGATCAACAGGGATCATTACCTCCATGCCGCTGTTGGGCAGCCGGAACTGATAATACTGCCGGTTTACCCCGTTGATCCTCCGATCTTCAATGCCGCCGATCGTGCCTGCTCCGTGGAGCGGGTGGGCGATCCTGTCGCCGATGCTGAACATGATCTGATACTCCTCTCGCGTTTCCGGCTTGTCAGCCGGCCGCAAAAACCTGCTTATAAATATCCATATCTATATTATACGCCTGTTTCTGAGAATTAGCAAGTTCATTTCTCATAATTTCCCAACAAATTTTGACCCATATTCTGCGCCTCTGCACAGAAACAAAAAATCGGGACCGCTTACGCGGTCCCGATCTGAAAGCTGGGATAAAGGATTACTCCTCGACGGCGATGACGACGCCGGAGCCAACGGTACGGCCGCCTTCACGGATAGCGAAGCGCAGCTCCTTCTCGATGGCGATGGGGGTGATCAGTTCAACGTTCATGTCGACGTTGTCGCCGGGCATGCACATATCAACGCCTTCGGGCAGAGTGATGACGCCGGTCACGTCGGTGGTGCGGAAGTAGAACTGAGGACGATAGTTGTTGAAGAAGGGGGTATGACGGCCGCCCTCTTCCTTGTTCAGGACGTAAACACGGCCGGTGAACTTGGTCAGGGGCTTGATGGTCTTGGGAGCAGCCAGAACCTGGCCACGCTCGACGCTCTTCTTGTCGATGCCGCGGAGCAGGCAGCCCACGTTGTGGCCGGCTTCGGCGTAGTCCAGCATCTTGTGGAACATTTCGGTGCCGGTAACGACGGTTTCCTTGGTCTCATGGATACCGACGATCTCGACCTTATCGTTGACCTTAACGGTGCCACGCTCGACACGGCCGGTAACGACGGTGCCGCGGCCGGTGATGGTGAACACGTCTTCGATGGGCATCAGGAAGGGCAGGTCAGCCTTGCGCTCGGGGGTGGCGACCCAGCTGTCGACCGCATCCATCAGATCCCAGATGCACTGATACTCAGGAGCATGGGGATCGCTGGACTCGCAGGTCAGAACGTTCAGGGCGGAGCCCTTCACGATGGGGGTGTCGTCGCCGGGGAAGCCATAGCTGTCCAGCAGCTCGCGGACTTCCATCTCGACCAGCTCGAGCAGCTCGGGGTCGTCGACCTGGTCGACCTTGTTCAGGAACACGACCACGTAGGGCACGTTAACCTGACGGGCCAGCAGCAGATGCTCGCGGGTCTGGGCCATGGGGCCGTCGGAAGCGGCGATAACGAGGATGGCACCGTCCATCTGCGCGGCGCCGGTGATCATGTTCTTGATATAGTCGGCATGACCCGGGCAGTCAACGTGCGCGTAGTGACGGGCTTCGGTCTGATACTCAACGTGAGCGGTGTTGATCGTGATGCCGCGGGCCTTCTCTTCGGGGGCCTTGTCGATCGCATCATAAGCGGTGTACTGGGCGGCATTGGGGTCAGCCATAGCCAGAACCTTGGTGATGGCGGCGGTGGTAGTGGTCTTGCCATGGTCGATATGACCAATGGTGCCGATGTTAACATGAGGTTTGGTTCTTTCGTACTTCTGCTTCGCCATTGTAGCGGTTCCTCCTCAAAATATTTTGTCGTTTGTTTGACTTCCGTGTTTGCCGGACCTGTTTGCGGCATTATACCGCAGATCCGGAAAAAATGCAACAAATATTGGAATTAAGCTCTGCCGCCGGAGATAATCTTTTCGGCGATGGACTTGGGGACCTCAGCGTAATGGCTGGGCTCCATGCTGAACTGGCCTCTGCCCTGGCTGCGGCCGCGCAGGTTGGTGGCGTAGCCGAACATTTCGCTCAAGGGGACATCCGCATTGATGTCCGCGGTGCCGTTGTGCGTTTCCATGCCGGTGATCTGTCCGCGGCGCCCGTTCAGGTCGCCCATAACGTCGCCCATATAATCCTCGGGGACGATGACGCGGACCTTCATGATGGGCTCCAGCAGAACCGGGTCAGCCTTGGCGGCCGCTTCCTTGAATGCCATGCTGCCGGCGATCTTGAACGCCATCTCGGAGGAGTCGACCTCGTGATAGCTGCCGTCGAACAGGGTGACCTTCACGTCCACCACCGGGTGGCCGGAAAGCGGGCCGTTGAGCATTGCGCCCTGAATGCCTTCATCCACGGAGGGGATGTAGTCCTTCGGGACAACGCCGCCGACGATGTTGTTGATGAATTCATAACCCTTGCCGGTCTCATTGGGCTCGATGGTGATCTTCACGTCGCCGTACTGGCCCTTGCCGCCGGACTGGCGGACGAAGCGGCCCTGCGCCGTGGCGGGCTTGCGGATGGTCTCCTTATAGGAAACCTGCGGCTTGCCTACGTTGGCCTCCACTCGGAACTCCCGCAGCAGACGGTCAACGATGATCTCCAGATGCAGCTCGCCCATGCCGGCGATGATGGTCTGGCCCGTTTCCTCATCGGTATAAGCCTTAAAGGTCGGATCCTCTTCCACCAGCTTGGCAAGCGCGACGCCCATCTTTTCCTGACCGGCCTTGGTCTTGGGCTCGATCGCCACGCGGATGACAGGCTCGGGGAATTCCATGGATTCCAGAACGACCCGGTCCTTTTCATCGCAGAGCGTATCGCCCGTAGTGGTGTTTTTCAGGCCGACGACGGCGGCGATATCGCCCGCATACACGGTGTCGATATCCTCCCGGTGGTTGGCGTGCATCTGCAGGATGCGGCCAAGACGCTCCCGGTGGCCCTTGCCGGCGTTGATCAGGGTCTTGCCCGCTTCCACCGTGCCGGAATAGGAACGGATGAAAGCCAGCTTGCCCACGAACGGGTCGGTCATGATCTTGAAGGCCAGCGCGCTGAAAGGCTCATCGTCCGAAGCGTGCCGCAGGACTTCCGCGCCGGTGGCCGGGTCGGGACCCGTCACAGGGGGGACATCCTTCGGGCTGGGGAGATAATCCACGATCGCGTCCAGCAGCTTCTGCACGCCCTTGTTGCGATAAGAAGTGCCGCAGACGACCGGGACCAGCTGCACCGCCAGCGTACCCTTGCGGATCGCGGCGCGAAGCTCTTCCTTCGTGGGTTCTTCGCCTTCCAGATACTTTTCCATGATCGCGTCGTCGAAATCGGCGGCTTTTTCCACCAGCCTGGCGTGATATTCGTTCGCCAGCTCCAGCATATCCGCCGGGATCTCTTCCACACGCTGATCCTTGCCCAACTCGTCGTAATAAATGTCGGCGTTCATTTCAACAAGGTCGATGATCCCTCTGAAATCGTCCTCGCTGCCGATCGGGAGCTGGATGGGCACGGCGTTCGCCTTCAGGCGATCGTAGACCATATCCAGAACGTTGTAGAAATCGGCGCCCATGATGTCCATCTTGTTGACATAGATGAGCCGGGGGACTTTATAATGATCGGCCTGACGCCAAACGGTCTCGGACTGAGGCTCAACGCCGCCCTTCGCGCAGAGAACGGTAACGCTACCGTCCAGAACGCGGAGACAGCGCTCCACTTCCGCGGTGAAATCCACATGGCCCGGGGTGTCGATGATGTTGATGCGATGGTCTCTCCAGAAGCAGGTGGTCGCAGCGGAGGTAATGGTGATGCCTCTCTCCTGCTCCTGCTCCATCCAGTCCATGGTCGCACTGCCTTCATGCGTCTCGCCGAGCTTATAGGTACGCCCCGTATAGAACAGGATGCGTTCCGTCGTCGTGGTCTTGCCCGCGTCGATGTGAGCCATTATTCCGATATTTCTTGTATTTTCAAGGGAATACTGCCTCGCCATGTTGAACTCCTACACTCTCAAAAAACGTTCCGACAGCAACCGTCAAACGACGATTACCAGCGGTAATGCGCAAAGGCCCGGTTGGACTCAGCCATCTTGTGGGTGTCTTCACGCTTCTTCACGGCGTTGCCGGTATTGTTGGCAGCGTCCATGATCTCGCCGGCCAGGCGCTCCTTCATGGTCTTCTCGCCGCGGGCTCTGGAATAGTTGGTCAGCCAGCGGAGACCAAGGGTCAGGCGGCGCTCAGGACGGACTTCCATGGGGACCTGATAAGTGGAGCCGCCGACACGACGGGCCTTCACTTCCAGGGACGGCATGATGTTATCCAATGCCGTGTTGAAAACTTCCAGAGGGCTCTTCCCGGTCTTTTCCTCGATGATGCCGAACGCATCATAGACGACCTTCTGCGCGACGCCCTTCTTGCCATCCAGCATGATGCTGTTGGTCAGCTTGGTCACCAGCACAGAATTGTAGACAGGATCCGGAAGAACTTCTCTTTTGGGAACGTTACCTCTTCTGGGCACGGTTCTTCCCTCCTTCATAGAAATGATGTCACAGGTACTCGAAAGCGGATCTGCTCCGCCCCCGTTTGCGCCCCGAAAGGTACGTATCTATTATATATGATAGTACGATCGAGGCATGATCGACTGGGATTACTTCTTGGCGGCACCGGCCTTCGGGCGCTTCGCGCCGTACTTGGAACGGGCCTGTCTGCGGTTGTTGACGCCCTGGGTATCCAGAGAACCGCGGATGATGTGGTAACGAACACCGGGAAGGTCCTTGACACGGCCGCCGCGGATCATAACGATGCTATGCTCCTGCAGGTTGTGGCCGATGCCGGGGATATAAGCGGTGACTTCGTAACCGTTGGTCAGGCGAACACGGGCGACCTTACGCAGAGCGGAGTTCGGCTTCTTAGGAGTGGAAGTACGAACAGCGGTGCAAACGCCGCGCTTCTGGGGGGAGCTCAGGTCGGTCTCACGATTCTGCAGGGTGTTCAGGCCCTTCTGCATGGCAGGCGCCGTGGACTTGTACTGGACTTTCTCTCTGCCCTTCCGAACCAGCTGGTTAAAAGTAGGCATTTGGTAGGTTTCTCCTTTCTTCAAAAATTATCCTATTCAGACAAATCAGGATTATAGCATACTTGTCCTGATGCGTCAACTAAAATTTGGTGGGTTTCGCTCGCCTGTTTTTTGTGCGAAACCACAAAATCCGGCGTTCTCCGCCGCGTTTCCGCCGGACTGGGCCCGAAATATCGTGCCGCTCCAAACGCACAGCAGGCGCACGGACTTTCGTCCGTGCGTCTGCTCGGAATCAGGTTCAGACTGCTTCGGTGGATTCGTCCGCAGCGGCGTCGCCGGAACGCACGTCCTCCAGATCGAAGTCGCGGTAAACGCTCAGGCCGCTGCCGGCGGGAATGAGCTTACCGATGATGACGTTCTCCTTCAGGCCCACCAGATGGTCCACCTTGCCCTTGATGGCGGCCTCGGTCAGCACCTTCGTGGTCTCCTGGAAGGAGGCGGCGGAGAGGAAGCTCTCGGTGGCCAGCGAAGCCTTGGTGATGCCCATGAGCAGGCGGGTGAAGGTCGCGGGACGAAGCTCCACTTCCCCGGCCGCGCGCAGCTCTTCGTTCTTCGCACGGATCTCGGCGTTCTTCTGCTTCACCTCGGTCAGCTCCGCAACGGCGCCGGAGAGCAGGTCGGTATCCCCGGACTCTTCCACGCGCACCTTGCGCATCAGCTGGCGGACGATGACTTCGATATGCTTATCGTTGATATCAACGCCCTGCTGACGGTACACCTTCTGGACCTCCTGCGTCAGATACAGGTGCGCAGCATCCAGACCCAGCACACGCAGCACGTCATGGGGGCTGTACTGGCCGTCGGTCAGCTTGTCGCCCTGGGTAACGTGGTCGCCGTCCTTCACGCGGATGCCGCCCATCGGGAGCATCACGGTCCAGCGGTCGCCGGAGGCGGTCTGAGTATCGGTGGCCTCGGTCATGCCGGTGATGGAGATATTCACCATGTTGGCCTTCTTGGCGTCCTCGATGGTCACGACGCCGCTGATCTCCGCCAGCGTGGTCATCTTCTTGGGCTTGCGGGCCTCGAACAGTTCTTCGACTCGGGGCAGACCCTGGGTGATATCGTCGCCGGCGACGCCGCCGGTGTGGAAGGTACGCATGGTCAGCTGGGTGCCGGGTTCGCCGATGGACTGGGCGGCGATGACGCCGACGGCTTCGCCCGCGCTCACGGGTTCGCCGGTAGCGAGGTTCATGCCGTAGCAGCGGGAGCAGACGCCGCGCTTGGCCTCGCAGTCCAACACGCTGCGGATGCGGACGGCAACGATCTTGTGCTGCATGAACACCTTCGCATCATCCGAGATCAGCATCCGATCCTTGGTGAAGACGCCCTTCG
>JAZQQF010000206.1:0-62161 GCA_045628925.1 Oscillospiraceae bacterium | reverse complement strand
TTGTGTGAGACCCTGGGAAAGAAAGCAAACCAACACAAACCACAGCAGCGGGTCCCCTCCCTGGGGGGAACCCAACTGCTTCATTCAATATCAGAGTTTTCATTTTCAGCCCGTTATAAGCGTCGGTGATAGCGAGCCGAAAACAATTGGTCAGGGGAGCAGGTCTGTTAATGGATCCGGGTGGCGAAGCCCATCGCATCCAGCTGCGCCTTGCGGGCATTCATCAGCTCTTCGGACGGCGGTTCAGCGACGAATACCTTCTCTTTGCGGAGGAGACGGTCATATTTGGAGAGGCCCATCTTGTGATAGGGAAGGAGCTGCACCTGCACCACGCCCTCCCGGATCTTATCAAGGAACGCGCCGACCTTGCCAAAGTGTTCCTCCGAATCGTTGAACAAGGGCATGACGGGGATGCGGATCCAGAGCTTGCCGCCCGCCCTGACGATCTTCTCCGCGTTTTCAAGGATCAGCTCGTTGGGGACGCCGATGACCTGCTTGTGCAGCGCGCTGTCCATGCATTTCAGATCGTAGAGGAAGAGATCAGAGTAGGGCAGCGCCCGTTCGATGACGCTCCATGGCACATAGCCGGTGGTGTCCACGGCGGTATGGATGCCTGCTTCATGGCACTGCCGCAGAAGCTCGATGGTAAATTCCGGCTGACTCAGGCATTCGCCGCCGGAAACGGTCACGCCGCCGCCGGAGTTTTCAAAGAAGGGGCGGTCATGTTTGATGCGGCGCATGACCTCGTCGATGGTCTTATCGTTGCCGCACATATAAAGCGCGGTGGCCTTGCAGGCTTTCGCGCAGAGGCCGCATTCATCGCAGCCGGTTTTATCCACTTCCGGATAGATGATGTCGTTTCCGGCGGCGTCCTGCGTGACCGGGCCGCGGGTGATGCAGCCATGGGGGCATATGTCCAGACATTTGCCGCAGGCTTCGATGCCGATGCAGCGAATGTCCATCCAGTTCAGCTCGGTGTTGAAGCGCTGGGATTCGGGGCTGTGGCACCACGGGCAGCGAAGGGGACAGCCTTTCAGAAAGACCGTCGTGCGGATGCCGGGGCCGTCCTGCACGCTGAAACCCTGAATATCATATAGCTTTCCTTTGATGACCTGTGTATCCATATCCATAGTTCCTTTGCTGGCTTATTTCACTTTCTGAAAGGGGGGTACTCCCAAGGGAGCACCCCCGAATCATATTCTTTAGAAATTCTGCTCCGTGCGGGTGATGAAGTCGTTCTGGGTCTTTTCCGTCAGCGTAACGAAATAGGTGGAGAAACCGGCGATACGGACGACCAGATCCTTGTATTCCAGCGGCTTCTCCTGCGCCTTGCGCAGCTCCTCGGTGCTGACCACGTTGAACTGGACCTGCATACCGCCCATCTTGAAATAGGTGTCGATGAGACTTTTCAGCTTGAACGCACCCTCGTCGCCGCGGACAGCGGTGGGCGTGAAGCGGATGTTCAGCGCGTCGCCGTTGGCAAGCTCCAGATGAGGCAGCTTGGCGGCGGAGCAGAGGTAAGCGGTGGGGCCGTTCTTATCGAAGCCCTGACGGGAGGAGATCGCGTCGGCGATGGGCTCGCCGGCCTTTCTGCCGTCGGGCGTGGCGTCGGTCATCTGGCCGAAGAACATATGGGCGGTGACGGTGAAGGTGCCGCCGGAGTAGGAGCCGCGGGGACCGCGTTCTTCCTTCATCTGCTTGGCAAAGAGGCCCAGCGCCCAGGACGCAAGCTCGTCCACCTCTTCGATATCGTTACCGTAATGCGGCACGTCGTTGATGATGGTCTGGCGGAGCTGCTCGTAGCCCTCCCAGTTGGCCTGCAGCGCATCGTACATCTCCCGGAGGGTGACGGTCTTGTCGTCGAAGCAGAGCTTCTTGATGGCCATCAGGCCGTCGGCCACGTTGGCGGTGCCGCACATGGTCAGGCCGGTGCGGTTATACTTCGCGCCGCCCTCGGTGGCGTCCTTGCCGGATTCCATGCAGCCCTCCATCATGGTGGAGGCGACGATGGACGGGAAGTTCTGAGAGTAGGCCAGCTCATACATGGAAGCATAGGAAACGGCCCAGTCCATGCAGTGCTTCATTTCCATCTCGAAGGTCTGCTTGATCTCCTCAAAGGAATCGTATTCATACAGCTTCTTGCAGGGGATGGCGACCTTGCCGGTCTTGGGATTCACGCCGCCGTTGATGACCAGCTGCAGTACGTTCACCACGTTCCAGACGGACTCGGTGCCGTTGTTGCCGGAGGCAGACCATTCGTTGCCGTTTCCGCCCGGCTCCACGCAGCCGACGATGCCGTAGTTATAAGCGTCTTCCACGGAGAAGCCGCACTTCACCAGCGCGGGAACGATCACTTCATCGTTCTGGAACTGGGGCATACCGCCGCAGATCTTGCTGGATTCGATGCCGATTCGCCACAGCTCTTCCGGCGTGTTCTTGTGGACGCGGAGCGCGATGGTGGGGTCGGTGAGGTTCATTCTGCCGTAGGTCTGGAGCAGACACCAGGTCGCGGCATTGGTCTCGTCCTCGCCCTTTGCGTTGCAGCCGCCGACGGTCAGCACAATGCCGCCGGTAGCGGTCATGGAGGAGTAGATGGTCATGTAAGCGTTCATGCCGGACCGGTTCAGCTCAATGACGCGCCGGTTATTCAGCATACCGCCGTGGACAACGATGATATCGCAGAGGCGGAGAATGAAGGCGTCGGTGTATTCCTGCGCCTGTTCCTGCGTGATGCTGCCTTCCGCAAGCTGCTTCTCCAGCAGATGACCCACGTGCTTGTCAACGCGGCCCATACTCTGGCCGTGCTGCTGGCAGTCCGTCACCAGCATGAGCTCGTAGAGAATATGGACCTGCAGGCCTTCCCAGTAATTGCGGGCGGGGTTCTCCATGATCCATTCCAGAGAATCGGCCATCCGGAGCAGTTCGGCCTTGCGGGCTTCGTTCTCGGTGACCTCAGCCTTTTCGCGGCAGGCCTGCGCATAGCGCTTCGAGAGCGTGATGGCCGCGTCGCACACGCGGACCACAGCGGTGTAGAAGATATGCTTCTTCGCCCAATCCCCGAAGATCTTGCCCTTGTGCTCCGCGATCTTTTCCAGCGCCTGTCTGCGGACTTCGCCGAAGCCCACGTTCACGGCCTTGTCGAAGTTCGCGATATAGTGGCCCTGAATGCCAGCGCCCACGCCGGTATAGCCCCTGTCAAATTTGCCGCGGCCGCTGATGACGCTGCCGTTGCCGAAGCCGTCCCACATATCGTCGGTGATGCAGCCCTCGAACATCTTGCTGATGGTGCAGTCCTTCCATACCTCGGCGGCCTCCACGAGGATCTCCCGCTGCTCGTCGGTCACCACCACCGCGCCGCCGGACTGCCACGCTTCCTTGAAGGTGGCTTCGTCCACAACGCCCTGGATCCAGCTGGTGCCGGTATCCACGTAGACGCTCATCATGCGTTCGTCGGGGCCGGGGGTGCCGACAAAGATATCATCATCGAAAACGTGGATCTCCCGCTGCTGCGCCCAGCTCAGGAGCGCGCCGGAACGGCGGAGGAGCGGCTGCTCGTTCATGTGGGTCTTGTAATAGTCTGTGTAGATTTTCGTGCGCTCGGTGTTGATCTTGATGCGGCTGCCCTGCGTAAAAGCATCGCGCTTGGCGCGCAGGTCTGCGATTCGGTCGGATACCGGTGCAAACTGGAACATGGTTTTTCCTCCTCTATATTCTATTTATTTTACTTTCTGTCTCGCTGCCGTATCCCGGAAGGGAACTGGCAATATCTGCTATACACAGATATCATATACCGTTCTGACGGATTTGTATAGGATTTATTTTCCATATCGGCGCAAAAACACCATGGGGAAGCGTCTGCGTTCTCAGCGTTTTCCCGGCTGCTCCCAGCGAAGGCCGCCGGAGGTAAGGCCCCACTTGATGAACATATTGTCGTAAAATTCCGGCCTCGGATAGTCCGGGCGCAGATCGTAGGCCAGCTGCCGGAGACCGAAGCCCGCCTGATTCAGGTCCCGTGCCGCGCCGATCAGGTCGGGCAGTTTGGAACAGGGGAAGGAGAAGATCATTTCGTTTTCACCCACAAGCGCCCGCTCGAACTCGCCCGCATCGGGCATGGCAACGTTATATGGCACCGTACCGTTCAGCACCGGCACCAGCGCCGCACCGCAGGAATCGCAGGTATCAAAGGAGGAACCGGTGATATTGCCGGACTCCCACTTGGAGGACATGAGGAACTGCCGCAGCTGGCTGGGTTCACAGTAGATCATGACGGCGTCAGGCTCAAAGGTGCAGCATGAAAGCGCGGCGATGGCCATGCCGGACTTCGCCTTTTCCGGGTCGATATACGGATATTCCTTCACAAAATGCGCATAGCTCTTTTCCGGGTCCTTGATGAAATAGCCGCTGCCCACGTAGCGCTTGTCGTTTTCGTCGATCTCCCGGATGCGGAAGTTGATGACGGGCCAGAGGCACCAGTGATCCTCTCCGAACATGGCCAGCCCGTTCCGGGTCCGGCGCACATAGGAAAACGCCTGACACAGCGCATAGTGTTTCCCTTCTTTGGAGGGCTGCGCGCAGCCTTCCGGCACTTCGTCTTCGTTGATGAGCTTGATGGCCAGCGGCGCGGTCTTCAGCAGAAACAGCTGTTCCAGCTCCGTGCCGACGGCGTGCAGTTCTTCCAGCGTATACATTTTGCGGTTCCTCCTGTGGTTTTTGTCTATCATACCGGATTTTCGGCGTTTTGTACAGAGAAAAATGAGATACCCACCTCATAAACAGCAGACTTCACATTTGCGAGCATTCCGAAATATGCACCGGCAGAAAAGTGGCGGCGAGGGATCCTCACCGCCACTTGTCATATATGCGTACTGAATGATATCTGAAGCAGGCTGCTGCGTCAACGGTCTGCTGCTTATTTCGAGAATTGTGATTGAGGAATCGCTCATCGACGGCGAGGTCACTTACTATCAGGCGAAATTCGTCAAGGACGAAAACTCGGAAGACCACGTGATCGCCGGCTTCCACAACGTCGATGAGTCGACCAAGCGCGAAATGGATGCGCTGGACAAGGCCGAGATCGCCAGCCGTGCCAAGTCTTCGTTCCTGTTCAATATGTCCCACGATATCCGGACGCCCATGAATGCCATCACCGGTTTTACCACGATGGCAAAGAAGCATCTGGATGACAAGGAAAAGATCGAGGACTATCTGAACAAGATCGAAACGGCCGGTAATCAGCTGCTCGCGCTGATCAATCAGGTGCTGGAGATGTCCCGCATCGAATCCGGCAAGATCGTCCTTTCCGAGCAGAAGGCGGACGTTCTGGAGCGGGCCGCCATCTCCCGCACGATCTACAGCGAGCAGGCGGAAGCGAACGGCATCCGATTCACGGTCACCACAAAGAACATTCAGCACACCAGAGTCATTACCGATGCGGACAGAATGAAGCAGATCACCACCAACATCATCGGCAACGCGCTGAAATATACGCCTGAGGGCGGCAGCATCGACTATTGCATCGAAGAGAAGGACTGCAGCACGCCGGGTTATGGGAACTATGTATTTACCGTCAGTGATACCGGCATCGGCATGAGTCCGGAATTTCTGAGCCATATCTTTGATGAGTTTTCCCGCGAGAACACCTCTACCGTGAGCAAAATTCAGGGCACCGGGCTTGGTATGTCCATTGTGAAGCAGCTGACGGATCTGCTGGGCGGTACGATCGATATCCAGTCCGAAAAGGGCGTCGGGACGACCATTTCCGTCAGCATCCCCATGAAGTGGGATACGGAAACCGAAACCGCAGCGGAAAACGGCGGTGCGGAGCTTCAGGTAAACCTTGACGGGATGAAGATCCTGCTGGTGGAAGACAATGAGATGAACCGGGAGATCGCCGAGGAAATTCTGTCCGAAAACGGCATGATCGTTGACACGGCTGAAGACGGCGACATTGCCGTTGAAAAGGTGCGGAATGCGATTCCCGGCCAGTATGATCTGATCCTGATGGATGTTCAGATGCCGAGGATGAACGGATACGATGCAGCGAGGGCGATCCGGGCGCTTGACGATCCCGAAAAGTCTTCGCTCCCGATCATTGCAATGACGGCAAACGCGTTTGAGGAAGACCGCCAGAATGCCATTGCCGCGGGTATGAACGAGCATCTCGCCAAGCCGATCGACATCGTGAAGCTGATCAATACCCTTGTGAAATTCATGAAATAAGTCGCGGCGGCATATTTCCGAAGACCGCAGCCTGATGATCCCTGACAACACAGAAAAACAGCCGGGCAGCAGCCCGGCTGTTTTATCGTTCTGTCTCAGTTCCTGATGCGCTTCACATAGGTCGCGCTGACCGAGACGTTCCACGTGACCGTATCATCCTCGGAAGCGGTATACGTTTCGCCGTCAATGGTCTCCGTCGTTTTCCCGGTGCTGGTGACAGGGCATTTGAGGTCAAGCGTGACTTTCAGGATATAGCAATCCTCGCTGCTTCCCGGGAGCTTCCCGCTGGAGAATGCAGCGCTGCAGACGCCGCTCACGCTCACGGTCATGCTGACGTTCGCGTTGAGTGAACCGGTACTGTCCGACGCGGACGCGTGCGCGGAGCCGGAGCCGGAGCCGGACACCTGTCCAACAGACGCTGCCAGTGTCGTGGGGTCGATGGCGCCGTCAAAGGAGAGGCTGTCCAGCGAGAGGGTGGTGGAGATACTGCCGCTGCCTTCGGACTCATCCAGCATTTCCAGCAGCTCCGCAGTGCCCAGGCTTTTGCTGAAGCTGCCGCTGCCGGAGCCGGAAAACGCGCCGCTCGCATCCACAGTGACCCGTGCGTCCCGCAGCGCCATGCTCGCGGCATAGCGCAGGATCTCCCCGGTGTCGCCGCTGAGGAGGACGTAATCCAGATTCACGGTACTTGGGTCAAAATCGCTCTCATAGAAATCATAGACACCGGCGATCTCCGCTTCCGGCGGGGTCAGCTCCAGCGTTACGACGTTATAATTCCTCAGCTCACCGGAGGGTGCGATGGTAAACGGCACGTCAAGGGGCGGATGCAGCGGGTCTCCGCTGCCCTCGAAGTGCATGGTGAGCTCCTTTGTGAGGGGAATGCCCACCTGCAGAAGATTGTAGTAGCGGCAGACGAAGATGCGGTCGCTGTCCTCCCGCGGCCGGGGATAGAAATAACTCCAATCATAGTCCCCATAGGTATACTCGCTGCAGTTGGCAGGCCAGAATTTCGGCTTGGTGCTGATGCCGTTAAAGCGGATGGACTTTTCCTTGTTATAGGCCCATTCCTCGTATTCCAGCGCGCCTTTGGCGTATTCGCTCTCGGAGAAGGGCGTACCCTTCGGCAAAGAAGGATCGTGGGCTTCCAGAATGATGATCTTGTTCAGCTCGGGCAGAATGTTGTTTTCCACGTCGCGGATAATGGCCTCGCTCCCGGAGATATACATATTACGGATCGCATCCCGCAGAATGCCGCCGACCTGCTGGTTCACCTCGCTGCGGATGAGCGACTTCCAGTTCTCCAACGTCTTCGCGTCCGGGTCCTGCCACGATTTCCAGCCGAAGTTGTCGAAGGCATTCCCCGCTCCGTCATAGCTCATGCCCAGCCGGTAGTAGTTCTCCTCAGCGTATTCCTGCTTCTGCAGATTGGACAGCTCCCAGAAGTTATCGAAAAACTTCCGATACAGCTCGTCCATCGCTGCGGGGAAGGTATCATAGTTGCCCTCGGCGCAGTCCTGTGCGCAGATGTCCACCAGCGTATCCACCGCGTCTCTCCAGCCGGAACCGCCGGAATACAGGGTGAAGTTTTTGCCCCTGACCTTGACGCCGACGCCATGGTTCTTCATGTAGTCGTCCCACGCGGTAAACTCATAGCTGTGGATCCCCATCCGCTGGACCCATGGCTTATCCTGCTGCCCATAGGCATACAGCGCCAGTTGCAGCGCCAGTGCATACGGATTGGTGCTGCCGACTGCGCTGATCGCGGTACCGGCGATATCCGCCCAGTTTTCCTTCAGCGCTTCCGCCGTATCTCCGTTCTGCGTCAGCTGCCAGAGGAGCTTCATCATCCCGAGCTTGCCGCCGATCTCTTTGATATCGCTCAGAATGGGGAGGTTCAGCTCTGCTCCGGTCAGAAACTGGAAGGCGGTCGATGCGGCGTCAATGTGTCCTGCCGCGTCGGTCACGTTCATGAAGGTGCCGTAGAACTGCACATCCACATCCAGATTGCTGCCGTTTTTCAGGGCGGCGACCAGTGCGGGACTCGTCGCCGTGATGTATTTGGACACGGCGGCCTTGTTCAGCCTGATGGGCGATTCCAGCGGGGAATAGGTCATATCGTTAAAGTCGTTCGTGGTCGACGCAAGGTAGAAGCAGGGATCGTTGCAGAAAGCGGCGCTCCGGTCGCTCCGTACCGCGTCAGGGGAGAAGTGGTTTTTGTAATAGGTGATGCTGTCGCCCCCGTCTTCAAAATACAGGCTCTCCCATTGCCCGGTGGCGGAATTATAGGAAACCACGTCCAGATCGCCGTCTCCCGCCGGGCGCGGCACGGTGATCTTCACATAGCCGCCCGGTTCGTGCGTCCCGGAGGCCAGCTCGAAATCATAAACCACCATGTCCTTGCCGTTTAATTCATCGCCGTAGGTTCCAACCTCCCGGAATTCGATCCGGTCGTCCCCATCCAGACAGCCCATGAAGTCGATCTTCACGCTGCCGGAGGCGAAGGTCGCGGTCTGTTCTTCAAAGGAAAGGGCGCTTTCCTCCGCCGGAAGCCGGTCGATTTCCGCTGCGTCCGGTACCCAGCTGATGAGGGCGGGGTTGCCGGGCGAAGTCTCAGCCGTGATCTCCGCGCTTGAGACGCCCGCCGGGTTGCCGCCGCCATTCCCGCCGCTTCCGCTGTAGCCACCAGTATTCGTTCCGTTCCCGGAGACGCTGTAGCCGCCGGTATTGCCGCCGCTGACCGGCTTCTTTCTCAGAAAACCGGGGTAGCGGAAACCCGCGACGCCCAGCTCCGCCAGCATAACGATGGTGAGGAACAGACAAAGTCCTCTGCCTTTTTTGGATTTCATTGCCGTCCTCCTTTCCTTACGGGCGCACCAGCGCGATGTAGCCCGTCGCGCCGTCCGCCAGTTCCATGTTCCCGAGCGCATATTGCTGCTTTCCGTCCGTCTGGAAGAAATACAGCAGGTGGATGGGGATGTCGCCGTCCACGTTCAGCTCACCGTCCGCCCACGTGCCGGTGAACAGCGTGTCCGCGTCCTGCGATTCATCTGTGGGTTCTTCGCCGCTCCACGTGATCTGATACCAGTCCATCAGCAGCTTGCCCGTGCTGCCGGTGACGTTTATGGTGACGTTCAGGTATTCCTCCGCGCTGGAACCGTCCACGTCCCGGAAGTCATAGAAGATATAGCCCTTCCAGCCTCCGGAGACCGCGTCCCCGTCGTTGATGAACTGCGTGTTATCCGGCAGGACGCCGGTATCGCAGATCTCGTCATACCAGCCGAAATCCCCGGCTTCAGGCCGCTCCTGTGTGGAGTAGTCAGCCCCGGAAAGCGGCGCGGAGGGCGTGCTCACAAAGCTGTCCCCACCGTCGGGGATCACACTGCTGCCGGAAGAAGACCCGGCGCTGCTGGGCGCGGGTGTCGAGTAGGACGAAACATCGCTGAAGGGCCTGTCATAGCTGTCCTGCGATTTCTCGGCGTTCACCGCCTTCACGATGGTGACCAGCAGGGCAACGTCCACCGCCGCCAGCACCAGCGCAAGGAACTTCCGGCCGCCGGGCATCCTGTTTTTGGCCTTTCCGGCACTCGCGGACGCACGGGTGTTGCTGCTGCTCCGAGGCTCCGCCGCCGCTCCGCGGCTGCGGGAAGAACGGTGCGCCCCCGCATTCGGCGCTTCGTCCGTGACCTCCACCGAAAACACCGGCCCGTTCACCGGGATAGTCACGGTAGGGACAGTGTTGTCTTTCCCCGGTCCGCTGATCCCGGAAGGCGCGGACGGCAGGACCGGTGCGCCGCATTCCCGGCAGAATTTTGAACCCGGGTTCAGCGGTTTCCCGCAGTTTTCGCAAAAATTCGCCATGATTACCTCCTGATCGGCGCAAATGCTTCTGCTGCCGTGATTATGATCATAGAAAAGGCCCTGACGGGATAACGGACATCCGGACGAAAGCCTATGGTGTTATCATATCAGGATTTACTGTTTTTGGCAAGTCGTTAATTGTGAAGGGTCGAGCACCGGATCATGCTGCAAAGCCAAAAAGCATCGTCAGAAAAGCGGTTTGCCCCGGAAAGGACAAGCCGCTTCGTTTGTTAAATCCCTTTGAAAATGAGCTGCAGATAGTTCCAGAAATAATACGGGACAAGGTAATCCGTGTGATAGTAGTCAGACAAAGCGTAGTAGATGTTGTTTTCTGCGAGTCTTTTCCATAGGAGAAACAGGGCTGCTCCGTGAGCAGCTTCATCTGCTCCCGCATATCCGCGCCGTCCATCGGGCCGCCGCTGGCTGCGTACAGGAAGAAAGGCAGGTCGGGATTTGCTTTGATGGGCGAAAGGATATAGTCCAGAATATCCGCGTCAGGGAACTTCCTGAACGGGGTGCTTCCCGGCGGCATGGGCAGCGCCGAATCAAGGAAAATGCCGCCGCTTGTGGGGCAGAACCAGCGGAAATACTCAAACGCATAGTGGAACATCCGCCACGTCCACATGGAACCGCGTGAATAGCCCGCAAAGGCGCGGTGATCCCGGCTGGCCTTGAGTCATCCTCGAAGAGATCGCTTTATTGATTATTTCACAAATCTGCAGAGCCGTCAATCCGCTTTCGGATGAATGAGATGGATTTATGGTAATAAAAGAAAAACCTCCCTCTGCTGCTGAAGATGCGGTCTGCCAACTGCACCAAAAAAGCAAAGGGAGGCCATCAAATGGATGACAATGTCAATATATCACATACGGGCCGGTAATGCAAATAGAAATCAGCCGATCTGCAGCTTTCGGCGGAGGAATTCGCCCGCAAGGTCATAGGCTGCGGTGCTCTGGAAGCCGTTGAAGCCATGGGATGCGTCCAGCAGCTTATAGAACTCCACGTCTTTTCCAAGCTCCCGCAGACGCTCATACAGCAGGATGCTCTGATGGAAGGGAACGAGGATGTCCCTGTCGCCATGCATGATGAGGAGGGGCGGGGTGGCCTTTTCCGCGCTGAGATAGAGGCGTGGATTGGCTGCCGCCGCCTTTTCCATATTGCCCCGCACATTCACATTGCCAAGCACCATGCCCTCCGGGCTTGTGGGCTGCACGTGGTCCTGCGTGGAGGGACGGCAGTTCATCACGGGGAAATCCGTGGGGCCGAACCAGTCCACGATGGCGTCGGCAGCGCAGGAATACTCCGGATATGGCTCCGGGAGCGGGCTGTCATCGCCGGTGATGCCGCAGAACAGCGCCGTATGGCCGCCGCTGGAGGCGCCGAAATAGGCCGTCTTCGTCACGTCGGCGCGATATTCGTCGGCGTGCATCCGCATGAAGCGCATGGCGGTCTTCACGTCCTCCACCTGTGCGGGGAAGGGCGCGACGCTGCTGGGCCGATACTGAGCGGAGGCGATGCAGTAGCCGCGCTTCGCAAAGGCGCAAAGGTCGGGGATCATCGAATCCATGTCCTGCGCCATCCATGCGGAACCGGTGATGTAGATGATGAGCGGATACTTCGTCCGATCCATCATGCCTTTCGAGGGCATGAATACGTGGAGGTGCAGCGGCATCCCATCCTTTTCCGCGTAGACGATGTTCGTTTTCAGGATCACGTTCAATGGGTCGTCTTTGATTCTGACTTCCCGGCAGCCTTCCGGCAGCTCCGGTTCCGCGGGAAAGTCGGCGGGCATGACGCGCAGCGGTTCCAGATAAGGCAGTTCCATTTTCAATACTCCTTCCAGATTCAAGAATCATAACAGGGGGATAGTACTGTGGAAAAAACTGAATATTGGATATATTCACATATTTCATACACATTTCCGAAAAAACGTGATACAATGCATCAAAAGATAAGCATATCGAAAACAGGAGGCGCTGATCATGCCGGGATCCGAAGTAAAAAATCAGGAACAGAAAGAAATCAAGGATTCTGCAGACCTTGAACGGTTTGAGGAGCTTTCAAGGCAGGCGAGGGAGCGGGATTACGCCGAGCTGGAGGAGCATAGACAGCTTCTGGATGAAACTGAGCAGCGTTTTCAGGAGAAGCGGCGGGAATACCGTGCGAAGGTGGAAAAACTCGAAAACGACCTTGGAATGAAGTACGAGGACATCACTCTGATGTACGATATCGCCAACAAATACCGGCTCGGAGAGTACGACAATGTGCTCCGGCTGAAAGACAAAAGTCATCCGTACTACCCCATCGCGGAAAAACTGCAGAAAAGCACTGCGACCGACGAAGAAAAGAAAAGATTGTTCTGGGAAGAAGCGCTGAAGCTCGCAAGGGAACGTGAGCCGTGGCTGGAAAACCGTCAGACCGAAGATATTGTGAAATGTATCGATATCAGGCTGCCGGAAGCGCCGGATGATGGGGGAACGGTCGGAGAAAAGGAACTGTATGCGTATAACAGGGAGCTTTTTAACCGGACTGATTCGCTCGCGCAGGCAGCACTCGAACTGCGCCGGATCCTGATCAGGCGGAAAGAGGCGCTTGAAAAGGAACGCGAAAACGAGGATGAAGACGCCCCCGAAATCGAAAAAACGCCTGCTGAGAAACTGCTCGATGATTTTTGGAGTCTCTTCAACGATATCGACTACGAAACCGTAAGAAAACGCGGTGACAAAACAGAAGAACTGCTGAAAATGCTTTCCCCGGAGGAGGACGGCACGCTTACGCCGACCGACCGACTTCTCGACCTTTATACGGATTACCTGATAGAGGCCCACAATGCTGAAGACGATCCCTCCCGCATTGTCCCCACGAAGGAAGAAGCGGATATTCTTGATAAGATCCGCAGATTCAATACTGCCATGGTTCGTCTGGCAGATATGCAGGACGAGAAGAAAAACGGCGGTCTGGTGATCCCATCGCCGGATAAAGAGACCGAAAACGGGAAAAAGATCCGCCGGGTCAATGCTGCGGGTCGGGAACCTGTTCTGGATGACGAAAACGCGCATTTTTCCCCGGTGAAGTACGATCTGTTCGGAGAGGGACCGCGGGCAGACGACGTGAAGCAGGGGAATCTCGGCGATTGCTATTTTCTCGCCGCGCTTTCCGCGATCGCAGCGCAGGATCCGTCAATTATCCGGAACGCGATGCGGGACAACCGGGACGGGACGGTGACCGTCCGCTTCTATAACGAAGCGCTGGAACCCGTATATGTCACCGTGGATAAAACGATCCCGGTGAAAAACGGGACGGACCTTTACGCCAGCGGCGGAAAAGAAGCCCTGTGGGTCAAGATCATGGAAAAGGCCTATGTGCAATCCGGTCTGGATAACGGCAAACTGAAAAAGGCGGAGGCAGGGACCTTCAAAGGAAAATATCAAACCATCGAAGGCGGTACGGTATTTGATGCGGTTTCCATGCTGCTCGGACAGAAACAGGGGATCGTTACAGGGGCGCACAAGTACCTGAGTCTGACCTCGAAGTCGGGAACGGGCGACTATACCGAAAAGGAAAGAGAATATGCCGCCGCATTGCAGGAAGCACTCAGCCATGGGCAGATCGTGACAGCGGGTAATCTGAGCCGGACTGTTTTCCTCGGGACCTCCGTCGATAAAGAACGGGAAAAAATCGGCGGGATGTCGCTGGAAGACGCGGGGCTCATGACTTTCCACGCCTATTCCGTAACAGGGATCGAAGAAGAAAACGGCAAATACTACGTGACCGTCCGCAATCCGCATGCAAAGAGAGGCGTCAATTCCGCGGAGAACGGAGAGCGGCTCGTGGTCGGAAGGGAAGCAGCGCAGGGCTACAGCCGATTGGAGCTGAGAGACTTTTCATCTTATTTTCCCTATGTCACGGTCAACACCGTCGACGTATCGGTTCCGTGTCGGCAGCGGCTCGCCGAGTCTTCCGCTATGGTACGTTATTACGGAGATGCGGTAAGACGGATCGCCGAATCTCTGACGGCGTCGGACAGTCCGATGCTGCATTTTCAAAACTCCGCGTATTTTCGGAAGTTCCGGGATTCTGCCGTCAGCCTGAACGGGTTGATGCAGTCTGAGAAGCCGGATGCGGAAAAACTGATCAAAGGGCTCGAAAGCTTTTTCCGGACGGCGAAAGCCTATGAAAACTATTGCGACAACGACAAAAAACTGAGTGTTTTCAAAGATTCCCGCCGCGCGTTCGTGCGCTATCAGGCATCGAAGATCGCGGATGAACTGAAAAACGTGTACGATCAGAACAAGGATAAGACGCTGAAGGACAAATGGAAGGAGTTCTCCTATTCGGCTGCGGAAAACAGGGCGGACGTTCCGGCGACCTGTGAGAGACTCAGTAAGACATTCCGTACAATGGCGGATAGCATTGCGGAGCGAATGATGAGCCGGACCGGAGATCTCAGTCAGGCAAAGACGCGAAAGAAACTGTATGAATTTCTCAACAGCTTTGCGGATGAGGGCAATATGGAGAAGCTTCGGAAGGATGCAGAAGCCATGAGCGAAGACAAACGCTATGATTTCCTGCAGAAAAACGCCCGCGCTTTCTGTACTTCTGATTTCATCAGCAGACACGCCCGGGAAATCCGCCAATCCATGCGGCTTGACGGATATGTCTTATCCAATCCCAGGCTTGAATCATTGCTGGGAAATCCGCAGGAAATGGAGAACCCTGTCCTTCGATAATTGTGCAAAATATTCCGGAGTGGAGTTTCCTTTTCAGCGCCGCAGGCCGCTGTCAGAACCCAAGCTCCTCGTCAATGAGAATGACCTCGGTGGTCATCCCGGCCATGGGCGCCCAAAGGACCAGCAGCGCATTGCAGATGCGGTCGAGGCTGCGGCAATCATGACACTTTCCGTCGACCCTGCAGGGGGTCTTACCGTTGAAGCGCCTGCAGTTCAGGACGGCGGCAGTGTTTCTCGCCCGGTAGAGCGCAGCGTTGAAATCCGGGCAGATCTTGTTCGTTCCGGCGATGATATAGAGGCGTTTGCGTCCGTAGACCTGCGCGGCGAGGCGGTTTCCGGCCCCGTCGATATTGAGGATCTCGCCGTCTTCGGAGATCGCGTTGGCGCCGGTGAGATACACGGCTGCGGCGTTTGCCTTTTCGCGGGTATCCGGTTCGGCGCTTTTCCAGTGCCAGTACACCGTGTTGGATCCCGACAGCAGCTCATACAGGCCCAGCTGTTCCACGGTCTTGCTGCCGCCGATGCCGACGGTAGTGTCTTTGATGCTGTTCGTGAGGTATTCGGCAGCTTCCGCTGACGTGGCGAAATGCTGAACCGTATAGTGCCGTTCTCTGAGGCTGTGGATCGTTTTTTCAATATCCATTTTCATCATTCCTTTTCCAAAATCAGATGATCGTCGGCGATCAATACAGCACATAGTAACCGAATGCCAGCGCGCCGACCGCCAGCACGAAGAACGAAAGGAAGATCGGCCCGGCGGAACGGAGCCATTTGGGGTAACTGATGGGCGTCATGCCGAGGGTGATCAGCAGACCGCTGTTGGAGGGGAGCAGGCTGTTTGCAAAGCCGTCGGCAAACAGGAACGCCAGCACCGCCAGCTGATGGTGAATGCCGAGAACGCTGCAAAGCCGATAGGCCAGCGGCATAATCAGAAACGCCTTTCCGCTGGCGGAGGGGATGAAGATCTCCAGAATGAACAGGAAGACCATCAGCAGCAGAACGCAGACAAAGCCCGAAGAATTGCCCATGGTATTGGCCGCGTAGTAGACGATGGTGTCGGAGATGCCGGACTGGCTGAAAATGAAGCCGATCGCACTGGCCAGCAGGATCATGGCCGCAGCGGGGAGTAGGGTCATAACGCCGTCCCTTAGGTTCTTCAGCAGCGCTTTTCCCTTGAGTCCGCAGCGGATGCAGGCGCCGATGCCCGCAACGGTGTATCCGAGGATGATCATATACAGGATGGTACCCGAAAGCGTGGAGGAAATAGAGTCGCAGAGTTCCGCGTTGGGGCCGCCTTTTTCCGCCGCCTTGGACAGAACGGTGGAAACCGCGATATTGCACAGCGCCAGCGCGAGGCAGATGGCGATGACCGCAGCGAACCATTTCAGCGCCCGGGCCTTGACAGGATCAGCCTTCATGGAACGGATGTCGAACCGGAAGGCTTCCTTGCGCGCCTGATCGTCCAGATAGGTGCAGCTGCGCTTCGGATCGGCGTCGAGCTTCTTTGCGTACCGGCGGAGCCAGAACCAGAGGACGGCGTAAAACGCCGCAAAAAGTACGATACGGTACAGGATGCCGGAATACATGACGAGTTCGCCGGAGAGGGATTGGGAAAGCCCGGTATTGAAGGGATTGATGACGCCGACGGTGAAGCCCGCGCAGGCAGCCAGATCGCAGGCCATGACGGCCAGCGGCGAATCCCAGCCGAGGGCATAGAAGAGCATGACGGCCAGCGGCACCAGCGGGATGACCTCCTCCGCGATGCCCAGCGTGGTGCCGAGGAACATCATGACCAGTGAAAGTACGAAGAGCAGCCGGTATTTGCTGCCGCCGAACTTTCTCGCCAGCGTTTCCACCATGTAGACCAGGACGCCGGAAGCGTCCAGCGAATTGAAGACCGCGCCGATCACGATGCACAGCAGTACGATGCTCCATACCGTCATGAAGTTTTCGTACATCGGCGTCAGCACCAACAGCGGCGAGAGGACGTATTTCCACAGCGTCATGTGGTTCTCGCCGGGCAGGAGCCGGATACTCCCGTCCGAAGCGCTCTCGATGACGCCCGGCTGGAGGACCAGCGTCAGAATAATCGAGCCGATCAGCACGATGGAGACCATGAGGATGGAGACCATCATGACCTTTTTGCTGATCTGTATGGATTTTGCCTGTTTTTCGTCGTTCATACGGGCGTCTCCTTCTTAGTGCATCTTCCGGATAAGGGCCTTGTAGAAATCCACCGCGCCGGGCAGGCTGCTGATATCAAGGTTCTCGTTCAGACCGTGCATGGATTCCATCTGCTCGGGGTTATAGAGAACGGGGCTGAACCGGATGCAGGCGTCGCAGATGCGCTGATAGTATGCCGCGTCGGTCCCGCCGGTCATCACGTAGGGAATGACGGGCAGACCGGGGAACACCTCGCCGATGACGGTCTCCACCAGCCGGAAAGCCTCGCTGTCCGTCTTGACCGGCGGGAAGCTGGCGTCTCCGCCCAGATCCTCCACCTCCAGATCGTATTTGGCGGCGATCTTCCGGATGACGGCGATGCTCTCCGCCTTGTTCTGATGGGGGATATAGCGCATATTGACGGTGATGCTGGCCTCCTGCGGCAGGACGTTCGCGCCCTCGCTGCCGCTCTGCTGGGTGAAGGCGATGGTAGTACGCATGAGGGCGGCCACCGTATTGCCCAGATAAGGGCCTGCCAGCTTCAGCAGCGGCTTCGTGAGCCACAGATTGCCCAGCAGCAGACGCATGGAGAAGGGGCCGTAATCGGCGATCCGCCTGAACATCGCTATCAGCTCCGGTTCCAGATCGACCGTCATGGGATCGTGTTTTTCAATATCGCAGACGAATTTCGCCAGACGGGCGATGGGGGAATTGCGGGACGGGGTGCTGGAATGGCCGCCGTTGCTGCGTGCGATGACCTTCACGTTGCCGGAGCCTTTTTCGAGAACACCGACCATGGCGTAATTTCCGGGAAATCCCGCCAGCGGCTCCCGGACGATCGCGCCGCCCTCGTCGCACACCAGAAACGGCTGAACGCCGCGCCGTTCCAGTTCTTCAACGGTTTTCGGCGCGCCCTCACCGCCGATCTCCTCGGTATTGGAGGAGCAGAGGTAAACGTCCTGCGCCGGCTCATAGCCCTCACGGAGCAGTTCCTCAACAGCCTGCAGGAAGGCCATGACGGAGCACTTGGTGTCCGCTGCGCCGCGTCCCCAGACCTTCCCGTCGGCGATATCGCCGCTGAAGGGCTCATGCAGCCATTTTCCCTCTGCTGCCACCACGTCCTGATGCCCCATCAGGACGATGGGTCTGTCATGGTTCCGGCCTGTCCACTTGAACAGCAGGCTGCCGTCGATTTCCGTCTTTTCCAGCTTTTCATGCACCAGCGGAAAGAGGTCTTCAAGGACTTCGTGGAAACCGAGGAATTTCTCCCGCTGAACTTCGCCGCGAACGCTGACAGTCTCATATCGGATCATCCGGGAGAGCTTTTCGGCATAGTTCAGCCCGCGGTCCGGATTTGCGGCCGGCTCATAAGCGGAGACCTTCCGCGGCTTCAGCGCGGTCTTCAGCAGCGCTGCCGCAGCGGGCGCGAGGATGGCCCCGCCGATCACGCCTGCGGCCACGGCGATCTTTTTTGATTTATCCGTCATTTCGATTCTCCTTTGCGATCTGCCCGATGCTTTTTTGACAGTATAACAGAAGAAACGCGGCAGGTAAAGACGAATGTGACATTCATTGGCGAAACAGCCTGTTGAATAAATCGTGAAATGACAGTATAATCAACGCAAAAAACACAATGAGAGAGGGAGTACCATGCAATTCATCGTCAAGGCTTATGACGGAGAAGGAATGCTGGAAAAGCGGATGGCAGTCCGGCCCCGGCATCTGGAAGGAATGAAAGCGCTAGGGAAGCAGGTCATCTGCGCAGGCGGTCTGCTGGATGAAGCGGGAAAAATGAAGGGTTCTGCGCTCATCATGGAATTTCCCGACCGCGCCGCGCTGGACGGATACCTTGCCGCCGAACCCTACGTGACCGAGGGCGTGTGGCAGAAGGTCGAAATAGAGACCATGAACGTCGTTCTCGTGAACGGCGAGAAAGTATAAACCAACCATACTGCAGGGAGGCACAAAGATGAAACGAAGCGAGATCAACAAGGCGCTGAAGGAACTGGAAGCAATCTGCGCCCGGGAGCATTGCTATCTGCCGCCGTTCTGCCGTTTCACCCCGGAGGAATGGCAGAGCATCGGGCATGAATACGACGAGGTACGGGACTGTATGTTGGGCTGGGATATCACGGACTACGGTCTGGGCGACTTCGACAGGGTCGGTATGTCGCTCATCACCATCCGCAACGGCAATCGCGCCATGACAGACAAATACCCAAAGGTGTATGCGGAAAAGCTCCTGTATATGAAGGAAGGGCAGTACAGCCCCAACCACTTCCACTGGTATAAGACCGAGGACATCATCAATCGCGGCGGCGGCAATATCCTCATCCGGGTCTACAATTCGCTTCCCGATGAATCCATAGACCGTGAGAGCGACGTGACGGTACATACCGACGGCAGGACTTATACCGTTCCTGCCGGGACGCAGGTGCGGCTCACGCCGGGGGAGAGCATCCACATCCAACAGTATCTTTACCACGATTTTTCCGTGGAGCCCGGCACCGGCTCGGTACTGCTGGGCGAAGTGAGCCAGTGCAACGACGATAACACCGACAACCGCTTCAATCCGCCTGTGGGACGTTTTCCGACCATTGAGGAGGACGAAGCGCCCTATCGTCTGCTGTGCAATGAATACCCGGGAGCGAAATAAGAAACCGCCTGAAGGGAGAAAACGTGATGTCAGAAACGAAAAAACGCCGTGATCTTGCCCGGTTCCGCGCCGCGCTGCATTCCAGTGCGATCGACTACGACCATACCGCGCACCTGACCACCGGCGGCAGCGAGCTGGCGTGGATCAGCGCTGGGAACGTGGAAGAATGGATATCCGTTGACCTGGGCGCAGCATCGGAGATCGAAAGCGTTTCCGTGTGCTGGGGCGGGGAATATGCCGCCGAATACGATATTGAGCTTTCGGACGACGGGGAATCGTGGACGAGCTTTGCCGCATCCGTCGGCGCTGCCGAAAGCACGGTTTCGACCGTTATCGGCGCTGTCGGACGCTTCGTGCGCATTCGCTGCCGGAAATGTGCCGGGGCGCACTACGCCGTTCGGAAAATCGAGGTCTTCGGAACGAACGATCTGCAATACACGCTGCCGCCTTTGCCCGAAGCTGAAGCGGACGGCACGCAGCGCCTGACGGGCGGCAGCTGGAAGCTCTGCCGCGCTTCGGACGCCGGAGCGGACGGTGCGGTCCTTTCTGCCGAAGGGTATGACGACAGGTCGTGGCTGCCTGCGACGGTGCCGGGAACGGCGCTGGTCTCCTATCTGAACGCGGGCGCTGTACCGGACCCGTTTTTCGACGATTGGCAGTTTCAAATCTCCGAAGCCTATTTCACGGCGGATTTCTGGTATCGCGACCGCTTCACCGTGCCGGAAAGCCGGAAGGGACAGCAGGTCTTTCTGAACTTCGACAGCATCAACTGGAAGGCGGATGTTTTTCTGAACGGCGCGTTCCTGCCCAATGCGATCCCGGCGCGGCAGCACTCCATCGAAGGGGCCTTCATGCGTGCGGAGTTCGATATCACCGGGCTGGTGCGCTTCGGGGAAGAAAACGTCCTCGCGGTATTGATCCATAAAAACGATACGCCGGGAAAGGTCACCACGCAGGGCCTCGCCTTCGGGCCGGGGAACAACGGCGGTCTGCTGGGCGCGGATAACCCCACGCTGCACGCTTCCGTTGGCTGGGACTGGCTGCCCACCATCCGGGGCCGCAATATCGGCATCACCGGCGACGTGCGCCTGACTTTTGGCGGGGAAGCGGAGATCGTTGACCCGTGGATGGAAACCTCGCTCCGCCTCATCAGTGACAAGGCCGCTAATCCCTGCGAAGACCTCCTTCTGTCGGACGGTGTGCGCATCGACGGAGATCCCGCGCCGCTGAAAGATTGGCGTGGGAGCGACGGCAGCAGTTTCACGGTGGACTTCGGCGTGCCCAAAACGCTTGGCTCCGTCACGCTCCTGTGGGGCTCGGAAGCCGGGGGTGCCGCTGCGGACGTGGAATCGCGGCATCCGGCGCTGTTCCGTCTGGAAGTGTCGAAGGACGGCGCGAATTGGGAGAACTTCAACGCCTACCCCGGCGGGGAGATCGAAGCACAGTTTTTCGGTAAGCTCAAGGCGGAACCCAACGCGGGCAGCGCGTCCTTTGAAGGCCACGCGACCTCCGACAGCGTGCAGGGTTCGACTGCCTTCGTGCAGCTGGATCTGACGCCCTTCGGGATGGGCGTGGTGAATCAGGGCTTTTTTGCGCCGCAGCAGGCGCGGTTCCTGCGCTTCACCGTGCTGAAACGGCGGGAACTGAACGGCAGGCCGGTGGATACCCGCGTCCGGGCTCTGCAGGTCTTTGCGGAAAGTCCGGATCAGGTGGAGCAGCACACGGAGCATCATTATGAACTGGATACCGCGAAGGCCGATCTCACCCTTCGCACGGAGCTGAAGAACCGGGGCGAACAGGAACTGTGCGCCGAGCTGCGTGGGCGCATCCAACCTGGGAATATCGAGTTTTCCAAAGAATACACGCTGAAACCGGGGGAGTGCCTCCCGGCGGAGCTGCCTGTCACGCTGTTAAACCCGAAGCTCTGGTGGCCGAATACCTACGGGGAGCAGTTCCTGTATACGGCGGAGCTGGAGTTACTGACGGACGGCAGGATCAGCGACCGGAAGCGGTTCCGCTTCGGCGTCCGCCGCTTCGATTACCCGGTGGACGGGGGAATGCTGGCGCTATATTGCAACGGGGTGCGCATCGTTGCCAAGGGCGGCAACTGGGGTATGGACGATGGCCTGAAACGCGATACGGCAAAGACGCTTGCGGACAAAGTGCGGCTCCATGCGGGCGCGAACATGACCATGATTCGCAACTGGGTCGGCATGACGAGCCATCCCGGGTTTTACGATGCCTGCGACCAATACGGCATTCTCATCTGGGATGATTTCTGGCTGGCGAATCCGGTGGACGGCCCGGAACCCAATGACCCGGCGCTGTTTTTGGAGAATGCCGCCGACAAGATCAGAGCCGTCCGCGGACACGCTGCGCTGGCGCTGTACTGTGGGCGCAACGAGGGGAATCCGAATCCGGAGATCCACAGCGGGCTGGAACAGCTTATCGGCGCTTTGGACGGCACCCGCATCTATTTCCCCAATTCGGCTTCGCTGCCGGTGGGAAGCGGCGGCGGGTATTCGCTGGCGACGCCCGGCGGGAATCGCGGCATCAAGCAGTATTTTGACGATGTTTCTTCGCCGGTGCTGCGCAGCGAGCGAGGTATCCCGAACGTCCCGGAGCTGTCCACGCTGCGGAAATTCCTGAAACCGGAAAACCTCTGGCCCATCAGCGAGGTGTGGGCGCTGCACGACTGGACCTATCACATGAACGGCCCTGCCAACAGTTATATGCACGCCCTGCAGACTTATCTGGGCGGCGATTTTGAGATCCCCGTTGACCATGTGCAGGGCTCAGAACCGCAGGAGGACGACCCGGTCTATCAGGCGTATAAAGCCGATATTGCAAAAATGTGCGCGGAGGCCGGGAAGGCGTGGAGCATCGAGGACTTTTCCCGGGCGGCGCAGCTCATCAACTACGACAACCACCGCGGTCTCTTCGATGCGCTGGCGGTGCGCCGCAGTAACGGTCTACTGATGTGGATGAGCCAGTCCTCGTGGCCCTCCTTCATGTGGCAGACCTACGACTATTTCCTTGATACGAATGGCGGATACTACGGCATCAAGGCCGGGAACCAGCCCACGCGCGCCGTATTCGACCCGCGAAACAACGGTATCGTTCTCTGCAATGCGACCCCCAACGTCTATGAAAACGCGGAGACCGTGGCGGAGGTATTCGACCTCAGCGGCAGCCTTGTTTCCCGGCAGAGTTATGTAACGCCGCTTCTCAGGTCGGATGCGTTCGGCGTCTACGCTGCCACGATGGACTTTTCCGCTGCCGGGAGCGACATTGTCTTCCTGCGTCTGACGCTGAAGGACGCGTCCGGTCGGGTGCTGGGGCAGAACACCTATTGGCACAACCGTCGGGTCTATCAGGATTACCGGGCGCTGAACGAAATGCCGGAAGCCGCGTTGACGCTTGCGGTGACCGGCGTGGAAACGCTTCCTACCGGGGAAGTGCGCTATACGCTGCGGGTCAAGAACGGGTCGGTGCCTGCGCTGGGGGTACGCATCCGCCTGACAGATGAGAACGGCAAGGATATCCTGCCGGTGTTTTTCAGCGACAACTGCCTGACGCTGATGCCGGGCGAGGTTCGAACCGTTTCCGCGGAAGCGGACGGGGATCGCGTGTGCGGAAAGCCGAAATGGTCCGTTTCCGGGTGGAATCTTCGGGAAAGCGGCTTCCGCGAAGAATGATGTAGAAGTATTCCCAAAAGAACAGAATGACAAAATCGCCCGGGCCTTCGGACCCGTTCGTTTTTCTGCGGGTGACCCGCGATCGGCTTTCAGTATATTTATTTCGCGGATCTCGCGGCGACAGTGTTCTTCCGAAACTCCTGAACGGCGGCGATCTTCTGGCGTTTTTGTTCGCGCATCTCGGGCGTGACCACTTTGACCGCTTGATACAGCTTGTTTTTCAGCGCTTCGCCTCGCAGGTCGGCGCGAAGGAGACCGTTCAGGTTTATGCCGACCAGCAGGTTCCGCACGGTGTCCGGCGTGTTCTTATCCAGCATGATGCCCATCACGTCTTCACGAAATTCCGGATCGAACGGCGCTTCGCGCCGCAGCTTCCGCTCCACCTGCGCGGCCATTTTCAGACGCATATTGTCCCGGCCTTTGCCCGGCTCAAGCGTACTGTTGGGATATTCGTCCAGATCCACGCTTGAGGGATCGATATGGTCCCGGTCGGCTACTTTCGACAGACCGTTCTGATATTCCCGTGCGAAGTGGCGCATCGAAATGAGGAATACGTCTTCCTCGGTGCCGCCCCGCGGTATTCTGGGATAACCCTCCAGACCGGGGTCAACAAAGGTCTTCCGATATTCCTGTATCATCCGCTCTTCGTCCTCTGCCGATCTGCCGGTCAGGTTCCGGTCCATGATCTGCACCATTTTGTCCGCCACTTTGCGGCAAAGCTCCTCATCCCAGCCGAAGTTGCTGAACAGGTGTGTCTCGATGTAGAACGCCGTGGTCTCATGGAAAGCGTCGGTCGCTTCATATCCCGCAGAGAGATAGACCGGGTCTTCCTCCTGCTCAAATAATTCCACATCGTTCTGTGCGACCTGCTGTGCGGGCTGAACTGCCTGCTGTGCGGGCTGTGCTTCCTCCGGAGCGGCAGCGCTGATCGAGTTTTCGATCTCCGGCTCCGCCTGCTCAAACGGGTCGAACGCAACTTCGACCATCGGCTCATTCTGTTCCGCTTCCGAAATGACCGGATGCTTCTGATGATCCAGCGAGGTCTGCAGGAGTGCAGCCACCTGTGTGGCGATCGTCAGACGCGCCCGGCCGGAAGATGTTGTGGGCGCGGAGTCCTTCGATCGGATATAGGTCCGTGCGGCCTGATACAGCGTTTCCAGACTGCCGCTCTCCGCAGCTGCATTCAAGGCACTGCGGAAGCGGGTATACTCGTCGGAGTTGATGCCCAGCTTATGGGCCTTTCCCAGCGCGTTACCCAGCTTTTTCAGGCGCTGCCGCAGCTTTGCGTCCGGCTGATTCTGCAGTTCGGCCAGCTTTGCATCCCGCTCCTTCTCATACAGGGCGCGGTTCTGCTCGACAAGGATCGCCCGCTTGCCCTCGGCAACCTTCAGCTCCCAAAGCAGGTGCATACCGTTCAGGTTTCCCATGGCCCGGTTCATTTCGTTCATGGCCCGGGAGAACCCCGGCACCTGCCGGTCAAAGCAGCTCTTCAATTCCGCCGCACAGGCTTCCGGGATGGTGACACCCTGCCTTTTCAGGGTATCCAGCGTCTTGCCCAGCGCGGCCTGCCCATTATCCCGTTCTGCCGTCTTCCGTGCCGACGCATCCGTCACGGCGCGGCTCAGCGCGTTCCGAACGGCAACACGCCGCTCGGCGGAAAGGCCGGAGGATCCCAGCGCCTGATCCAAAGCCCGGTTCAGGTTTCTGGTGGCCTCCACGGACGCCCGGTGCGCCTTCGTAAACTCCGTGCGATACCGTTCGTCATCCTCCTTCAGATCCTTGAAGCTGACGCCTCTATCGTAGCGGGTAAGGAGTTCTTCGGGCAGGTCGCGGCGATACTGCTCGATCTGCCGGTTCAGTTTCGGAAACTCCTCCTCAAATGGCGCGCCCTGAATACCGATGTTCCAGCGGTAATTCCGCAGATCGTCGAAATGCATCCGCATTTCCAGCTCGGACGGCGTGTATTCCTCTTCTTCCGGGATTTCCTCGTCCTCGTCCAGCACCTCACCCAGCACGGCTGCGTCTGCAAGCTCCCGATCGACAGCGGCGATATCGTCATCGATCTTCCTGCTCCGAAGACGAAAACTGCGGACGTTTTCCCGCGCCTCCGTGCGTTCCACGGCCTCCTGACAGGCGGTAACGGCCGTTCTCAGACGCATCAGATCCTCATATCCGGCGTCGCCGACGTCCATCCGTTCCAGCCGCCGTGTGAGGCTGCCGAGCAGCTCCGGCGCACCCTTCTTCATGATATCCCACGCCTGCGAAAGCTCCGCTCCGTCCGCGTTTCCGGCCCGTACGGCAGTGGTGAGGGTGCGGAGGGCTTCGCCGAAGGTCCGGAGGCTCCCGCCGTAGGCAGCGGAGACCGCAGGCTGTTCTGCGAGACTTCCCAGCGTTTCCGGCACGCCGGAACCCGCCAGCACTTCCAGATAGGGCTGCGCGTCCCGAAGGATCAGGCCTTTTTCCGTCTGCTGCTCAAACAGTTCCGTGTGGCCCATACGCTGTACCTCGTTCTCATGCTTCTGCGCAAGCTCGAAACAGGCTCTGCATTCCAGCATAACGGACAGGTAGTCTGTCGCAGCTGCGCGACCCGGATCGATCCTTTGACCCGGTGCGACCTTGGGAAGGGCGGCAAGCTGCTTCTCCAGAGCGGCAGTTGCGGTGGAAAGATGTGCCTGCACCTTTTTCCACGCACGGTTCGCTTTCTCCGCAGTTACAGCGGCTTCACCCGGAACGTCGCCCTGCTTTTGCTGACGGCTGAACTGCTCCAGGATCTCGATGTTTTTCTTGAAAGCTGCAAAGCCCGAATTCTTTTTCCCGGCAAAGGCCTCGTTTCGGGAAAGCTCTTCAAGCACATTTCCCACGCTGTCGTGCAGGCGGATGCGGATCCGCTCATAATAGCTGATCTTTCTGGAAATATCGAAGGCCATAAGTATGTCTCCTATATCAAATCATTCTGAAGGGAATATCCCCGGAGCCGCCGATAGGTTTCCCGCGTTTTCCCGAAACGGAACCGCGGCGGATCAGTCCACCAGTCCGTTGATGGCGGCGCGGAGCCGGTCGTTATAATACTGCGAGTCGGGGAGCATATCCTGGATCATGAACGCGGCGGAGAGGTTTTCGGCCGGGTCTGCCATCATCCATGCGCCCGCCGCGCCCAGCCAGCCAAATTCGCCCACGGAGCCGTTGCACAGCGCGGTACCTTCTTCCAGCAGGGTGCGGACGCCGTAACCGTAACCGTAGCCTTTCATTTCGGGCATATTGCCGATGAATTCCTTCATCAGTTCGTCATCCAGCAGGTTCTGCCGCATCATGTCGATGGTCTTCCGTCCGATGAGGCGCTCGCCGTTCAGCTTGCCCCGGTTTGCCAGCATGGCGGAGAAGATCTGCAGATCGTGGAGGGTGGAGATGAGACCCGCGTCGGCAGCTTCATATCTGCCGTCCTCCCGGTACATGGTATCCAGCGGGTCGCCCAGCAGGTCTTCGCAGTGTTCCACCGTACCGTCGGGCTTATGCCGGACGCACTCCGCCATGCGTTCCCGCCAGCCGGGACGGAAGCGGAAGCCGGTGTCCTTCATGCCCAGCGGATCGAAGATCTTTTCCTGCATGAACCGGCTGAGGGGCATACCGCTGGTCACTTCGACCACGACCGCCATGATATCGATCCCATAGCCATACTGCCAGTGCGTTCCCGGCTCAAAGAGCATGGGGACTTCCGCAAGTGCGCGGACTTCCTCGGCAAGAGAATAGCCCGCCACGAACTTGCTGCCGCCGAGGCGTTCATGCACTTCTGTCATGGCCTTTGCCGTGGGATCGTCTCCGAAGGAATAGTGGCCCACGCGCATATTGAACAGGTGCCGCATCAGCATGGGCTTTTTCGCTTCTTCCACGCGATATGTCCCGTCAGGCTGCTTCACGCTGACAAGGAGGTGCTTGTATTCGGGAAGATATTCGGAGACCGGGTCATCCATCAGAAATGCGCCTCGCTCATACTCCATCATGCCGCAGAACGCGGAGAAGGCTTTCGTGATGGAGTGAATGCGGAAAAGCGTGTCAGGCGTCAAAACCTGCGTTTTAGCCATATCCCGGTAGCCGCAGTAGCCCTCATAGAGCGTTTCGCCCCCTCTGCGGACGGACAGTGCCGCACCGGGTACGCCCCGGTCCACAAAGCTCTGAAGCAGGGCGTCAAGATCATTCTTTGCTGACATGACAGTATCTCCTTTCAAAATCCGGAATCATTCCCGTCTCACGGGGAAGTTGGCCCATTTTTTATGATAATATCATAAAAAGCAGAATTGCGGAATATCCGGGCGAAAAAGAATGCTGAAAAACGGCTGTTTTTTCTCTGCCGGTGACGGAGCAGACCTGCATATATCGGTTTCATTCATCGCTCCGAAGAACCGGTGTAAGAACCCGATCTGCGTTTCTCGGAAAAATCCGCAAATAGTCGTGCAGAAGCGCAATGAATATGGTATGATATCCCTAAAGAAACCGCGTTTCGGTCTTTCCGGTCGAATATCCGGGCAGGACCGAAACGCAAAACGGAAGCATGAAAAGAAATGAAAAAACAGAGGAGGTCGTTTCATGGGAACATGGCATGAGTATCTGATGAGCGAAGGCACCCCGCCCGAATGGCCCTATCCGGTCAGATTCGGCGAAGAGAGCGAGCTGGAGGCCGACGTGCTGGTGCTGGGCGGCGGCATCGCAGGCTGCTGGGCATCCATCAGCGCGGCGCGGCAGGGCGCGAAGGTGGTGCTGAGGGAAAAGGGCGACGTGCGCCGCAGCGGCGCGGGCGGCCCCGGCTGCGACCATTGGTGCAACGTACCCGGCAATCCGCTTTCCCGCGTTGACCCGGACGAATGGGCAGTGGCAGAAACGGAGGCGGGCGGCAATTTCGCAAACGGCATCGGCATTCAGATCCAGTGCCGTGAGGACTTCGACACCCTGCTGGAGATGGAGCAGATCGGCGGCAAGATCCGTGACACGGACGATGAGTTCGTGGGCGTGGAAGGCCGCGACGACAAGACCAAATTCATGATCTCGCCCCGCTACGGAAAGAGTGCCGGTCTGGGTGTGGAACCCGGCTGGGACAAGCCCGGTTACAACCCGCCGGACAAGCGGAACAACACGGTCATCCGCATCTGGGGCAGCACCTTCAAGCCCATGCTGAAAAAGGAATGCAAGCGGCTGGGCGTTACGATCCTCGACCGGGTCATGGCCACCAGCCTGCTGAACGAGGACGGCGTGCAGGGCGCGCGCATCGTGGGCGCAACGGGCATCAATACCCGCACCGGCGAGTTCGTCATCGTCAAGGCGAAGGCGGTCATCATGTCCGCGGGCGGCTCCGGCCAGCTCTGGTTCATGGACATGGAGCATGGCGGCTATTCCACCATGTATCCGCGCACCGTCAGCGGAGACAGTACCGCCATGGCGTGGCGGGCAGGTGCGAAGCTGACCATGATGGAGGGCAACAACCCCTACCGCATCGCCACGGGCATGAAGCACAAGTGGTACACCGGCGGCGGTGACGCCAGCTATGAGAATATCCCCGTGGTGGATTCCAACAACGTGAAGCTGCCCTATGCCACGCAGGGCTGGGAAGACGGCGGCGCCATGTTCTCCGACGAGAAGGCGATGCGCGAGGGCATCCGCACCGGCAAGTATGAACTGCCGTTCTATGCGGATTTCGCCGGGGTCGATCCGAAGGAATCCAACGCCACGTGGAATCTGATGCTCAATGAGGATTCCACCACCAAGATCATGGTGAAGACCATGACGGACGGCGGCTTCGATTACAGGCGCGATCAGATCATGAACTATAACCAGATCGAGTTCCAGACGCCCGCCCAGCTCCGGGAATCCCCGCGGGGCGGCGGCCTCATCACCGACTGGGATCTGAAGACCAGTCTGGACGGGCTGTACGCCGCGGGTACTTCCATGTACTCTCCCGGCGATCACAGCTATGCCGCTTCCACAGGCCGCTATGCGGGCCGCAAGGCCGCCGCGTATGCGCGTTCCGCCGCTGCGGGCGCTGTGAGCCGTGCGCAGATCGACGAGGAGAAGGCGCGCGTGCTGGCCCCTACGGAGCGCACCGGCGGCATCGAATGGAAGGAGCTGCACAACGGTCTGAACCGGGTCATGCAGTATTTTGCCAGCGAGTTCAAGACCGAGCGGATGCTGGATCTGGCGCTGGAGGAGATCGGGCGCATCGAGAAATATGCGGTGCCGCAGCTATACGCGCTGGATCCCCACAAGCTCTGCCGTTCGCTGGAGGATCTGAGCGCCATTGAGGACGCGAAGATCGCCATTCTGGCCATGAAGGAGCGGAGGATGAGCTGCCCCGCGCTGAGCCTGCAGCGGGTGGATTATCCCGAAACGGACGAAGAAGACGCGAAAAACTATCTGGTGCTGCGGCAGGAAAACGGGGAAGTCGTCTATGAGCGCATCCCCGTGGGTTTCTGGGGCAACCAGAAGGCGCAGTATGAGGCCCATAACCCGGACTATGCCGGGGTCTACAAGCCTGAAGGCTGAGGAGGAGAACAGCATGGCAGAGAAAGTATACGCGATCCCCAATGTGCAGACCCCCAGCACGCCCGTCCGCATCGATCCGGACAAGTGCGTGGGCTGCAATACCTGCGTGGAGACCTGTCAGATCGACGTCTTCATCCCCAATCCGAAGAAGGGCGCGCCTCCCATCATCCTGCATCCGGAGGAGTGCTGGTACTGCGGCTGCTGCGCAAACGATTGCCCCACGCCCAGCGCCATGGAGTTCAACTGGCCGCTGCCGCTGAAGCCCAGATGGCGGAATAAGGAGACGGGAGAAGTCTTCCAGCTGAAATAACGGTGCCCGCTTCCGGGTATCCGGACATAATGCATAAACAAACGATGAGACCTCGCCAAATACTTTGGCGAGGTCTCAATGATCATCGTTCGCTTGGTTCATACAGTGTGCGCACCAGCAGTTCCTGAAGGGCGTCTTCGTCAACGTAGTATTCCATAAACTTCTCGCCGATGATTGCCGTACCGGGGACATCCTCAATGCCGAGGAACGCAAAGCTCTGCATCTGCAGCCCGAGCTCATTCAGCTGATTGATCGTGCAGTCAGAGGTGAAGTAATCGTTGATCTGCAGCAGGCAGCCTGTCAGGAACCCTTCGTCATTCTCAGAACGAAGGGAAAGCGCCTCATAAAGGGCGTTCAGATACTGCCGCTGCCGCTCCATGCGGAAAAGGTTCGTACTGTCCTCCAGCATCCCACGGCTCCGGACATAGAGGAGTGCCTCATCGCCGTGCAGGGTGACAGGCTCGCCCTCCCGCAGCCTTGGATCGATATCGGAAAAATCCGCCAGCAATGTGACTTCCACACCGCCGACCGCGTCGTTCAGAACGGGGACGGCATCCATGGTGAACGTCACATAGTGGTCGATCTCTGTTCCGTAGAGGAAATCCGAAACAGCCTTCACCGCATTCTGGCTGCTGTCCCTGCCGCCGCTGCCATAGGTATGCGCAAGCGTCAGCTGCCCTGTCACGGTTCCGGCAGATTTCCCATCAGCTCCGATCTCGGGGATCTCCGCCATGGTGTCACGGTTCAGATGAATTGCAGAATAATTACCGGCCTCCCGGTCAATGACCAGAAGGAGCATAAAATCGGTCTGTTGGGAATTTCGATATCCGAGGCCTTCTCCGGCGTCTTCCTCATACTTGTCAAGCCCCATGAGCAGGACGGTTTCCAGCTCCGGCTTCAACGCATACCAGCTGCCTTGATATGAAATCATTGGCCGTTCATCTTCAGAATGAGCGGCCAATGATGTATTTCGAGGGTCAGTTTCCCCGACAGGCTGATCTGCAAACTCCCATGCATGGAGCAGCTTGTAGACCAGCACAAGCAGGAGGATCGCCAGAAGGATCGCCAGAACGACCCAGAATCGCTTCATTTTCAGACCGAAAGCAGTTGTTTGCTTTCTCATCTGTCAGAAATATCAGGCGCTGTGCTTGCGAGCCTTGATGAAGAAAACCGCGGAGGCAGCTGCAAAGAGCACCGCGAAGACCAGATACATGGTGGGGAAGCTGTCGCCGGTCTGCGGGGAGACGGGGACAGTCGCGCCGCTTTCAACAGCGGGAGCAGCGGGCGCACCCACGGAAATGATGGCGAAGGGGGAAAGACTGTTCACCGTGACCGTCAGCGTTCCGTCATCAGCCAGCACAACGTCATTGATCAGTTCCCACTTGTCGCCTTCGTAGTTATGGATGACGAAGAAGATGTCGCCGGGCTTCAGCGTGGTCTTCAGAGAAAAACGGATACTACCGCCTTCGGGAACCTCAATGACCTCCCCGTTCTTCAGAAGAGAAACGTCAAACAGATCGTGAACGACCAGATCGGCAATAGTGACTTCCTTCTGAGCGGGATCCGTGCTGGCAGCTTTGATGACTTCCAGCGCTCCGGCGATTTCCGGGACCAGATCCGTGACGGAATCGGCGTTCTTGATTGTCTCTGCAGCGGCAATCAGCTGATCTGCAATCTCAGAAGTGGGGGCATCGTCCGCTTTGGAAACTGCGGTCACTTCCAAAACGACCTCATTAGCACCCGCACCCTCGTCAGCGGCAGGAACGGTCGTTTCAGAACCTTCATTTCCGGTCGGGACGGTGACATTGCCATTTCCTTCGCTGTCGGTGGTCTCATCGGTCTCGGGAGCTTCATCGGTCACTTCGAGATCGCTGTTGTCATCACCCGCATTCTCGACAGCGCTGTCGCCGATATCCGTGCCCTCGTCAGTGCTGTCGTTGATATCCGCATCCTCGTCAGCGGGAGCGACAGGCGTTTCCGAACCATCCTCATCGGTCAGGACTCCGACATAACGGTTTCCGGCGTCGTCGATGACCACGACGGGCTCAGGCGCTTCAATACCTTCGACAGAGGGCGTGAATCCAACCGGCATGGCGGAGACGGCCAGCATGAACATCAGCATGACCGTCAGCATCAGGGTAAGGACTTTTTTCATGATAATACTTCCTTTCAGCGGCTAAGCCGCATTTTTACACTGTTCGTTCGGGCGCCTATTCCGTGAGTTCTTTGCCCATGACCAGAAACCGGCGCTTGTTATTTCCGATCAGGCAGGTGGAGAGGATCACAATGTGGTCATCGTAATCCAGTTCATAGTCGGGGATTACGTTTGCGCCGAGTACTCGTGTGGAGAGGACGTCATCAAAGAAATAGCGGAAGGTCCTTGCGCTGGAAAAATCATAGGTGTAAAGGATGTGGACCGCGTCATAGGGAACGGCGGCAAAGACTTCGTATTCGATCTCCCGGTCCGGCAGATAGATGAAGAAGCGGTTCAGCTCCGAAAACTGTTCCGGGTCGGAATAGGTAGCCTGCAGATTCCCGAACATGGCGCCATCCCGCATATGATGCCCGTAGATCAGCGTGACAGGGTCGGAGAAATCTCTTGCGTTATACTGATGTTCGGTGAAAAGGGAACCGTTGGCGGTATACCATCCGTGTTCATCCCGGTCCAGATAATAGGTATCGTCCTCCGCGTTTTGCAGGACAGGATAGCTGATCTCCGTTCCGGGGATCTCCAGCCATCCGCAGATATCCGGACTTTCGGCCAGCAGCGCGTCAAAGTCAATTTGGCTCACGTAAGGCTCCGGCGTCGGTTCCGGCGCTGGCTCCGGGGAAGCGGATGCATCCGGTGCCGGTGTATCCGACGGGACCGATGCGGTTTCCGCAGGCGTCGGAGCGGGGGAGGGCTTCGCAGAAGCGGACGGCGCGACCGTGGGAGGTGGTTTCGGCGGGTTCGCGGGAAGCGTCCGTCCCAGCAGCAGCGCCACGCAGACGAGGCAAAGCACGGCAAGAACGGCGGCGGGGATCCAATAACGTCTGTTCAAATCAAAACCTCCGCCGCAAGGCCGAGCCAGCGTTCATTATCACGCAGAAGTCTCAACGCTTCATCGCCAAACGCCTGTCGGAGCTGCGCGATCGCCTGCCCGATATCCGGCGGGCGGCTCGTCAGATTATGCGCATCGGAACCGAGCAGATGGATCTGCCCATCCCGGAAAAGTCGAAGCGCTTTTCTGGAAGACCGGCGTTCCGTGAAGCAGGAGGCATTTGCCTGCATCCGGACCCCATGCTCCAAAAGGGATTCCCACGTGCGCGCTTTCTGCCAAGGAAGATAGCGGTCGATATGTGCGAGCAGAACGGTGAATTCGCTGCTTTCCTGCAGCCGAAGGATCTCCTGCAGATCCGAATCTGACCAGCGTTCAAATGGCATCTCCAAAAGCAGCAGATCCGTTCCCTCGATGCACAGCGCTTTCAGAGCGGAGGCACGGCTCATCCCGTCAAAGTACCACACTTCCGCACCCAGCAGGGCCCGCGGCAGCGGCTCACCGAAAGAAGACATGGCATCCTGCAGCGCCCGAAAGCTATCGGCACGGCGTTCCAGAAAATGTGGGAGCGCTTCCCGGTCAGAATAGAAGTGTGGGCTCAGAACGACCGTATTCGCACCCTGTGTGTACAGCGCGGAAAGCATTTCAAGACTTTCTTCGACACTGCCGCTGCCGTCATCCATGCCAGGGAGAATATGCGTATGTACGTCAACCATTCTTTGATGACGGCGTCCCGGAAGTCTTTCCGGCGCGTTCATACCCGTATCCGTAGCCATAGCCATAACCCTTGCCGTAGCCATAGCCTTTTTTGCTGCGGTAGTATTTCTTGCGGCTGCTCTTGGAATTTACGTGGGTCATCACGATGCCCAGCAGCTTCGCATCGCTGAGGTTGAAATTATTGATCGCGTCCCGAACGGCGTTCTTTGAGCTGAAATCCTCCCGCACGACCAGGATCATGCCGTCCGTCAGCTTGGAAACGACCAGTGCATCGGAAACCACGTTGACCGGCGGCAGGTCGAGCACGATGAAATCAAACCCTTTGGCGAAGGATTCCAGCGCGACCTGCATGGATTTGGAGGCCAGCAGCTCGGAAGGATTCGGCGGAATATCGCCCGCGGCGAGGATCTTCCAGCTTTTGAACTGGCTGGAAGTCTGCAGAACGCCGACGCCGTCCGTCAATCCCGCAAGCAGGTTGGAAAGACCGGGGCTGGCTTTCAGACCGAGATTACCCGCGATATTCGGGAGACGCATATCCGCCTCAATGAGCAGGACGCGCTTTCCGGCTTCCGCCAGCGAATAGCAGAGATTGACCGAAGTGGTGCTTTTGCCTTCATCCCGGACGGCGCTGGTAACGCCGATGATCCGGCAGCCGTTTTCCGGGAGGGAGAAGATCAGGTTCGTACGGAGCAGCTTATAGGCTTCCGACGCAGCGAAGCTCAGATTATCGCAGAGCATCATTCTGCGCTGATTCACGGATTCGGACTTCTGTTTCTGATTAGCCATTCTGCGTCCCTCCGTATTCCTTGTACTGACCGTATTTTCCGCTGCCCGATTTATCGCTGCTCAGGTCGGGAATGACCGCCAGCACCGGCAGGTCAAACTCCTGCCGCAGCGTTTCTTCATCATGGATCAGATCGTCCATCAGAAACAGGACGGTGATCACGGCGCAGGCAATGACAAAGCCGAGAAGCAGGCCGATCATCGTGATCTTGGTAATATTGGGGGAGGACTTGTGCGCCGCAACGACCGCATGGTCGACGACCCGCACGGAGCTGCCATCCACGACCTCGGAAATCTTATCCGGCAGGACGCGGGCGATCGTATTGGCGATCCGCTCAGCCTCCTGTGGGTCCGGCGAGGTGACGGTGATCCCGAAGATCTCCGTGTTATCCACAGGAGCGGAGGAGACCATCGCTTTCAGTTCTTCATACGTATAGTCCAGCTGCGCTTCATCAATGATCGTCTCCAGCGTCGAACGGGTCTTCAAAATGACGATATAGGTGCTGACCAGCGTTTTAGCCGCGCTCAGTTCGCCGGTGCTGATGCTGAAATTGGTACTGCCAACGGAAAAGGAACTGTTGTTGACGTACATCAGTGCGGTGGACTGGTAAAGCGGCGTGATCAGAAATCTTGCATATCCGAAGGCACAGCCGCCAAAAATGACGGCGGCCAGAATGATGGCCCATGCTCTTTTCCAAAGCGCTTTCGCAAGCTGAACAAGGTCGATCGTATAGGTGGTTGGATTTATGTTTTTCTGCATAGATACCTCAATTCCCGGTGGACGGAATGGGATGCGCCCGGCCCCACGGTTACCCGAAAAGAAAATCGCCCGACATACTGTCTATTGATGTATGATACCAAATCCACGACAAAAAAGCAATCTTTTTTTGCGGTATTTTGATGCAGAAAGCGTGAAAAACCGTGAAACACGTAACAAAATCGTTACGGTTTCCGGCGGATGCCCTTCGGCGGAAAGGAAGGTCGGAGGCGATCCGTTTTGATACGCTTTCAAACCCGAATGCATCAGAGGTAAATCAGGAGGTCAGGACCTTCCACCGCGGTCCGACAGCCCGGCGCATGGAGCGAAGCCCCGTTCACGATGCGCACCCGGCAGCCCGGCGCGTCCGCCGAAACGGAAACCTCGCTGCCGCTGCGGGCAAGGTGCAGGCGCAAGGTCGTTTTGCCGTCCCGCACAAGTGCGTCCGCTTCGCCTGTGAGACCACAGGCGCGAAATTCCACGTTGCCCGCAAAGGCGTAATCCGCGTCAGGCGCTTCGATGCCGAACGGGATGATGCTGTTTTCCCTTGCCCAGAGGGGAACGGAGCAGTAGCCGTGGGTTTCCTCGCGCCAGACGCCGCCGGAGGCGGTCTCGCCGGTGAGGACGTTCACCCAGCTGCCCGACGGCAGATAATACCGCGCAAGTCCGTCTTCGTTGAAGATGGGTGCGACCAGCAGGCTGTCGCCGAGGAAATACTGCTTATCCAGATAGCGGCAGTTCAGGTCGTCCGGGTATTCCAGCACCATGGGCCGGACCATGGGGACGCCGGTCTCCGCCGTGTACTGCGCAGATGTATACAGATAGGGCAGGAGGGTGAGTTTCAGTTTTGTGAAAGTGCGGCAGACTTCCACTGCTTCCTCGTCATAGGCCCACGGCACACGGTAGGAGGAAGAACCGTGGAGGCGGCTGTGGGTGCTGGGCAGCCCGAAGGCCAGCCAGCGTTTGTACACGTCCGCCGTGCTGGTAACCTCAAACCCGCCGATATCGTGCGCCCAGAAGCCGAAGCCGGAGGAAAGGAAGCTCAGACCGCCCCGCAGCGATTGGGCCATGGCATCATAATCCGACCAGCAGTCGCCGCCCCAATGGACGGGGAAGCGCTGGCAGCAGGCCGTAGCGCTGCGGGCATAGACCAGCGCATCGTTTTCCCCGCGCCGCTCCTTCAAAAGGTCAAAGACCAGTTTGTTATAGAGATAGCTGTAGAAATTGTGCATCTTTTCCGGGTCGGAACCGTCGTACCACGCCACGTCCTCCGTGGGGATACGCTCGCCGAAGTCCGTCTTGAAGCAGTCCACGCCCATGTCCAGCAGCGTTTCCAGTTGTGCGCGGTACCATGCCGCGGCGTCGGGATTCGTGAAGTCCACGATGGCAAGCCCCGGCTGCCACATATCCCATTGCCACACGCTGCAGTCCTTCCGATGGAGGAAATAGCCTTTCTCCATGCCTTCTTCAAACAGCGCACCGGCCTGCCCCATATAGGGATTGATCCATACGCAGACGCGAACGCCCTTTTCGTGCAGCTGCCGGATCAGCCCCGCCGGGTCCTGAAACACCCGCTCGTCCCACACGAAGTCCGTCCAGTGAAACTCCCGCAGCCAGAAGCAGTCGAAATGAAAGACGCTGAGGGGGATTCCCCGGTCCAGCATTCCGTTCACGAAGGAAAGTACGGTATCCGAATCATAGCTGGTGGTGAAGCTGGTGGAAAGCCACAAGCCGAAGCTCCATTTCGGCGGCAGCGCGGGGCGGCCGGTAAGCGCGGTGTAATGCCGAAGCACGTCCTTCATGGTGGGGCCGCCGAAAAAGAAGTAATCCAGCTTTTCGCCCCGCACGGCGAAGCCCACCCGGGAAACCTGCTCAGTGCCCACTTCAAATTCCACGGTCTCCGGGTGGTTCACGAACACGCCGTAGCCCCGGCTGGAAAGGTAGAAGGGGATATTCTTATAAGCCTGCTGGGAGCTGGTGCCGCCGTCCTCATTGCGGATGACGATAGTCTGCCCGTTCTTCACGAAGGGGCCGAAGCGCTCACCCAGCCCGTAGATCTGTTCATCCACGCTGAGGCTCAGCCGCTGGGAGATCCATGCGCCGCCGGGCTTGTCGTACATTGCGTTCGTGTACTGCTCCTTCACATAGCACAGATCCTTCGGCGTGCTACGGGCAAGGAAGCGCCCGTCCTGCCGGAAGGTAAAGCACATCGGCTTTTTCTGAATGTTGACGGAAAGCGAACCGGAGCGGACGGTCAGCGCTTCCTCGGTCTCTTCCAGGTCCAGTGCAGCGGCATCCGGAAGCTCCAGCGGGAAGACCGGGCCTTTTTCCGCCGCGCCGCGATGATGCCACACCTCCACCCGAAGCGTTTCCGGCGCGGGAGCGGAGAAGCGCACGGTCAGGCTCACGCCGCCCAGCGTCGCGCCCTTTCCGCTGATCTCCGAGGTCGGACCGAGAATGGTCACGTCTTTCTCGCGGCGAACGATCTCATACGCCTCCGTAGGCGAAAAGGCCGCATAGCCTTCTTTCAGCAGCCAGCATCCGTTTTCATACTGCATGGTTTTCCCTCCGCGTTGTTTTTCCGTATTCTACACCATTCCGGCCCGAATTTCACGCATTTATCTGCATTTCGCCCACCGAAAGTTCAAACTCCCGATCGGCTAAAGCCGATCGGGAGCAAATCGAATCAGGGTCTGCCGGGGAATTTCGGCGGCGTTTTCAGCAGTTCATCGAACTTGGCAAGCACCTCGGGGATATCGATGCCCTGCGGGCAGACGCGCTTGCAGGCGCCGCACTTGACGCAGGCGGAGGGGAGCGTTTCCGGCTTCATGCCGCGCACCACGCTCATCAGCTGGAAGATGCCGCTGTTCTTCGCCTCGTTATACATGGAGATGAGCCTGGGGATCTCCAGCTGCATGGGGCAGCCCTCCGTGCAGTAGCGGCAGGCGGTGCAGGGGACCATGTCCAGCATCGTGCCCAGCACCTCGTTCAGCTTTTCGCAGCCCGCAGCGTCCAGCGGCTTCGGCTCGTCGAACAGCGCCAGATTTTCTTTGAGTTGTTCCAGCGTGGACATACCGCTGAGGACGATCTGCACATTGGGCTTCGCCTGCAGCCAGCGCAGTGCCCAGGAAGCCTGCGTTGCATCCGGATCAGCCGCCTTCAGGATCTCCGCCGCCTTTTCCGGCAGACGCGCCAGTGCGCCGCCGCGCACGGATTCCATGCTGATGACGGGAATGCCCCGGGATTCCAGCAGCTCATATTTTCCTTTCGCGTCCTGCAGGTTCCAGTCCATGTAGTTGATCTGAATCTGCACCGCGTCGAACACGCCGGGGTATCTGTCCAGCATCCGCTGGATGGTCTCAGGCCGACCATGGGAGGAAAAACCGAGGTGTTTGATGCGCCCGGCCTGCTTTTCTGAGATGAGATAGGGGATGACGCCCACTTCCTCATCCAGATAGAAGTTGATGGAACTTTCGTTCACGTTGTGGAGATGGTAAACGTCGAAGTAGTCCACGCCGCACTTCTGCAGCTGGGTCTCGAACAGCTCCTTCGGGGAAGCGAAATAGACCTTTTTCCCGGGAAATCCGGTGAAGGCCAGCCGCCCGTCCGGCTCCTTCACCAGCATATGGCCGGGAAACTTGCTGGCGAGGTGGAAACTCTCGCGGGGGTAGATGGACAGGGCCTTGCCGGTCACCAGCTCGCTCTCGCCTTCATGGTAGCGGTAAGCCGTGTCGAAATAGTTCACGCCATGCTCATAGGCATAACGGATCAGCTCGATGGCCTTTTCTTCATCCACACGGTCGCCGGGCAGCGCGGGCAGGCGCATGCAGCCGAGGCCCAGCGTGGAGATCTCCCATTCATAAAACTTCCGGTATTTCATACTCAGACCGCCTTTCTGCGCATCTCAGTTGAGACCGCGCTTTTTCAGCTCCTGCGCCAGCAGGAACTGCATCAGCGCGTCGGGGCCTTTTTCCTCGGTGTACGCCGTGTCGCCGAACCACATCCGGCAGGGCTCCTCAACGGTATAGGGCTTCCAGTAGGGCATATCGCTGCCGTCGGCGTCCTGACCGTTGGGGTCGCCGGTCTTCACGAAATTCGCCCAGTAATTGCACATCAGGCGGGCGATATCATAGTGCTTGCCGGTAAAGGGCCGCCAGCACTTCGCCAGCGTTTCAAAGAAGAACCACAGGTCGCAGGAATGGAAGGTGCCCGGATCGTCCCAGCCGGGGATCTCGGGGTCGAACACCCAGTACCAGAAGGGCGTCTTCTCCCCGGTGACGGCCTTCATCTGCCCGAACATACGGCCGGAAAACTCCAGATGCTGCTTCTGCGCCTTGTGCTTCATCTCCGTCACGGAGCCCATGCGGCTCTCGATGAGCTTCAGGAAGGTGTCCGCGTCCTCACCGTACTGCTCCTTCGCGTAGGCCTTGAACGCCTCGATGGAATCGCAGTGCGGCCCGGCGAAGAACTCGGAGGAGGTATGTCCGAAGAGGATGGGCACGATATCGCACTGGTTGTTGATGAACAGCTCGTTGGAGGGGCCGGTGATGAACCTGTCATCCGTCACCACGCCGAAGCGCAGACCGCACTCATTGGCCTTATCGCGGATGAAGAAGGCGTCCAGCTTCCGCGCCTCCGCCAGCGTTTTCACGCCCAGCACCTTGAAGAACTTTTTGCCGATCTCCTCGGCTTCCGCCAGAGACATGGGAGGTCCGAACATACTGGGGGGATAGGGGCAAAGCTCCAGACCGCTGTCCACGATGGCGCGCTGGAACAGGCCCTTGTTCATCGGGGAGGCCACCTGCGCCATGACGCTGCCGCCGCCCGCGGACTGACCGCCGATGGTGATCTTTTCCGGGTCGCCGCCGAAGGCCGCGATGTTGCGCTTGACCCACATGGTGCCGAAGCGCTGGTCCAGATAGCCGAAGTTGCCCGGGGCCTCCGGGGCTTCCTTCGTGATCTCCGGATGGCAGAAGAAGCCGAAGGCATTCAGACGATAGTTCACCGTGACGACCACGATGCCGCGGCGGGCTAGACGCTCCCCGTCGAACTCCATCTCAGCCGTGTTGCCTTCCCGCAGGCCGCCGCCGAAATACCACACCAGCACGGGCAGCTTTTCATCCGCGCAGCGGGCGGGGGTCCACACGTTCAGCGTCAGCGAATCCTCGGACATCTCGATGGAGGGGTCCACGTTCCACTCGCGGGAATAGAGGTTCTCAGGGTCCTCGCCGGGAACGTGCTGCATGGAGATGGGGCTGAACTTATAAGCCTGGAAGGTGCCGCGCCACTTTTTGGCGGGCTGGGGGGCGCGCCAGCGATTTTCGCCCACAGGCGGAGCGGCATAGGGGATACCCTTGAAAGAGGTGATGCGGGGGTCCGCCGCAGGCAGGCCTTCCACATAGCCGGTCTCGACTTTGACTTTTCTCAGCATGGTTTTCCTCCTTATTTCGTGCGGCGCTCAGGGCCGCTGATATTCCAAAATGATTATAACCTTCGTGGAATGGAAAGACAAGGGGTTTGCTTCTTCCGGAAGAAAAAACTGCGGGCGGAAACGACGATGGCGCTTGCATCCCGCGCCGGGTTTCTGTATAATTCAGGGCAGAAAGGAAGTGCAGGCACATGGCGGAATTTGTTCTGGATAAAGAGGGAAAATACGGCGGCCAGATCGTGCAGGAGCTGAGTTCCCAGTTCACCATCCCCAGCGATTTCAACACGCTTTATAAACAGTGGGGCGACCGGCTCCTGTATATGGACAGCAACGTGGTGCCGGGCGCGTTTCAGATGAACACGACTTGGTACGTGAACGCCCCGGATTTCTATCCGCTGCCGTATCATGAGGAGCACGTGCATGATTTTGATGAGCTGGTGGGCTTCATCGGCTCCAACCCGGAGGATAAATACGATCTGGGCGGCGTCATCGAGATCGGCATCAACGGGGAGCTGCACCGACTGACGAAAAGCTCCATCATCTTCATGCCCGCGGGAATGAAGCATCTGCCGCTGTCCATCATCGAGCTGCACCGGCCGATCCTGCATTTTTCCGTCTCCATGAACCCGACCTATTACTGCAAACGCACCATTGATATGGAAAACGAATCAAAGTAACGGGAGAAAACGATGAAGACATTGAAGATTTCTGATTTCGGCACGTATCTCACCCTGCTGGGCCGCAGCTGGCAGGATGACAAGGGAACACTGTGGTTCAACTGGTCCGCCGCCGGGTTCCGTGTGCGCTTTTCCGGCGCGAAGCTGAAAGCAAAGCTGATCGCCCGGAAGGATACCATGGTCGCCCCGTTTGAAACGGAGCCGCTGCTGCTCAGCCCGGTCGTCGGCGTGCGGCTGGAGAGAAGCGGCGAGCTTGCCATGCGGCAGAAGCTCACGGAAACGGAGCAGTGGGTCACGCTGTATGACGGGGAAGCCGGGGAGCATCTTGTGGAGCTGCGCAAGCTCAGCGAAAACGTGATGGGGAAGTGCGGCGTCGCCGAGCTGGAAACGGACGGGGAGTTCCTGCCCGCGCCGGGAAAGAAGCCCCTGCAGCTGGAGCTGGTGGGTGATTCCATCACCTGCGGCTACGGGAACGAGACCGACAAGCCCGGCTTCCGCACGGAGGATGAAAACGCCCTCGCGGCCTACGGGTTCCTTGCCGCCGAGGAACTGGGCATGGAATACAGCGCCGTCAGCGTTTCCGGGTGCGGCGCGGCCGACCCGGTGTGGCTGCCGAATATGGAGAACCGGGGAATGCTCAGTATGTATGCCTATGCGGACGCGCCCATGGAGCGCAGCCTCGGCGGTCTGAAAACGAAGTGGGACTTTGCCGGGAATCCCAGCAGCGTCATCGTCATCAACCTCGGCACCAATGACGCGAACGATATCAAAATGCGTAATTTCGCGCCGGAAGCCACGGCGGAGTTCCACGCGAATTTCACGGCGCTGCTGAAGCTTATCCGCGCCGAAAACGGCCCGGATGCGAAGATCCTCTGCACGCTGGGCAGCATGGATTACTACCTCTGGGATGAGATCCGGGATATCGCCGCCGCTTATCAGGCTGAGACCGGCGACAAAAACGTCTTCTGCCGGAAGATGGGCCCCATCAACGAATTCACCGAAGGCGTCGGCGCGGATACGCACCCCTCGGCAAAGACCCATCTGCGCATGGGCCGGGAGCTGGCCGCCGCCATCCGGGAGATCCTCTGAGCAGACATCCAAAAACGAAAATAACAGGAGCTTTCCGAACTTCGGAAGGCTCCTGTGATTTTTATTCGTCCTCCTCCGGCGGAGGCAGCAGCTTGATGAGCAGCGTTCCCACGCGCATGGCTTCCGCTTCCTGAATCGTCACGTCGAAGCGGTCCCACGTGAAGTGGTCGCCGGGAGCGGGGAAGCGGTCCAACTTTTCAACGGCCCAGCCGCCCATGGTGGTGTATTCGCTTTCAAACTCCGCGGGTTCATAGCCGATGTACTCGAAGAAATCGTCGATGGTCGTGCCGCCGTCCACCGTGAAGGTGTCTTCCCCGGCGGAGACCACGTCGTGTTCCACTTCGTCGCTCTCGTCGAAAATGTCGCCCACGATCTCTTCCAGAATGTCTTCCAGCGTCAGCAGACCCATCGTTCCGCCGAATTCATCCACGACGATGGCCATCATCAGGTGCTTCTTGCGGAATTCCTTCAGGATGGAGGAAATATTGCGGGTCTTATGCACGTAGACCGGCGGGGAGAGCAGTTCGTTCACGTCGATCTCATCCAGCGGCTGCACGGCGGCGGCCTTCAGCAGCTTCTTCGTGGAGAGAATGCCGAGGATATTGTCCACCGTTTCCCGATAGACCGGGATGCGGGAATAGCTCAGCGCGTCCTCATCCTTCAGAAGCTCCGCCAGCCCGTCGTCCAGATCGAAGGCGGCGATATCCACACGGGGGACGAAGATATCCATCGCGGTCTGGTCGCTGAACTCGATGGCGGATTTGATCAGTTCGCTTTCCTGCTCGGTAAAAACGCCTTCTTCCTCGATGGTCTCCAGGATCGTGACCAGCTCTTCGTCGGTCACCTCCGGCTCCGGATCCTCCGGCGTCCACAGTTTGCTGAGCCTGTTCACCAGCGCGGTCACCAGTGCGGAGATCGGGCGGAACAGCGCCATGAAAAAGCGGAGCGGCCATACGTAGGTGAGGACGAGGCGGTTCGCCTGACTGGTACCCACGATCTTCGGCAGGATCTCACCGAAGATCAGCAGGACGCCGGTACCCACGAAGGGGGCCAGCGTTTCGCCCTTCGCGCCCATCGCCGCGCCCAAAGCCACGGTGACGGCGGAGGAGAAGGCGATGTTCACAAGGTTGTTGCCGATGAGGATGGTGGAAAGGAAGCGGGGGAAATGCTCCGTGATCCACACGGCGCCTGCCGCTTTCCGGTCGCCGTTCTCGGCAGCGGAATTGAGGTGCAGCTTGTTGGAAGTCGCATAGCTGATCTCGGCGCTGGAAAAGAAGGCACTGCACAGCACCAGCACGACCATCAGCACGATCGTCAGCCAGTTCATGCGCCCACCCCCTTATCGGAGGCGTCGTCCTCATCGTAGATCTCGCCGACCAGTTCCTCCAGAATGTCCTCCATGGTCACGAAGCCGAGGGCGCTCCCGGTCTGGTCAACGACGATGGCCATATGCGTTCTCCGGCGGCTCAGACCCTCGAACAGCTCGTTCAGCCGGATATCCGGCGGCACGTCATAGGGGAGCTTCATCAGAACGCTGACGTCGGCGTCAATGTTCCTCAGCTGCTGCCAGAGGAGATCCCGCGCCTGCAGGACGCCGACGATCCGGTCCGGCGTTCCGGCATAGACGGGGAGGCGGGAATACTTCTCCCGCAGGATCAGGGATTTCAGGGTCTCCGGGTCTTCATTGATGGAAACGGCAACCATCCGATGCAGCGGAGTCATGATCTCGCCGGCCGTCCGGTCGCTGAACTCCACCGCGGACTTGATGAGCTTCGTTTCCTCCGGCTCCATCAGCCCTTCTTCCTGAATATTGTCGATAATAGTCGTGAATTCATCCTCGGTGATGCTGGGCTGCTCTTTTTCCTTGGGCAGCAGCCGCTTCACCACCCAGCCCAGACCGGCGAACAGCGCGGTCAGCGGTGTGAGGATGACCATCAGCACGGATAACGGCCCGGCGCAGATGAGCGCGAACGCATCCGCATTGGCGCGGGCGACGTTCTTCGGGATCGTTTCCGCGAAGAAGAAGATCAGCAGCGTCAGCACGACGGTGGAGACCACCGCGCCGGCGGTTCCCATCCATTTCAGGAACAGGACCGCGGCAAAGGAAGAAGCAAATACGTAGCAGACGTTGGTGCCGATCAGAATGGTGGACAGCGCTTTGTCGAATCGGTCAAGGATATACACGACCCTTCCGGCCCGCTTGTCCCCCTCCTCCGCGTGCTTGCGGAGGCGCATTTTGTTGCAGTAGCTCAGTGCGGTCTCGCTGCCGGCAAAGCAGCCGCCCAGCAGGACCAGTGCCAGGATCAGAATACTTCGGGGTATGTCGTCCATAATCGGAAATCAACTCCAGTCTCCGCAGGCAGGCTGACGGCAATGCCGCCTGCGGAAAAGATTGCAAACTATTCTACACGGAATTTGTGCAGGATGCAACAGGAAATTCTGCATTTTCCTGCCTGTTTATACGTTTTTATAGCCGGAACTGCTCGGGATCCACATCCGTGACCGGGGGAAGCGGCGCTTCCGGCTGGCGCTTGAGCGGGTCATACTGGAAGCTGCGGCAGCTTTTCCACGGCTGCATGACGCCCTTTTTCACGCAGATGACGGTGTCCTCTTCGCCGGGCGAAGCATGGGCGCAGTAGGCGCAGGCGGGCTCGATCTTCTTGCGAAACAGCATTTCGTTCACCTCTTTCGTTACAGTATACCTGATTCTTTCTCTTTTTTCTACCTTTTTCGGCATAAATCAGAAATATGAGCGCCAGCGCCCACGGCGGCAGCAGGAGCGGGAAGCGCTGAACGAGGAAAGCGGTCACGGTCATGACGGCCGCCTGCAGCAGCTTTCCGGGAAGGTACTGTCCGCCGCGAAGCCCGCTCCCATCCAGCATCGCCAGCACCTGACAGGCGACGCTGAGTCCGCCGAAGCCCAGCAGGAAGGCGGCGGCAGACAGGGAGCCGCGCCCTTCCGGCAGCAGCAGGATGCCGCCGGTCAGCTCGAAAATGCCCCGAAGCAGCGGAGATTCGGGCAAAAATGCCGTCAGCGCGGCGAAAAAGATCACGTAGGCGCAGACGGTGAGCGTACTGCGCCCGCCGCTTTGAACGGCAGAGGTGAATGCACGGACGAAGGTCGTCGGCTCTACCTGATTACTCTGTCCTTTGCCGCCGGATGCCGTTTCGGCCGCACCCAACAGCGCACCCAGCCAGAGAGCGGACAGCGCCTGTACGATCATGAGCAGCGCGGCAGACCGGACGCCGCCGGAAACGTGCGCGGCAGCGATGCCAAAGAGGAAGCCCGGCCCGCAGTTATTGCAGAAAACCAGCAGCCGCTGCGCCTCCGAAGCTGTGCATTCGCCGCTCCGATACAGCTCCGCCGCCGCGGAAGCCCCCACCGGGAACCCGCTGACCAGCCCCAGCAGAAACACCTTCACTGCCGAAGCCGGGACGGCGAACAGCTTCTGAAACAGGTGTGAGATTGGCCCGGAATGCCGACTTTGCCCGCCGGACAGCAGCAGCCTTGTCAGCACAAAAAACGGGAACAGCGTCGGGATGACCGCCGTCAGGCACTGTTTCATGCCTGCCTGTGCCGCAGCGGAGATCCGCTCCGGCTGCAGTACCAGCAGGCAGAGCGCCGCCGCAGCTGGCAGCATCCCAATGACTCGCCCGATCCGTTCCGCACGCATAAATCTTCCTCCCGCTCTGTATATTGCTGTGAACAGCCTATGAGACGGGGACGGTGATTAGGATGAAACCTTGGAACAAAGTGCGGACGCTGGTGACCGGCAGCCTGCCGAATGCTTACCTGAGCGGTCTGCCGGATATCCGCATCACGGGGATGCGGGAGATCAGCGTCGGACCGCACCAAGGCCTGATGGCCTATTCGGAGGAGCGCATTCTGCTGCGCACGGCGGACCGGGTGCTGTGCGTCACCGGGCGTGGCCTGACCGTCAGCAATATGACGGTGCGGGAGATCCACATCCGGGGCAGCATTTCCGGTGTGGAGTCTGCGGAACGATGAGGCTGCGGTTATGGATGACCCGGGGCTGCCGGGTAGCGCTGCGGGGCGGCGACCCTGCCGAGCTGGTGACCGCGCTCTGCCTTGACGGGATCAGCGTGAACGCGCTGCACGGAAGCGCAGAGAGCGGGTATGTCCTCGATACGGACGATTCTTCGCTTGCTGCCGTATTGGCGGCGGCGGAGAAATTCGGGCTGGAAGCTCATCCGGTCGCCCGGAAGGGCTTCGGCCGTTTCCTCCGCAGATTCCGCATTCATCGGCTGCTGCTGTTGCTGCTTGCGGCATTCCTTCTGCCGACCGCCTTTTTCTCCACAAGGATCTGGGAGCTGGACGTGGTCGGGAATCAGACGCTCACCCGCGCCGAGATCCTGTCGGCGCTGGAAACGGCGGGCGTCTATCCGGGCGTCAGCTGTCTGGCGGTGGATAACGCCAAGGTTCGCAGTTATCTGAAAGAGATGCTGCCGCAGCTCATCTGGAGCACGGTGCAGGTACACGGGAGCCGCGCCGTTGTGGTCGTGCGGGAACGGCGGCAGCCGCCGGAGATCGTGGACGAAAAGCGTTATGGCGACCTGATCGCCGTGAAAAGCGGCGTTTTGGATAAAGTCAGCATCCGGGAGGGCAGGCGGGAGGTGAAGAAGGGTGATCTGGTGCTCGCCGGGCAGACGCTGGCCTCCGGCACGCTGACGGATCGGCAGCAGGAAACGCGCCTCGTCCACGCCATGGGCGAAGTATGGGCGCAGACATGGTATGAAAAAACGATGGTCACACCGCTGGAAGTATACGAACCGCTGCTCACCGGCAGCAGCAATCGGAAATTCGCCCTGAAAATCTGCGATTTCCGCATGAATTTTTACTTTGACAGTAGAATTTCGGATGGCAGCTATGTTAAAATAGAAAAGGAAGTGTGCCCTGCCGTTTTGGGCCTGAGTCTGCCGTTCAGCATTGTGGAAACGGAGCTGCGGAATGTGGAAACGCTGCGCCGGGAGCTGTCGGCGGAGGAAGCGGAAGCGCTGCTGTGCGAGCGGCTGCTTCACTGGCTGGATGCGGAGACGGACGGGGCAGAACGGCTTTCTGCGGAGTTTGAATCGGTGCAGACGGACGGGATGCTGCAGGTGACCCTGCGAGCCGTCTGCCGGGAGCAGATCGCCGCCGAACGGCCTTATTCGGATGGAAACGGGAATGCCGCGCCCTGAAACCGCGGCGGTTACGGAAAGAGTGATTAAATGGCAGAACAGATCATCAACATCGACCGGATCGAGAACCTCATCAGCGTTTTCGGTTCCTTCGACGAAAATCTTCGCATCATTGAGGGCGAACTGGGCGTCCACATCACGGACCGGGACGCGGAGCTGCACGTGACCGGCGACGAGGAATCGGTCGGCTATGCGGTGCAGACCCTGTCCGGGCTGCTGGCGCTGGCCTCCCGGGGCGAGAATATCACCACGCAGAATGTGCGCTATGCGCTGAAGCTCACTGCCGCGGGCAAATCGGAGAAGATCTCCCAGCTGGCGGACGACGTGGTGTGCATCACGGCCAAGGGCAAACCCATCAAGGCCAAGACCCTCGGCCAGCGCAGCTATATCGAGGCCATCCGGGACAATACGGTCACGCTGGCCATCGGCCCGGCCGGTACGGGCAAGACCTATCTGGCCGTTGCCTGTGCGGTAACGGCCTTCCGCGCCAAGGAAGTGAACCGCATCATCCTGACCCGGCCCGCGGTGGAGGCGGGCGAAAAGCTGGGCTTCCTGCCCGGTGACCTGCAGAACAAGGTGGACCCCTATCTCCGCCCGCTGTATGACGCGCTGTTTGATATGCTGGGGCCGGAGACCTATCAGAGCTATCTGGAAAAGGGGAATATCGAGGTGGCGCCGCTGGCGTATATGCGCGGACGCACGCTGGACGATTCCTTCATCATTCTGGACGAGGCGCAGAACACCTCCCGGGAGCAGATGAAGATGTTCCTCACCCGCATCGGCTTCGGCTCCAAGGCGGTCATCACCGGCGACGTGACGCAGATCGACCTGCCGCAGGACAAGGTGAGCGGCCTCAAGGAGGTCGTGAACGTGCTGCGGGATATCGACGATATCGAGATCTGCCGCCTCACGGGCGAGGACGTGGTGCGTCACGCGCTGGTGCAGAAGATCATCGCGGCTTATGAGAAATATGAAAAGGGCCATCCGAACCAGAACGGGACGGACGGGAAGAAAAGAAGGTATCACGGCTGATGGCAAGGCATAAAATACTCGTTTCCGGGGAGACGAAATATCCCCGCTATGCTGCCCGGCTGGTGAAAAAGAGCATCCGCACGGCGCTCAAATGCGAGGGCGTGAACGTGAACTGCGAAGTAAACGTGCTGTTCACGGATGATAACGGCATTCAATCGCTGAACCGGGAGCTTCGGCAGGTGGACAGGCCTACTGATGTGCTGTCCTTTCCCGCGTTCACCTTCGTTCCTGAGCAGTTCGACCCGGCGGATGGGGAGCTGGATCCGGAGAGCGGGCGGCTGGCGCTGGGAGATATGGCCCTGAATCTGGATCGGATCCGGCAGCAGGGCGCGGAATACGGCACCGGCGAGAAGCGGGAGACCGCGTACTTAACGGTACACAGCATCCTGCACCTGCTGGGCTATGACCATGTGGACGAAGGCGAGCAGAAAAAGCAGATGCGCCGCCGGGAAGATGAGATCATGAAGGTAATGAAGCTATGAATATTACGAAAACCGCTGTTTTTACGATCGCAGGCCGCCCCAACGTGGGCAAAAGCACGCTTGCCAACTACATCGCGGGCGAGAAGATCGCCATCGTTTCCAACAAACCGCAGACCACCCGCAACCGCATCTATGCCATCTGCCAGCGGGAGGACGCCCAGCTGGTCTTTCTGGATACGCCGGGCTACCATAAGCCAAAGAACGCGCTGGACAGCTATATGGACAAGATCGTGGAGACCAGCGTCGCCGATAATATGGACGCCGTGGTGCTGATGGTGGAGCCCATCGCCAACGTGGGAAAGCAGGAAGCCGCGCTCATCGAGATGATCCGTGCTTCCGGCGCGCCGGGGGTGCTGGCCATCAATAAGTGCGACACGGTGAAGAAGGAAGAACTGCTGGCGGTCATCGCGGCCTACAGCGAAGCCTTCCGGTTTGAAGAGATCGTGCCCATTTCCGCCAAGACCGGCGAGGGCGTGGAGGAGCTTCTGAAGGTCCTCAGGGGCTATGCGGTGGAAGGCCCCCAGCTGTTCCCGGATGATATGGTGACCGACCAGCCCGACCGACAGGTGGTCGCGGAGATCGTGCGTGAAAAGCTGCTGTACTGCCTCGACCACGAAATTCCCCACGGCACCGCCGTGGAGGTGACGCGCTTCATCGAGCGGGACGACGAGGTCATCGAGCTGGACGTGACCATTTACTGCGAGCGGGCCAGCCACAAGAGCATCATCATCGGCAAGGGCGGCAGTATGCTGAAAAAGATCGGCGAAATGGCCCGCAAGGACGTGGAACGCTACATGGGCACGAAGGTCTTTCTGCAGAGCTGGGTGAAGGTGAAGGAGAACTGGCGCGAATCGGATTCCATGCTCCGCAACTTCGGCTACTATGAGTGAGATCGTCCTGAAAGGGCTGGTGCTGCGCACGGCGGATTATAAGGAGAGCAGCAAGATGCTCACGGTGCTGACGGACGAGCTGGGGAAGATCAGCGTCTGCGCCCGCAGCGCCACGCGCATGAAGAGCCGCATCGCCGCCGCCTGTCAGCCGCTGGCCTTTTCGGAGATGACGCTGGCGGAACGGAACGACAAATACTATCTCAATGAGGCCAGCACACTGGAGCTGTTTTCCGGCATGACCGCCGACCTGAAAAGCTACGCGCTTGGCTGCTATTTTCTGGAACTGCTGGACGCCGCCTGCCCGGAGACCCAGCCGGAGCCGGAAGCCCTGTCGCTGGGGCTGAATGCGCTCTGGCTGCTGAGCGAGGGCAAAAAGGAGCGGAAGCTCATCAAGAGCGTCTTTGAGTTTCGGCTCATGTCCGTGCTCGGTTATCAGCCGGAAACGCAGCGCTGCGCCGGGTGCGGGATCGAAACGCCGGAAAACCCGTATCTGGACCTGCGGGGCGGCGAGCTGTTCTGCAGGAGCTGCGCCATGCAGTCCGCCCAGCGTCCCGCCGCCATGGACGAGGGTTCGCTTGCCGCGCTGCGCTATCTGCTGCGTGCGCCGGGCAATAAGGCGTTTGCCTTCCGGTTGGAGGCGGAACCGCTGCGGCGCCTCAGCGATGCGGCGGAGGCCTACGCAAAGGAGCAGCTGGAACGGTCGTTCCGTACGCTGGACTATTATAAGAGCATCTGACAAGGCCCCGGACGGGGCAATATGAGGAAATCACAACATATGGAAGAATTATATCTGAAATCCATGCGCACGCTGGAGATGCCCAGTATCCTGCAGATGCTGCAGGAGGAGGCCGTCTGTGACGCGGCGAAGGAAGCGGCATTGAAGCTCGCCCCTTCGGACTTGCTGACCGAGGTGCGCGAACGCCTGCAGGAGACGACGGACGCGAAAAAGCTCATCGCCATGAAGGGCACGCCGCCGCTGACGGCCATCCGGGAAGTGAACGGCAGCCTTGCCCGCGCCCGCATGGGCGGTATGCTGAATACCGTAGAGCTGCTGGATATCGCGGGCGTTCTGCGCACTGCCCGGCAGGTGAAAAGCTGGACCGGGGAGGATACCGGCTGTCTGAAAGGTCTGTTCGGCGCGCTGATCGCCAACAAGTTTCTGGAGGAAAAGATCACCCTCTCCATCGTGGGCGAGAATGAGATCGCCGATGCGGCCAGCAGCGAGCTGGCCAACATCCGCCGCCACATCCGCGCCGCCAACGCGAAGATCCGTGACGTGCTGAACCGCATCATCTCCTCGCCCAGCTATGCCAAGGTTCTGCAGGATCCCATCATCACCATGCGCTCGGACCGGTACGTGATCCCCGTGAAGGCGGAGCATAAGGGCGCGCTCAGCGGCCTTGTGCATGACGTGTCCTCTTCGGGGCAGACGCTGTTCATCGAGCCCATGCAGGTGGTGCAGGCAAACAACGAAATTCGGGAGCTGCAGGCCAAGGAGAAGAAGGAGATCGAGCGCATCCTCATGGAGCTCAGCTCGGACGCGGCGGATTTCGAGGAGGATATCCTCTGCGACCAGCACGTGCTGGTGCGGCTGGATCTGATCTTCGCCAAGGCGGAGCTGAGCTACCGCATGAAGGCGGACGAGCCGATCCTCAGTGAAAACGGGAAGATCGACCTGAAACGGGCGCGGCACCCGCTCATCGACCCGAAAGTCGCCGTTCCCATCAATATTTCCGTGGGCGGCGAGTTTGATACGCTGGTCATCACCGGCCCCAATACCGGCGGCAAGACCGTCAGCCTGAAAACGCTGGGCGTGAGCTGCATCATGGCCGCCTGCGGTCTGCACATCCCGGCGGACAGCGGGTCTACCGTGCCGGTCCTGAAAAAGGTACTGGCCGACGTGGGCGATGAGCAGAGCATCGAGCAGTCCCTGTCCACGTTCTCCTCCCACATGAAGAACATCGTGGGGATGCTGGACGCCGCCGAGGACGGAACGCTCATGCTCTTTGACGAGCTGGGCGCGGGGACCGACCCCGGCGAGGGCGCGGCGCTGGCCATCGCCATCATCGAATACGCCCGCAGCATGGGCGCGCTCATCGCGGCGACGACCCATTATGCGGAGCTGAAGGTCTACGCCACCGCCGCCGACCGGGTCATGAACGCCTCCTGCGAATTTGACGTGGAGACGCTGCGGCCCACGTATCGGCTGCTGATGGGCATTCCCGGCAAATCCAACGCCTTTGAGATCTCCCGCCGCCTCGGGCTGGACGAGAGCATCATCGACGACGCGAAAGGCAGGATGGATTCGGAGCAGGCGGACTTTGAACAGGTGCTTGCCCTTCTGCAGAAGGAACGGCAGAAGATGGAGCTGGCGCAGATGGAAACGGAAAAGCTCCTGCAGCAGGCGCAGATGGACGCCCGTGTTGCCGCCGAGCAGCGAAAAAAAGCCGAGGAAGACCGGGAGAAGGCGGGCGTGAACGCAAAGCGCGAGGCCGACCGGCTCCTGCGGGAAGCGAGGCGCGTCTCCGAGGAAGTATTCGACGAGCTGAACGAAATGCGCCGGAACGCCGCCAAAGCGGAAAACGTGCAGCAGGCAAACGAAGCCCGCGTCAATCTGGTAAAGAAGCTGAACGAAGCGCAGGACAGTCTGGGCGTTCAGCAGGAGGAGGAAGAAGCGCCGCCTCCCACGAGGTCCGTGCAGGCAGGGGACACCGTCGTCCTGCTGAAGCTCGGCACGCAGGCCAGCGTCATCTCCGTGTCGTCCGACCGGCAGCTGACCCTGCAGGCCGGCATCCTCCGCATCACCGCCCGCGAGGACGAGGTACGGCTGGTGGAGCAGGCGGAGACCGTGAAGCTCAAATTCAAAAAGAAGACCGAATCGCAGATCCATAAGCTGGCGGTCAGCCCCGAGGTAGACCTGCGCGGCATGATGACGGACGAAGCCCTGCTGGCGCTGGAGCGGTATCTGGATTCGGCGCTGACAGCGAAGCTCCCCAGCGTGCGCATCATCCACGGAAAGGGCACCGGCGCGCTGCGCAGAGCCGTGCAGGATTATCTCCGGCGGGACAGCAGCGTGCGCAGCTTCCGCCTCGGCCGATACGGCGAAGGGGAGGACGGGGTCACCGTCGCGGAGCTGAAGATCTGAAACCTGCCCGTTACGCGTCTGCGTATTCCCCGGAATCTCGGCAGTTTACCTATTGACGGGCCACGGCATTTTTGCTACAATATAATCTTGGAAAGCATTATATTGACTGAGAAATCACTTGGAAAGGTGCGTTGCCATAATGTATATCAAGAAGATCATGGTGAATAATCAGGTGGGGCTCCATGCAAGACCTGCCACCTTTTTCATCCAGAAGGCCAATGAGTTCAAAAGCTCCATCTGGATCGAAAAGGAAGAGCGCAAGGTCAATGCCAAGAGCCTGCTGGGCGTTCTGTCTCTCGGCATCGTGAAGGGTACCGAGATCGATGTGGGCGCGGAAGGCGTCGACGAAGAAGAAGCCGTGAATGCGCTGGAAGAGCTGATCGCCACGGATTTCCGGGAGTTTGAAGCCTGACAAAACCTTATACTGCTCATTAGACAGGTCTGCCCGGCCTGTCTTTTGTGATTAAAGAGACCGGGCATTTCAGCCCGTGTCAAATGGAAAGGAAGTGGCTTGCCGCTTGCGGGAAAAGAAAAACATTCTGCCTTATGTAGTGATGGGCGTGTTCCTGCTCGTGTGTCTGGTGGGCAGCATCCTGCTGGGTACCCGTCCGAAAGAAGAAACCATTCAGGAAGTCATGAAGGACGCCGTTCTGCATGAAACGGGGAAAGTCGCGTTTCTCGGAATGGAAGTGAATCCGGCGGTGATCTCGGATTTCATCATCACCGGCATCGTCCTAGTGTTTGCAGCCTGTATGCGCATCTTCGTCATCCCGAAATTCAAGACCACGCCCGGAAAGGTCCAGCTTCTGCTGGAGATGTGGGTGGGCTATTTCAGCGACCTTGCGAAGACCAACAGCCCCCATCACAGCGGCTTCATCGGTGCCTATGCTTTCGGAGCGGGAAGCTACATATTCCTCAGCACGATCTTTGAGCTGCTGGGCTTCCAATGCGTCACGACCCACGGCATCAGCGTCGCGCTGCCCGCGCCCCTGTCGGATATCAACGGAGCCATCGCGCTGGGCTGCCTGACCTATCTGGTCATCCTCATCGGCGGCATCGTGCTGGGCGGGGCCAAGGGCGCTGTGAACGCGCTGAAGGATTTCTCGCTGCCCATCAGTATGAGTTTCCGTCTGTTCGGCGCGCTGCTCAGCGGTCTGCTGGTCACGGAGCTGGTGTATTACTCCATCCGCCTCAGCTTCGTTCTGCCTGTCATCGTGGGCGTTCTGTTCACCCTCATCCATGCGGTGATCCAGACCTACGTGCTGACGATGCTGGCCACCACGTTCTTCGGCGAATCCACGGAACCCCATGAGAAAAAGGAAAAGAAAAACAAAAAGCAAATGAAAGAACAGGCTGCGGCCTGATTACGGGAGGAACCTTGAAATGAGAAAGATTCGGAAAATGATCCTGCTGGTCCTGGCCGCTGCGCTGGTCCTGTCGCTCTGCTGCATGCCCGCCTTCGCCGCCGATGAAGCGGAGACTGCCGTGAAGGCCGGCTTTGGGCTGGACAGTGTGAAGGCCATCGCGGCCTGTATCGCCATCGTGGTCGTCGCCGGTCTCGGCGCGCTGGCGATGAGCAAGGCCATCTGCAAATCCGCGGAGAGCATGGCCCGTCAGCCGGAAGCGTCCAGCAAGATCCAGACCGCGATGATGCTGGGTCTGGTCTTCATCGAAACCGCTATCATCTATGCGCTGATCGTAGCCATCCTCATCATCTTTGTCCTGTAAAGGCGGCGGACTATGAACCTTCCATTGAATATTGATTTCCAGCAGGTCTTGCTGCACCTGCTGAACTTTGTCATTCTGGCAGGCGGCCTGTATCTGCTGCTGTATAAGCCTGTGAGGAAGTTCATGGAACAGCGGCAGGCGGACTTCGCGCAGAAGGAAGCGGACGCACAGCAGAAGCAGGCGGAAGCCGAGCAGCTGAAGGCGGACTATGCCGCGAAGCTGGCCGAAGCCGAGACCGAGATCGCCCGTATGCGCAGCGAAGCGGAACAGCAGGCGCAGGAAGCGGCCCAGAAGCAGCTTCAGGCGGCCCAGAAGCAGGCGGACGCCATCGTCAGCGAGAGCCGGAAGCACGCGGAAGCGGAAAAGCAGGCGATCGTCGACGGCGCAAGAGACGAAATGATGCAGATCGGCATCGAAGCCGCCCGCAAGATCATTATGAACCCCGACGAAGCCTATGACAGCTTCGCCGCAGCCATCCGCAGCGGGGATGAAGCATGAAGAAGGGGAAAGCAGAGCCGTTGAAGGCGATCGTCTTCAGCGCTTCCCAGCCCGGTGAAGCCCAGCTGCAGACCCTGAAAGAGGCGCTTTCCGGGAAATACGGGGAAGACCTCACGATCCAGTGGCAGGCGGACGAGAGCATCCGCGGCGGTTTCCGTCTCCGCGTCGGCGACGTGGAGTATGACTGGACGGCGGACCGGCGGCTGAAGCAGCTGGAGGAACGCTGGCAGCAGCTGGCGTCTACCGTCGGCGGTCCGGTGCCCAACCTGCAGGAGCTGCAGGAAAACCTGATGCAGCTGCGGGACGGGAATCCGGATGATGACCGCAGCGTGGCTGTCATCCGCTGTGCGGAGGAACCCACGGAAAGTCAGCTGCGGACGCTGATGGATGCGCTGAAGCCCCAGTACGGGGAAGACCTGTCCTTTGCGTGGCAGGAGGACGAGAGCATCCAGAAGGGCTTCCGCATTCTCATTGACGGGAAAGAGTTCGATTGGACAGAGGAGCGCCGCCTCCGGGAGCTGGAAGAGCGCTGGAAACAGCTGAATGCCCAGACCGGTGAGAAGCTCATTTCCCTGATGCAGGACAGCCTGCAGAGCTGGGCGCCTTCCGCCGAAGCGGAGGAGCTTGGCCGCGTCGTGCGTACGGGCGACAGTATCGCCGTTGTCAGCGGCCTCCCCAAGGTCGCATACGGGGAAGTCCTGCTCTTTGCCAAGGGCATCCGCGGCATGGTGCAGGGCTTGCGGAAAAATCAGGTCGATTGCATCCTGTTCGGTGACGACCGGGTCATCGCTGAGGGCAGCATCGTCCGCCGCACCGGCCGCGTGGCCGGTATCCCGGTGGGCGACGGCGTCTTGGGCCGCGTGGTGAACGCCATGGGCGAACCCATCGACGGGAAGGGCGAGATCGCAGCCAGCGGCTATCGGCCGGTGGAAACGCCCGCCCCCGGCATTCTGGACCGGCAGCCGGTCAACACCCCCATGGAGACCGGTCTTATCTCCATCGATTCCATGTTCCCCATCGGCAGAGGCCAGCGTGAACTGATCATCGGCGACCGGCAGACGGGCAAGACCGCCATCGCGCTGGATACGATCCTGAACCAGAAGGGGAAGAACGTCGTCTGCATCTATGTGGCCATCGGACAGAAGGCCAGCAGCGTCGCCCAGCTGGCGGAAACGCTGCGCAAAAACGGCGCCATGGAGTATACGACGATCGTTTGCGCGACGGCGGGCGATGCTGCGCCGCTGCAGTATATCGCGCCTTATGCCGGCTGTGCGCTGGGCGAGCATTTCATGTATCAGGGCCGCGACGTCCTGATCATTTACGACGATCTGAGCAAACACGCCACGGCTTATCGTACCCTGAGCCTCCTGCTGGAACGGGCTCCGGGCCGCGAAGCGTATCCCGGCGACGTGTTCTATATTCATTCCCGCCTGCTGGAGCGTGCGGCGCACCTGTCCGATGAAAAGGGCGGCGGCAGCATGACGGCGCTTCCCATCGTGGAAACGCAGGCAGGCGACGTGAGCGCCTATATCCCCACAAACGTCATCTCCATTACCGACGGGCAGATCTTTTTGGAGAGCAATCTGTTCTTCTCCGGTCAGCGGCCCGCCGTCAATGTCGGCCTGTCCGTCTCCCGCGTGGGCGGCGCGGCGCAGGCCCCCATCATGAAAAGCTCGGTGGGTTCGCTGCGCCTCGGTCTTGCGTCCTACCGGGAAATGGCGGCATTCTCGCAGTTTTCCAGCGATCTGGATGAAAGCACCCGGGACACGCTGGAATACGGCGAACGCCTGATGCGTCTGCTGCGTCAGCCTCAGAGCCACCCCATGAACCGGCACACGCAGGTCATCATGCTCATCTGCGCCATCGACCGCCTGTTCCAGAAGGTGGAGGTGGAAGCCGTCAACGCGGAGGCGAAGCGGCTCGTTGCGCTGGTGGAGCGGGAACGGGGCGACATCTGCCGCAAGATCGACGAGCAGGGCAATCTGACGGACGCGGAAGTCGCGGAGATCAAGAGGCTGACGCGGGAAGCCATGGCTTCGGTGGGCTGATATGGCAAGTCTGCAGGAGATCAAGGGGCGCATCAACAGCATCAAGGATACGCAGAAGATCACCAACGCCATGTATCTGATATCCTATACGAAGCTGCGCCGTGCCCGCATGGAATGGGATCGCACGAAGCCTTATTTCGACCAGCTGCGCGGTGAAATGCATCAGCTGCTCGCATCCGATGCGGAGCTGACGCATCCCGCCATTCTGAAGGACGGCGCCGCGGAACCGGACGGGACGTGGGGCTGCCTCGTCATCACGGCGGACCGGGGTCTTGCGGGCGCTTACAATCTGAACGTCATCAAAGAAACGCAGAAGCTGCTGGATGCGCACCCGAACACCCGGCTGTTCATTCTCGGCAGCTACGGTCAGCACTATTTTCAGAATCGCGGCGCCGCCGTGGAAACGACCGGCGTATCTCTGAATACCAATCCGCGCCTTTCGGACGCGCGAAATCTGGCGGCGCAGCTGCTGGAACCATTTATGAAAGGCGAGCTGACCCAGCTTTATCTGATCTACACGGATATGAAAAACCGGCTTTCCATGGAAGCGGTCACGGAGCGGCTGCTGCCCATCCGGCAGGAACAGCTTCCGGAACCGGAAGCCGGCGAAAGTCATACGGAATATGAATGTTATCCCGGCGCTGCTGCGGTGCTGGAATCGATCCTGCCATCCTTCGCGGTGGGGTACCTTTACAGCGCGCTGGTGGACAGTTATTGCTGTGAGCAGAACTCCAGAATGACTGCCATGAACGCGGCAAACGACAACGCGGAAGAGATGCTGCACACCCTGTCGATCCAGTTCAACCGGGTGCGGCAGACCAATATCACACAGGAGATCACGGAGGTCTCCTCCGGCGCAAGAGCGCAGAAACGGAAACGGGAGCAGGAGGGAACGGCATGAATATCGGCTATATCGTGGAAGTATCCGGTCCTGTCATAGACGTGGAATTTCCCACGGGCACACTGCCCCGCATTCGGGAAGCGCTGCGCGTTCAGGTCGAAGGCAAGACCCGCGTAATGGAGGTCTCTCAGCACATCGGCGGACGCATGGCCCGCTGCATCCTCCTTTCGGAAAGCGACGCGCTGGTGCGTGGGATGCAGGTGGAAGCGGACGGATACGGCATCCGGGTGCCCGTCGGACAGCAGACGCTGGGGCGTATGTTCAACGTGCTGGGCGACCCCATTGACGGCGGCCTGCCCATTCCCTCCGGCGCGGAGCGGTGGGAGATCCATCGCCGCGCCCCGTCCTTTGCGGAGCAGCAGCCTGCCGCGGAGATCCTGGAGACCGGCATCAAGGTCATCGACCTGCTGGAGCCTTATCCCAGAGGCGGCAAGATCGGCCTGTTCGGCGGCGCGGGCGTGGGCAAGACCGTTCTGATCCAGGAGCTGATCAACAACGTCGCCAGGGAACACGGCGGCTACAGTGTGTTTACCGGCGTCGGAGAGCGGAGCCGTGAGGGCAACGATCTCTGGATGGAAATGAAGGAGTCCGGCGTTCTGAAGCGGACGGCGCTGCTCTTCGGCCAGATGAACGAATCGCCCGGTGTGCGTATGCGCGCCGCGCTCAGCGGCCTGACCATGGCGGAGTATTTCCGCGACCGGGAGCATAAGGACGTTCTGCTGTTCATCGATAATATCTTCCGTTTCGTGCAGGCAGGCAGCGAAGTAAGTACGCTGCTGGGCCGTATGCCCTCCGCCGTCGGTTATCAGCCGACGCTGGCGGAGGAAATGGGCCACCTGCAGGAGCGCATCACCTCCACGAAAGAGGGAAGCATCACCTCCGTGCAGGCAGTCTACGTTCCGGCGGATGACCTGACGGACCCGGCGCCCGCGACCACGTTCAGCCATTTGGACGCGACCACGGTTTTGAGCCGAAAGATCGCCGAACAGGGCATCTATCCCGCCGTCGACCCGCTGGAAAGTACCTCGCGTATTCTCGAAGCGGACGTCGTGGGCGAAGAACACTATCAGATTGCCCGCAGCGTGCAGGAGTTTCTCCAGAAATACAGCGACCTGCAGGACGTTATCAGCATTCTTGGCATGGACGAGCTGGGCGAAAGCGACAAGCAGGTGGTCCACCGGGCGCGCCGCATTCAGAAATTCCTCTCCCAGCCCTTCCATGTGGCGCAGAAATTCACGAAGGTCCCCGGCTGCTACATCCCGCTGAGTGAGACGCTCCGCGGCTTCAAGGCCATCCTCAACGGCGAAATGGACGAATACCCTGAGGAGGCGTTTTTCAACGTGGGAACGCTGGAGGACGTGAAAGCGAAAGCGGAAAGCATGAAGGCAGGGAAGAATGCATGAACAGCTTTGAACTGCAGCTTCTTTCTGCGGACGAACCCATGTATACCGGGCCTTGCGTCTCTCTGCAGTTTCCCTGCCCGGATGGGATGTACGGCATCATGGCCGGGCATTCTCCCATGCTGGCTGCCGTGGTTCCCGGTCTGCTGATTTACAGGACGGAGGAAGACGGAGAGCACAGGCTGGTCGTCTCCACCGGTATGGTCAAAGTGGACAAGAACCGGGTGCTGGTGCTGGTGGATTCGGCGGAGCGTCCGGAAGAACTGGACGCAAACCGCGCCCGCCGTGCTGCCGAGGAGGCGGAGCGGGTGCTTCGCGGGGAGCGCAGCAGCAGGGAATACCTGATGGCCCGCGCCGATCTGGAACGGGCGCTGAACCGTCTGCATCTGCAGGAACGGATCGAAAAGCAGCAAACCGGAGAAAAATCATAAACAACCGCAGGAGCAACTTGCTCCTGCGGTTTCTTCTTTGAAAAAATCACCCGGGCGGCGAGCCGCCCGGGTGGTTCGATTCAGTTCATGGTGCCGGGCGTTCCGGTCTGATCGAAGTCACCTTCCGAAAGTCCGTCCCGTTTCAGCATGGTCTCCAGCACGTCGATATCCGTGTCCACGTCCAGCGTATCGGGCAGATAGAGGTGGTCCAGCTGCTTCTGATAGGCTGCGATAATGGTGTCCGCCGTGGATTCGATGCGGGACTTGGTCTGCTGCAGCTTCTCGCCCTGATATCCCTTTTCCTCAAAATCCGCATAGGAATCCAGCAGCTTCAGCGTGGTGGGGAAGTAGTAACTCAGGAAGTTGGAGATCTGGTCTTCCTTTTCCGGATCCTCCCGCACCGCATGGAAGATGGCGGCGGTGAGTCCGCGGATCTGCACGGTCTTTTCCAGCATTTCCCGGTCCTGAATCCGCCCGCAGGTCTGTTCCAGTTCCCGCAGGAGTGTGTCGTATCGGTCGCCTTCCTGACCGGACGGAGCCGTCTCCGTGTTCATGACAGGCGCGATCTCCCCGGCTTTTTCCGGGTCGAGGACCAGCACGTCATGCTCGTTGTCATAATAGGCGGCAGCGGGGAAATAGCCCCGTTCCAGCATCTCGTCGATCTCCCGCTCCAGCTTTTTGGGCTTGACTCCGGCGGCTCTGGCCAACGCGTTCAGATCAATGGCAGGTTTATTGCCGATGAACTTCACGCAGTTCTGATACAGGCGTTCCTTTTTATCCTTGGTACGCGCGGTGAACAGCATCCCGCCGCCGCAGAGCATGACGGCGATAAAGCGCAGCACGCTCCAGACCGTTCCGCCGCCGATGGCGGAGATACCGCCGATCAGGCCCGCGGCGATGAGGATCCAGCCAAAGATGAACAGAGCCTTCTTGCCCTTGGAGATATGGGCGATCCCGTCGTCGGGCTTTTCGGCTGCCGGATTTCCGGCGGCAGCAGTCTGCTTTCGCTTTTCTTCCGCCTGCGCGGCGGCAGACGCCCGCCGCTCCGCTTCCGCTTTCGCGTTGGCAGCGGCCTGTGCTTCCCGCTGGGCCTGCGCGGCACGGACCCGCTCCCAGTCGACCTGACCGCCCGTCGAAGGCGTCGCGGTCTGATTCGCGCGGTTCTGCGAGGAGGAGTTCGTGGTATAGGGAGAACCCGTCCGGTGTGTGCTGGAACGCATGGCGTCCGGCGATTCACTCTGGGAATTATTCAGCAGCATCGACAGGAAGCGAACGAGCAGGTCTCTCCCGAAGAACTTGGAGAGCAGGAAGAACACACCCACCGGCCACACGAAGCTCATGAGGATCACGATGACGATCCATGAGAGAATACCGGCATCTTCATTTTTCTTTTTCTTGTTGTTCATTTGTCACCCGCTTCCTTGTCCGAACGTATTTCCTGTGTGTTTACTCCGCCTTGGGGCCCGCGTTCACGATGGCTTCGGGCATATTGGAATACTTTCTGAAGTTCTTCACGAAGCTCAGCGCCAGCTCCTTCGCGGCGGCTTCATAGGCTTCGTCGTTCTGCCACAGGGCGCGCTGGCTCAGGAACTCTTCGGGCACGCCGGGGCAGGTCTTGGGAACGGAGAGGCCGAAGATGGGGTCGGTCTCAAATTCGCTCTTTTCCAGCTCACCGTTCAGCGCGGCGGTGACCATGGCGCGGGTGTAGGGCAGCTTCATGCGGAAGCAGCGCTCCATCCCGTAGCGTCCGCCGGCC
>JAZQQF010000205.1:0-4748 GCA_045628925.1 Oscillospiraceae bacterium | reverse complement strand
CCTTCACGGAGCCGAAGTAGTTATTCATGATCGCCAGCGCGTAATCGGAATAGCCGACATTTTCGACCCACTCGCCGAAATACAGCGTGTCGGTGCTGTAGGGTCCGTGTCCCTGATAGGTGAGATTGAAGGTGAAGCTGGGGTCGCCCGCGAAGCTCTCCAGCAGCAGCCGGGTGACCTCCGGGATAAACACATTGTCGAGTGCGATGCCGCCGTCCACCAGCGCCCCGTAGCGGCTCTCCAGAAAATCATAGCTCTGGAAGCCCAGATAGGCGTTCACGTTTCGGCGGTTGTAGAACCATTCGTAGCAGGGATGATTGCCGCCGGTGGTATAGCCCTGTGCCCGCAGGTCCCAGACATAGGAATTGGCATTTTTTCGATAGTTATCCACGATGCCGCTCCCGGTGAGGAAGCAGCGCTCGGTATTCACCGTTCCACCGGCGAAAATATTGTCGACCAGCGTGCCGTGCAGACTTTCCGCCTCCAGCGCGTGATAGGCGGTATACACTTCATCGGAGATGCCGGGGATGTCCCAGTCGGACATATCGCTGAAGGCCTCCAGCATGATGGAGACGATGTTCACCTTCTGATCCTCGGGGATCGCGCCCGCCTGATAGGGGGCCAGCAGGCTTTCCGCGTAGCTGTCGGAGTATCCGTCCGGCGGGACGGGGAAAGCGGAGGAAAGGCTGTGCAGGAAGGGATAGACGAAGCCGCGGCAGAGATAGGATTGGGTGGAGGACCACTGATTGAGCGTGTCGAAATTTATCGTTTTCTGGTCGTAGGTCTTCCAGTCGGTATAGACCTTCCGCAGCGGGAACACGCAGCAGAGCAGTACCACGAGCGCAAGACCGCTTCTCGTGAACCAGCGCTGCTTACCGCGCACGAACAGGGCAAGGAGCAGCGTACTCAGCACCAGATACAGGATGCAGAGCAGCAGCCGCGTATCCACGTGCATATGATAGTTGCCGACCACGCCCATCGCGGTGGGCGCATCGAGGATGTCGATAAACATCAGCACATCGTCGCGGAACAGAAGCATGAAATAGTTTGCCGTGGACAGGCCGAGAATGATGACGCTGCCCACCAGATGGGCGATCCATGCGCGGTTGATGGCGCAGTACAGCAGAAGATACAGCAGCACGACGGGGAGAATGTTCAGCACCGCAATGAGCGGGTGCGTGAAATAGCCCCGCAGCACCGCCCAGTCATAATGTCCGAAGGCCAGCAGGAGGGAAAGCAGGCCCGTCCCGACGGCTGCCAGCACCGGCAGCAGCCAGTTCCAAAGCTGAAATGCGAACTGCTTTCCACCCTTCAGCACTTTCCCGTCGCGCTGAAACAGAAAACATTCGCGGGATTTCTGATTCCGTTTTTGCATCATGTTACCTCATTCCGCTTCGCCTGACAGCGCGGCATCACAGGCGCTGATCCGGCGTTCCAGTTCTTCGTCATCGTATTCCACATCATAGGAGAATCTGCGGGCGCATTCCACCAGCGAATCAATACTGCCGTCCGTCTCGCGCCATGCATTGATGATCTCCCGCGCGGCTTCGTCAATGAAGCGCAGACGGGCTTCCAGCCGCCTGTCATAGAGCGCGTCGGGCAGGTGCCGATAGATCAGGTATTCCCGCAGCCGCGCTTCGGGGCCCACGGCGGAAATGCCGCCCAGGAGCTTTTCCCGTAAACGCAGCAGTTCTTCCTCGTCCTCCGGCAGTTCTTCATCCTCTCCGCCATCCTCCAGCGTGAACAGCTGCATGGGCGTCTCCCGGCTGAGAATGAGCCGCCCGGCTTCTTCGCAGACGAGGCCGAGACCCAGCTCCACACGATCCGACCAGTAATTGCGGAATCGGGGATGGTCCCGGCAGATCTGGCAGAGCATCCCTTCGCCGTAGCGGAGAATCATTTCGCAGAGACCGCGCTCATTCAGAAACGGGCAGCGTTCGCCCGGCAGCAGCCGGATCTGCGGCGTATCGTCCAGATCGAGCTGCGCCCGAATTTCGGGAACAGCAAGAAATCGCGGCAGACTTTCTTCGTCCACGTCGATCTCCCAGCCCTCGCAGCAGGTATGTCTGCAGGCCCCGGCGATGCATTGAAATGCCGGAAGGTAATCCGGCCCGACCGTTTTCAGAGGTCATGCCTCCCTTTCAAAGCGCTGATTCTCATTATATCACAGAAAAAGAGAAAAGCCCAGCATTTGCCGGACTTTTTTCGGGTTCCCAACGATGAAATTCAAAGCAGATAGTTCACCGTCAGCACAACGATGCTGGTGATGATGAGGACGCAGCCGACGACGCGGTTCAGCGTTTTGGTTTTGGCCTTGTTTGCGAGCTTGGCGGCAATTCGCGCCCACAGCAGCGTGAAGGCGATGCAGAGGCCGAGGCAGCTCAGGTCCGGCAGCCCGCCGATGACGAAATGGCTGATACTGCCGGTGAGCGCGGTGAAAGCCATGATGAACACGCTGGTGCCCACCGCGATATGTAACTCATAACCGAGGAACGAAGTCAGCACAAGCAGCATCATCATGCCGCCGCCTGCGCCCACGAAACCGCAGATGAAACCGATGATCGCACCGCCGATGATCGACTGTACGATGTGCCGTTTACGGGAGATAGCGCGCATCTGTTCCTTCGTGGTCATGATGGGCTTCAGCAGGAAGCGGAGGCCGATGACGATCATGGCGATCTCCATGGTGCTGCCCATAGCCCGCTCCGGCAGCAGACTCGCGGTCAGACTTCCGACGACGGTCATCACCAGAATGGAAGCCATCAGAACGAGGCTCCTGCGGATATCCAGATTCCCGTGCTTCCGATAGGTGAGCGCGCTCACGAAGGAGGCCAGCACGTCGCTGGCGAGGCCGATGCCGATGGCATGGTAGGCCGGGATATCCAGAAAGGTCATGAGCAGGGGACCGATGACTGCCGCGGCGCTCATTCCGGCAAAACCCGTGCCGATGCCCGCGCCCGCTCCCGCAAGGAAGCAGACCAGCAGCTTGCGAAGCATCCCCATCAGACGCCCTCCGTGATGCCTGCATCGGCATTTTCAAACAGACGCTTGAAATAGACAAGGCAGCGGTCGATTTCCTCCTGCGTAAAACCCTTGAAGAGCTGACGGGCAAATTCCCGCTGCGCCTCCATTCCGGCTTTCACGATTTCGGCTGCTTTTTCCGTGAGATGAAGATGGATATTCCGCTGCCCGTCCGCTTCCCGGCGATGAATGAGGCCCTTGAGCTTCAGCAGCTTGAGCGCGGAGGAAACGTGCGATTTGCTAAACCGCCGCACACGGATGATATCCGCCGCGGTGTCCATTTCCGGGTGGTCGCCGAGAAACATGAGGATATCGTATTCCATCTGCGTCAGGTTGTTCTTTACGCAGATAGGCTTCGTATATTGCAGATAGAGCGCGGTGATGACTTTTTGCTTTTCCCAGAAAAACATGGCGCGCCTCCGAGAAGATGGTTCTATTTAGAACCAATATAATGGATGATCCGGCCTCTGTCAAGAAAAATGCGGAGAAGAACGTCGGGGAAGGAGTACCGCAATCCGCAAAACAGAAAGTTGTCGAAAGCGGAAGAAGATTTCCTTCGAATTTGGGGTTGACAAACGGATGTCCGTGTGTTACTATACATGAGCCTAAGGCAAACAGATATCGCGGGGTAGAGCAGTTCGGTAGCTCGTCGGGCTCATAACCCGGAGGTCGTTGGTTCAAATCCTTCCCCCGCAACCATATCGAGTGGATGTAACGGATTTCAGTTACATCCACTTTTGTTTTACTTGAGATATATTTCATCCCATGATATTCTGTATCTATTGAAGTAATGTTAGGGGGACCTTTATGCAGGATAGATATGCCGGAGACATTGGTGATTACGGTAAGTTTGCGATGCTCCGTGCGATGGAAGCACACGGACTGAAATTGGGAATCAACTGGTATCGTACTGAGACGGCATCATTTGAGATACATGAGGATGGCAAATACAGAATCCCCACGCCGTACGAGAAGTGCGACCCGCAGCTCGCGACAGCCTTGAACAGTATTTTTGACTCCGCAGAAGACCGTTCTGTGCGGAAGCTGGAGCAGGCCGATCTGCTGAAATGCAAGCTGTTTGTGCATGATTTAGTACCGCGAGACATTCGGCTGCGCACAGACTGGCATTGCCAAGCGCTTTTCTATCTCGAGAACTGCGACCTTGTCTTCTTAGATCCGGACAATGGGCTAAACGTGAAAAGCGTAAAGGCCGGTTCGCAGAAGAGTCCGAAATATGTTTGGATAAACGAAATCACCGACTATGTCGCTGCCGGGAAAAGTGTGATCTTCTACAATCACAGACCGCGAAAGAAAGCGGACACTTATTTTGCTGAGTACTTTGCACGGTTTGCTGCAGAAAATGTTCTTTCCGAGAAAACGGTCTATGCACTTACATTCCCCCGCCGCTCTGTCCGCGATTACTTCATTATTCCCGCAACCCCGACGCATACGGAAAAGATTTGCGCTGCGCTGCACAGCTTAGAAGCCGCGGAATTCGGAAAGAGCGGCTTCTGTACTATGACGGCCGTTAAATCTGACGGTAAATAAACCGTTTTTCATCTTCCAAACAGTCCCCTTTTTCACCCGTATTGAGATTTCAAGTATTTGGTGGTATCATTGTATCAAGTAAAGGATGTGATTTGATGAAAGAGGAATGCCTCATCTGCAATGCACCACTGGAATATCTGAACGAAGATATCCTTATGGAGTGTGCGATCTGCCATAAA
>JAZQQF010000204.1:0-3482 GCA_045628925.1 Oscillospiraceae bacterium | reverse complement strand
CTGCAGCTGCAGGACGAGACCCGCCCCCCCCCCTCCCTTTGGGAGGTGTCGGTTTTTGTTGACGTCGGTTTTCGATTCGCGGTGAGATTTCAGTATGCGCGGATATATTTCTCCACTTCCCACGCGCTCACGCGGGTGCGGTATTCCTCCCACTCGGCCTCCTTGCCCGCGAGGTACTGGGTGAATACGTGCTCGCCCAGCGTTTCGCGCACCAGTTTGTCGGCCTTGAAGGCGGCGATGGCCTCCTCCAGCGAACCGGGCAGGTTGCGGATGCCCTTGGCTTCCCGCTCGTACTTGTTCATGCCGTAGATGTTCTCGGCCACCTCTGCGGGCGGCTCGATGCCGCGCTCCACGCCGTCCAGTCCGGCGGCGAGGCAGAGGGCCAGCGTCAGATACGCGTTGCTGCTGGGGTCGGGGCTGCGCAGCTCCACGCGGGTGCTCTTCCCTCTCGCCGCGGGCACGCGGATGAGGGCGCTGCGGTTCTGGGTGCTCCACGCCAGATAGCAGGGGGCCTCGAAGCCCGGCACCAGCCGCTTATAGGAGTTCACCAGCGGGTTCGTCACGGCGGACATCCCGGTCACGTGCTCCAGCAGGCCGGCGATGAAGTGCCGCGCCGTGTCGGAGAGCTTCTTCGGCGCGTTCTCGTCGAAGAAGACGTTCTGCCCGTCCCGGAACAGGGACATATTCGTATGCATCCCGTTGCCCGCCTCGCCGAAGATGGGCTTGGGCATGAAGGTGGCATGGAAGCCGTTCTGCGCCGCCACGGTCTTCACCGCCAGCTTGAAGGTGAGGATATTGTCCGCAGCGCGCAGCGCCTCGGCATACTTGAAGTCAATCTCATGCTGACCGTGGCCGCATTCATGGTGGCTGGCCTCGAACTCGAAGCCCAGCTCCTCCAGCGTCAGGCAGATCTGGCTGCGGGTCTTCTCCCCGTTGTCCAGCGGGCCCATATCGAAATAGGCAGCCTGATCGTTGGGTTCCAGCGTGGGACGGCCCTGCTCATCCAGCTTGAACAGGAAAAATTCGCACTCCGGCCCCACATTGAAGGTGTACCCCAGCTTCGCCGCCCGCGCCAGCTGGTTCTTCAGCACGTAGCGGGGGTCGCCCACGAAAGGCGTCCCGTCCGGGTTATGCACATCGCAGATGAGCCGCGCCACGCTGCCGAGGCCGCGCTTCCACGGCAGGATCTGGAAGGTATCCAGATCGGGCCAGAGGTACTGGTCGCTCTCATGGATGCGGACGAAGCCCTCGATGGAGCTGCCGTCGATCATGATCTGATTATCCAGCGCCTTCTCCAGCTGGGAGGCGGTGATCGCCACGTTTTTCAGCTGCCCGAAAATATCCGTCACCTGCAGGCGGATGAACTTCACGTCGTTTTCCCGCACAAGGCGGATGATGTCTTGTTTATCCATGTATAGCGCCCCTCTTTCATTCGTGAGCCTTGAAATAAAATACAGTATACCATATTTCTTTCAAAAGAAAAGCGTTTTTTTGCCGTAATCGCGGGTTTTTCCGCGCCGAAAAACGGCAAATCGTCTCTTGCAAGGCGATTCGGGCTTTGATATAATATAAGGTAAACAAATCATCGAGAAAGAGGGACCCCCGCAGGACATGAAGTTTCATTTCATCGTAAAGGACAGGAGCTTTTATCAGCGGGTTCTGCACATCGCCATCCCCATCGCGCTGCAGAGCCTGATCACCATCGGCGTGAATATGATGGACACCATCATGCTGGGCAGCATGGGCGAAACGCAGCTCAGCGCCTCCTCGCTGGCCAACCAGTTCGTGAACGTGTTCCAGATCTTCTGCATGGGCCTCGGCATGGGCGCCAGCGTTCTGATCGCCCGCTTCTGGGGTCGGCAGGATATCAATAATCTGCGCAAGAGCATTTCCATCATGCTGCGGCTGACGCTGGGGCTGGCCACGCTGTTCACGCTGGCCACCATGATCATGCCCCGGGCCATCATGAAGATATATACGCCCGACGCGGGCATCATCGACGCGGGGCGGCGCTATCTGCGCTGGGTCGTCGCCTGCTATTACTTCCATGGGCTGACGCTGACGCTCACGCTGGTGCTGCGGAACGTGGGGCTGATGAAGATCCCGCTCTATTCCTCCATCGGCGCGTTCTTTGTGAACATCTTCTTCAACTGGGTGTTCATCTTCGGCAAGCTGGGTATGCCCCGCATGGAGATCGAGGGCGCCGCCGTGGGCACGCTCATCTCCCGCGCCTTTGAATTCGCCTTCGTGGGCGGCTACTTCCTGCTGAAGGATAAAAAGATCGGCTTCCGTGTGAAGCACCTGTTCCTCAACTGCCGTGACCTGTGGCGCGACTATATCAAGGTCAGCATCCCCGTCCTGATTTCTGACGGGCTGCTGGCGCTGGGCAACAACTGCGTGGGCATGGTCTTCGGGCGGCTGGGCGAGAACTTCGTTTCGGCCAACGCCATCACCGGCGTGGTGCAATCCTGCTCCACGGTGGTCATTCAGGGCGTGGCGCAGTCCGCGACGATCCTCACCGGCAATACGCTGGGCGAGGGCGACGTGGAGAAGACCCAGCATCAGGGCGAAGCCTTCATCGCGCTGGGCATGGCGCTGGGCCTTGTGGCGGGCGGCATCATCCTTGCCATCGGCCACCCGGTGGTGAACTTCTATAAGCTCAGCGAGGAAACGAACCGCATCGCCTATGCCCTCATGCGGGCGCAGGCCATCATCGTCTTCTTCCAGGCCACCAACAACGTGATGACCAAGGGCGTGCTCCGCGGCGGCGGCGACACCAGGTTCCTCATGGTGGCGGACATTCTGTTCCTCTGGGTGGCCTCCATCCCGCTGGGCTTCCTCGCGGGCCTCGTGTGGAAGTTCCCGCCCTTCCTGACCTACTGCTGCATCCGCATTGACAATATCATCAAGACCTTCTGGGGCATCTGGCGGCTGCGCAGCGGCAAGTGGATCAAGAAGGTCAGCCATACGGAAACGCTGAACGCCAAAGAGGCGTAACCGCACAAATCCAAAAATAACATATAAAGGAGAAGCAACATGAGCGAATTTCTGTTCAATGGTCTCTGCCACGTGGGTGTCATGACCGACGACGCCGAAAAATCCGTCAAGTTCTACTGCGAGAATCTGGGCTTCCGCCCCTACTACGCGGGCAAGATGGGCCCCATGACCCTCACCTTCGTGGAAGGCAACGGCCTCGTCATCGAGTTCATCAGCGCGGGCAAGGCCGCTCCCGGCGGCGCGGTGGATCATTTCGCCATCGAAGTGCTGAACATCGAGGAAGCCGTGGAATCCCTCAAGGCCAAGGGCGTCGAGGTCGGCCCCATCATGAAGAGCCCCGACTTCTTCCCCACCGGCATGAAGAAAGTGTTCTTCACCGGCCCCAACGGCGAGAAGATCGAGTTCGTGGAATTTGCGAAGTAAGCCAAAAAACCGGGGACCCCGGCCTGCCGCGGCAGGCCCGGGGCGTGTTTTTTGCGGCATCA
>JAZQQF010000203.1:0-5511 GCA_045628925.1 Oscillospiraceae bacterium | reverse complement strand
TCGGCCAGCTTCTTGGCGGCGCCCCAGGTCACGTTGCCGTAACCGGAGAGGACGACGGTCTTGCCCTTGAGGTCTTCGCCGAAGTGCTTCAGCACGTCCTGCGCATAGTAGACAGCGCCGTAGCCGGTGGCTTCGGGACGGGTCAGGCTGCCGCCGAAGGGGGTGCCCTTGCCGGTCAGCACGCCATTGGCGAGGCTGCTGGTCAGCCGACGCCACGCGCCGAACAGATAGCCAACCTCGCGGGCGCCCACGCCGATATCACCGGCGGGAACGTCCATATCGGGCCCGATATACTTATACAGCTCGGTCATGAAGCTCTGGCAGAAACGCATGACTTCCGCAGCGCTCTTGCCCTTGGGGTCAAAGTCGCTGCCGCCCTTGGCGCCGCCCATGGGCAGCGTGGTCAGGCTGTTTTTCAGGACCTGCTCGAAGCCGAGGAACTTCATAACGCCTTCGTTCACGTTGGGGTTGAAGCGGAGGCCGCCCTTATAGGGGCCGATGACGCCATTGAACTGAACACGCCAGCCGCGGTTCACGTGGGGCTGACCCTGATCGTCGCACCAGGTCACGCGGAACTCGATCATACGGTCCGGCGTGGTCATGCGCTCCAGGATGGCATTTTTCTCATATTCGGGATGCTGCGCGATCACGGGCTCCAGAGAGGTCAGGACTTCCTCGACCGTCTGGATAAATTCCGGCATGGAAGCATTGCGGGCCTTTACTTCCGCCAGAACGCGTTCGACATAAGCGTTCATGTTTTTCACTCCTTCAAAGATTTGCGGTGTGACTTCCGCCGCGATTTATAATTTATAACTATAAATTACTTCCCGGAAAAAGTCAAGCATTTTCTTTCAAAATCTATCATCCGCAGAAATTTCATCAATATGCCGGTTTTTCCCGAAACCAGCCGATTCAGTATCTCCCTTTTCACAAACAGCAAAATCCCCTTGAAGCAATGCTTCAAGGGGATTTTGGCACGCCGTGAGGGATTCGAACCCCCGGCCTTCTGGTCCGTAGCCAGACGCTCTATCCAGCTGAGCTAACGGCGCTTATTGCTGAAAGCTCATGTAATATAGCACCCTTTCCCGAAAAATGCAAGCCCTTTTTGAAAATTTTTTCTGACCCGGCAAAAAAGACCTTTCACCGGGAGAAAACGACCGTGCCTGCCGAAATCCAACAGCAGGCACGGTGCATCTTATTTGCCGAATTTGAACTCCGGTTCCTGCCCCTTCAGCAGACGCTTCAGATTCTCCCGATGCATGAAAATGACAAACACCGGAATAAAGCACCCCAGCGTGAGCGCATACCACGGGAATCCGCCGATGAGCAGCATTCCCAGCGGGAAGGCAACGCCCGCCGTCATGGAGCAAGCGGAGACCCGCCTCGTCAGCAGGAACATGAGGAAGAACACGACCAGCAGGATCAGCAGCAGCTTCCAGCTGAAAAAAGCGCCGATGGCCGCGCTGACGGAAACGGCCTTCCCGCCCCTGAAGTGGAAGTACAGCGGGAAGCAGTGGCCGATCAGGCAGCCGAACGCCGCGGCGGTCTCCCCCGCCATTCCGGCGATGAGCCTGCCCAGCAGCATGGCAGCCGCCGTTTTCAGAATGTCGCCGAGAAGCGTCAGCAGTCCAGCCTTCCAGCCGAAGACGCGCGCCACGTTGGTCGCGCCGGCGTTACCGCTCCCCCGCTCGCGCACGTCGCCGCCGAAGATCGTCTTCGTCAGCACGACCGCCACGATCACGGAGCCGAGCAGATAGCCAAGGAGCAGACAGAGAACCAGCCGAAGCGCCATCTTTACTGATGGTCCACTTCAAACATACGCTTCAGCATCTTCATGACCATGCAGGTGTAGCCGTATTCGTTATCATACCACGCAAACAGCTTCACGAGGCCGCCCTCGATCTGCAGGCCCGCCGTGGCGTCGAACACGCCGCCCACGGTGATTCCGATGAAGTCGGAGGAGACCAGCGGCTCATCGGTATAGCCGAAGTAGGGCTTCATCTCATTTTCGGTGGCGCGCTTGATCTCGGCGCAGATCTCGTCATAGGTCGCCTGCGTCTTCAGATTGATGACCAGGTCCACCATACTCACGTCCAGTGTGGGAACGCGGAGGGCGACACCGGTGAGCTTGCCCAGCATATCGGGAATGACCTTGCCCACGGCCTTGGCAGCGCCGGTGGTGGTGGGGATCATATTCCCGTCAAACGCGCGGCCCATGCGCCAGTTATCCTTGGGGGCCTTGCCGTCGACCGTGTTCTGAGAGGTGGTGGCGGCATGGATGGTGGTCATCAGGCCGTCGCGGATGCCGAACTTGTCGTTCACGATCTTCACCAGCGGCGCGAGGCAGTTGGTGGTGCAGGAAGCGTTGGACACAACGTCCATGTCCTTGGTGTATTTATCGTCGTTCACGCCCACGACGAACATGGGCATCCCGTCGCCGGGAGCGGTGACGATGACCTTCTTCGCGCCGCCCACAAGGTGCTTGGAGGCGGTCTCGATCTTCTTGAACTTGCCGGTGGACTCGATGATGTATTCCGCGCCCGCTTCGCCCCAGGGGATCTCCTCGGGGGTATTGAAGTTATAAACCCTGATCTCCTCGCCGTCGACAATGATGCTGTTGTCCGTATAGCTCACTTCACCGGGATATCTGCCGAACACAGAGTCATACTTGAACAGATAGGCCAGCTGCTTGGGCGCCTTGTGGTCGTTGATGGCCTTAAAGGTGAAGCCGCCCAGTTCCTTGCCTGCCCGGATCGCTAGACGGCCGATCCGCCCGAAACCGTTGATACCGACGTTGATGCTCATGATTTTCCTCCAAAATGTTTATATTTAAATTGGATATGGACTAACTGATTCAGATACCGATCTGCATGGCGGCGTCGTAACCGCCGGAGGTCGCTTTGAACAGGGTGCCGCCGCTCTGGCTGCAGTCACCCGCCGTATACAGCGGGATATTCAGCTCTTTGGCCATTTCTTCGGCGCTTTTATCCGCCCGGACGCCCAGCGAAAGCACCACCGTGTCACAGGGGATGGTCTCGCGGCTCCCGTCCTGCAGGGAGATCACCGCGCCCTCGTCGTCCGCGTCCTCCAGACGCACCTGACAGCGGAACTTCACGCCGCCGTCAATCAGCGCCTTCTTCAGCCAGATCATGCTGATGGCGATCCCGTCCGCGCCGATCTTCTCCTCCGGCAGCAGGTCGATGACCGTCACGTCACGCCCGTTCTGAATGAGGCTCAGAGCCATTTCCTGACCGGTAAAGCCCGCGCCCGCGATGACGACCTTCTGCCCGGCCTTCGACAGGTCGGTCTCCAGCTCGCCTACCCATACGGTCTTTTCCGGCTTCGTGGCGATGCGCGGGATAATGGGCTTCGCGCCCGCACTGACGACCAGCGCCTCGGCCTGCAGCTCCCGCAGCAGCTCCGGCGTGGCCTCCGTATTCAGACGCACGTCGATATTCGGGTCCGCATTGGTCATGCGGATGGCCCAGTCCAGATACTTCCGCATATCGCCCTTAAACTCGGCGGCGGAGGCATAGCACAGGCTGCCGCCCAGATGGTCCCGCTTTTCCAGCAGCGTTACGCGATGACCGCGCTCCGACGCCGTCCGCGCGGCCTGCATTCCGGCAGGGCCGCCGCCGATGACGACGACCTTCTTCGGCTGCGCTGCGGGGATCGCGGCGCATTCGGATTCCCGCCCGAGAGTGGGGTTCACCGCGCAGCGGACCTTCTGCCGCAGCGTATGCGTCCGGTTGATGCAGGTATTGCAGCGCACGCAGGGCCGGGTGACATCTGTCTTCCCGTCGATGGCATTCTGCATGAAATGCGGGTCTGCCAGCGCGGTGCGGATCATGGCCGCCGCATCGGTATCGCCGTTCCGGATGGCGGCCTCCGCCGTGTCCAGATCCATGCCGCAGACGACGCTGACGGGGATATGCAGCGCTTCCTTGAATTTCCGTGCGTAGGGCACGTTCGTTCCTCTGGGAACGTATGCCGGAGAGTTCAGCACCGGCAGGGTCGCTTCTTCTTCCAGAAGGCCGCGGCTCACATGGAGAATGTCGATCTTATCCTGTATGCGCTGAGCAAAGCGCAGCGTTTCCTCCAGCGTGGTCGTGCCGGGCAGCACTTCCTCCGCGCTGATGCGGTATTCGATCAGCATCTTATCCCCGATGACGCTGCGGACGGAATCCAGCAGTTCCAGCGCAAAGCGGCTGCGGTTTTCTTCGCTGCCGCCGTATTCATCCGTGCGCTTATTGATGAGCGCGGAATAGAACTGGGCAGGCACGTTTCCGTGGCCGCCGTGGATGACGAGGATATCGAATCCCGCTTCCAGCGCGACCTTCGCCTGCCGCGTATAGCAGGCAATGATGTCCTTCACGTCCGCGACGGACATTTTCGTGATACGCTCCCGCGGGCCCATCATATAGCGGGAATCCGTGACCTCCACGCCCGCCATCGCGCCCTGCGCCTGCAGCACCTTCGGGATCTCCTTCAACTGCTCGACAGTGACGTTCGTACAGGCCGGGCGGACCATGCCGTTTCTCGGGTCCAGATTGCTGATGCCCAGATGCACCACGGCAGCCCCGGAGGCGGCAAGGTTTTCATAATACGCTTTCAGCGGCTGCGTCCCGTCTGCCGCGTACCAATCCAGAAACGGCGCGGCAGGTGCAATTTCGATGCGGTTCCGCCAGACGCGATTTCCCACGTTCAGCGGCTTGAATATCTCAGAATACGCCATCTTCTTCGTCCTTTCGGTTCCATTTCAGGGAAAGCTGTGCTATAATACCCCTAATTCTGCGCCGATTCAAGTGCAGTCAGAGAGGAGATTTCACTTTGCGTACGATTCTTGCATTCTTTGCGGATCATTCGACTCTTTACGCCATCGTCAAGGTCGTTCTGATCCTGCTGGCAACGGTGGTCATCGCCTCCATCGCCAAGTCCGCTTTAAACAAGCTGGAGAAGAAACTGGAGAAATCCGGGAAGGACAGCGGCAATATCACCGGCAAGCTCCTGAAAAAGGCGCTGCTCGCTGTGCTGTACATCCTCGGCATCCTCGCCGCCATCCGGCAGATCCCTGCCCTGTCCGGCGCGGTGACCACCGTTCTCGCCGGTTCCGGCGTGCTGGCCGTGGTCATCGGCTTCGCGGCGCAGGAGAGCTTCGGCAATCTGGTCAGCGGCGTGTTCCTCACGATGTTCAAGCCCTTCAACGTGGGCGACCGCATCACGCTGGTCTCCGAAGGCGTCACCGGCTTCGTGGAGGATATCACCCTCCGGCACACCATCATCCGCACGGCGCTGGACACCCGGATGCTGATCCCCAATTCCACCGTCGGCTCCGCCATCGTGGAAAACACCGACTATGTGGAGGGCGTCGCGGTGAAGAATCCCATCGACGTGGACGTGGCTTACGACACGGATCTGGACTACGCCGTTCGCGTGATGGGCGAAGCCATCGCCTCCCACCCGCTCTATACCGGCCCCAGCCCCGCGACGGTGCTCGTCACGGAGTTCGGC
>JAZQQF010000202.1:0-5377 GCA_045628925.1 Oscillospiraceae bacterium | reverse complement strand
CGCCCTACGTCATCGGCGAAATCGTGAAGGGCGAAGAAAAGGTGCAGATATGCTGAGCGCGAAGACCCGCATCGCCGTGCTGGTCTCCGGCGGCGGCACGAACCTGCAGGCGCTCATCGACGCGCAGGCCGCCGGGAAGCTCCCCAGCGGCGAGATCGTGCTGGTCATCTCGAACGTGAAGGGGGCCTATGCCCTCACCCGCGCGGAAAAGGCCGGCATCGAAGCCATTACCATCACGAAGAAGGACTGCGGCGGGCAGGCCGGGTTCGAGGCCGCGCTGGAGGCGAAGCTCACCGAGGCGGGCGTCGACCTCATCATCCTCGCGGGCTTCCTGAGCATCCTCTCCGCCGACTTCACCGCGAAATACCCGGAACGCATTCTGAACATCCACCCCTCCCTCATCCCCAGCTTCTGCGGCGAGGGCTTCTATGGATTGAAGGTGCATGAGGCCGCGCTCAGCTACGGCGTGAAGGTCACGGGCGCGACCGTGCATTACGTGAACGAGATACCCGACGGCGGGAAGATCCTCCTGCAGAAGGCGGTGGAGATCCTGCCGGACGATACGGCGGAAACGCTGCAGCGGCGGGTCATGGAGCAGGCGGAATGGATCCTGCTCCCGCAGGCCGCCGAGCTGGTATCCGCGAAACTGCTGAAAGAGAAAGAGGGCAACTGATATGGATTTTCTGAACTTCCTGAAGAACAACCCCTATCCGGGCCGCGGCATCGCCGTGGGCAAAGACCGGGTCTATTATTTCATCATGGGCCGCAGCGCCACCAGCCGCAACCGCATCTTCTCCCTGACGGAGGACGGCATCCGTACCGAAGCCCATGACCCCGCGCTCCTCAGCGACCCCAGCCTCATCATCTACCACCCCGTCCGCAAGGTGGAAAGCGGCCTCATCGTCACCAACGGTGACCAGACCGACACCATCCGCGACGCGGGCGATTTCCGCAGGGGTCTGATGCAGCGGGAATATGAGCCGGACGATCCGAACTTCACCCCCCGCATCTCCGCCATGCTGTATAACGACGGCACGTTTGAGCTGAGCATCCTCAAGCGGAAGCAGGGCCGCTGCCTGCGGGAGTTCTTCTGCTATGAGGGCTGCGACGAGGGCAAGGGCTGGTTCATCAGCACCTATCAGGGCGACGGGAAGCCCCTCCCCACCTTCGCCGGGGAACCCATCGAGATCGATATGCCCGAGCCGGAGGAAGTCTGGGCAGCGCTGAACGCGGACAACAAGGTCTCGCTGTATACGAACGTAAAGGGCGAAGTGAAGCTCTTCAACAAGAATCTGGGGGATTAAGAAATGACGGAATTTGAACTGAAATACGGCTGCAACCCCAATCAGAAGCCCGCGAAAATTTTCATGAAGTCCGGCGCGGAGCTGCCCGTGAAGGTGCTTTCCGGTCGCCCCGGCTACATCAATTTTCTGGACGCGCTCAATTCGTGGCAGCTGGTGAAGGAGCTGAAGGAGGCCACGGGCCTGCCCGCCGCCGCCAGCTTCAAGCACGTTTCCCCTGCCGGCGCCGCGCTGGGCTACCCCCTCACGGAACCCGACCGGAAGGTCTTTTTCGTCCCCGAAGGGCTGGAAGTGACCCCCATCGCCGCCGCCTATATCCGCGCCCGCGGCGCGGACCGCCTCTGCTCCTATGGCGACTGGGCCGCCCTCAGCGACGTGTGCGACGCGGCGACCGCAGCCTGCCTCAAGATCGAAGTGTCCGACGGCGTCATCGCCCCCGGCTACACGCCCGAAGCGCTGGAGATCCTCGCCCGGAAGAAGGGCGGCAAGTATAACGTGGTGGAGATCGACCCGGATTACACCCCCGCCGCGCAGGAAACGAAGGACGTGTTCGGCGTTACCTTCGAGCAGGGCCACAACGATCTGAAAATTGATGAAAATCTGCTCACGAACATCGTCACGGAAAACAAAGAGCTGACCGAGGCCGCCAGGCGCGACCTGATCGTGGCGCTCATCACGCTGAAATATACCCAGTCTAACTCCGTCTGCTACGTGAAGGACGGGCAGGCCATCGGCGTGGGCGCGGGTCAGCAGAGCCGCATCCACTGCACCCGCCTCGCGGGGTCGAAGGCCGACAACTGGTATCTCCGCCGCCACCCGAAGGTGCTGGCGCTGCAGTTCGTAGACGGCATCCGCCGTGCCGACCGGGACAATGCCATCGACGTGTATCTTTCCGACGAATATGAGGACGTGCTGGCCGAGGGTATCTGGCAGCAGACCTTCAAGGTGAAGCCCGAGCCTATCACTTCCGAGGAAAAGAAGGCGTGGATCGCCACGCAGACGGGCGTGACCGTTGGCTCCGACGCGTTCTTCCCCTTCGGGGACAACGTGGAGCGCGCGCGGAAGAGCGGCGTGAGCTACATCGCCGAGCCGGGCGGCTCCATCCGGGACGATAACGTCATCGAAACCGCGAACAAATACGGCATCGTCATGGCATTTACGGGCATCCGCCTGTTCCACCACTAAGGAGGGCCGGAAATGAAGCTGTTGGTAGTCGGTTCCGGCGGCAGAGAGCACGCCATCATCCGCAAACTCCGCCTCAATCCCGCCGTCACCGAGCTGTACGCCCTCCCCGGCAACGCGGGCATGGCGGGCGACGCGGTGTGCGTGGATATCGGAGCCAAGGATATCGAGGGCATCGCGGCCTTTGCGAAGGAAAAGGGCATCGACTATGCCGTCGTCGCGCCGGACGATCCGCTGGTGCTGGGCTGCGTGGATGCGCTGGAAGCCATCGGCGTTCCCTGCTTCGGCCCGAGGGCCAATGCCGCCATCATCGAGGGCAGCAAGGTCTTTTCCAAGAATCTCATGAAGAAATACGGCATCCCCACCGCCGCCTATGAAGTGTTCACGGAGATGGACGCCGCGCTGAACTATCTGGAGACCGCCCCCATCCCCACCGTCATCAAGGCGGACGGGCTGGCGCTGGGGAAAGGCGTGGTCATCGCCCAGACGCGGGAAGAAGCGAAGGCCGCCGTCGTGAGCATGATGCAGGAGAAGAAGTTCGGCGCTTCCGGCGATCAGATCGTCATCGAGGAGTTTCTGGAGGGGCCGGAGGTCTCCGTCCTGTCCTTCACGGACGGAAACGTGGTCATCCCCATGGTCTCCAGCATGGACCATAAGCGCGCGGGCGACCATGACACCGGGCTGAACACCGGCGGCATGGGTACCGTCGCCCCCAATCCCTATTACACTTCCGACATCGCGGAAGTCTGCATGAAGACCATCTTCCTGCCCACCATCGCCGCCATGAACGCCGAGGGGCGCACCTTCAGGGGCTGCCTCTATTTCGGCCTCATGCTCACGAAGGACGGGCCGAAGGTCATCGAATACAACTGCCGCTTCGGCGACCCGGAGACGCAGGTGGTGCTGCCCCTGCTGGAAAGCGACCTGCTGACCATCATGCAGGCCACCACGAACGGGACGCTGGCGGACATGGAAGTGAAGTGGAACCCCGGCCACGCCTGCTGCGTCGTGGCGGCCTCTGAGGGTTACCCGGTGAGCTACAAGAAGGGCTTCCCGCTGACGATCCCGGAGGAAGTCCGCGCGCAGGTCTACGTGGCGGGCGCCGCGATGAAGGACGGCGTGCTGGTCACGAACGGCGGCCGCGTGCTGGGCTGCATCAGCGTGGCGGACACGCTGCCCAAGGCCATCGAGGGCGCGTATGCCGTGGCGTCCAAAGTGAAATTCGAGAATATGTTCTTCCGCCATGATATCGGCGCACGGGCCATGCAGGCCTACGGGGAGGCATAAGATGGTTTATCGCGTATACGTTGAAAAGAAGCCGGAGCTGGCCAACGAAGCCAAATCTCTGCTGAACGACGCCCGGGAGCTGCTGGGCATCAAAAATCTGACGAACGTCCGTCTGCTGAACCGCTACGACGTGGAAAATCTCCCGGAGGAGCTGTTCACCTACGCAAAGCAGACCGTTTTCTCCGAGCCGCAGCTGGATATCGTCTCCGAGGCGCTGGAACTGCCCGGCGCGAAGGTCTTCGCCGTGGAGTACCTGCCCGGTCAGTTCGACCAGCGGGCCGATTCCGCCGCCCAGTGCATCCAGATCATCTCGCAGGGTGAGCGTCCGCTGGTGCGCAGTGCGAAGGTCTATGGGCTTTACGGGAGCCTGACCGCCGATGAGCTGGCGGAGATCAAAAAATACGTCATCAACCCTGTGGAGGCCCGCGAAGCCGCGCTGGAGAAGCCGGAAACGCTGGCGATGGAATACGCCGTTCCCACCGAGGTCGCAACTGTCGAGGGTTTCCGGGAGATGCCCGAGGGCGAACTGGAGGGCTTCATCGCCCGTAACGGCCTTGCCATGGATAAGGATGACGTGGCCTTCTGCCAAACCTATTTCCGCAGGGAGGGGCGCGACCCCACCATCACGGAAGTGAAGATGATCGACACCTACTGGTCCGACCATTGCCGCCACACCACCTTCAACACGGTCATCGACAGCGTGAAGTTCGACGATCCGCTGCTGGAAAAGGCCTATCAGGACTATCTGGACACCCGTAAAAAGCTCGGGCGCACGAAGCCCGTCTGCCTCATGGATATCGGCACGCTGGCCGCGAAAGCGCTGAAGGCCGACGGCCGGCTCACGAAGCTGGACGAGAGCGAGGAGATCAACGCCTGCACCGTGAAGATCGACGTGACGGTGGACGGGGTGACCGAGCCGTGGCTCCTCCTCTTCAAGAACGAGACACACAACCATCCCACCGAGATCGAGCCCTTCGGCGGCGCGGCCACCTGCATCGGCGGCGCGATCCGCGACCCGCTCTCCGGTCGGAGCTATGTTTACGGGGCCATGCGCCTCACCGGCGCGGCGGACCCCCTCAAGCCCGTGAGCGAGACGACCCCCGGCAAGCTGCCCCAGCGCAAGCTGGTCCCCACCGCGGCCGCCGGTTATTCCTCCTACGGCAACCAGATCGGCCTTGCCACCGGCATCGTGGATGAGCTGTATCATCCCGGCTATGCGGCGAAGCGCATGGAGATCGGCGCGGTCATCGCGGCGACCCCGGCGGAAAACGTGCGCCGCGAAACGCCCCTGCCCGGCGACGTGGTCATCCTCCTCGGCGGCAGCACGGGCCGCGACGGCATCGGCGGCGCGACGGGATCCAGCAAGGCCCATAACGCCCACAGTGTGGAGACCTGCGGCGCGGAGGTGCAGAAGGGAAACGCGCCCGAGGAGCGCAAGCCCCGGCGCCTCTCCCGCAACGGTGACGCCTGCCGCATGATCAAGCGCTGCAACGACTTCGGCGCGGGCGGCGTGTCCGTGGCCATCGGCGAGCTGGCCGATGGGCTAGATATCGACCTGAACGCCGTTCCCAAGAAATACGAAGGTCTGGACGGGACGGAGCTGGCCA
>JAZQQF010000201.1:0-2498 GCA_045628925.1 Oscillospiraceae bacterium | reverse complement strand
GACGTGATGGCACACTGCTATCAGTCCATCCCCGGCACGTACCGCAATGCCGACTCTGAAGTTCTCGCACTGACGGCACTGCGCCGCGTACGCGACAACCTCGTCGAGTGCTACAACAACGGCAGCAACCTCGAGGCCCGCAGCGAAATGGCGCTGGCTTCCAACTGGGCCGGTCTTGCTTTCGTCGATACCGACATCCAGCTTGGCCACGCTACCTGCGATGCACTGTCCGCTACTTGCCATACCCCCCACGGCATCGAGTGCTCCTGGGTCACCCCCGAACTGCTGAAGCTGATGGCCGACACCGTGCCCGCCGAGATCCTCAAGATCGCCGACGCCATGCGTGTGGAGCTCACCGGCAAGGAGAGCAATCTGGAAGTCGCCGAGAAGATCGGTGACGTCATCCATGAGATGATGCATGCCTGCAACGTGAAGACCCTGGCCGGCTACGGCGCCACCAAGGAGCAGGTCCTGTCCGGCGCGCCTCTGATCGTCGCCGCCCGTCACCTGTGGCCCAAGTGCCCCGTGTACGCCGATAAGGACATCACGGTGGAAGAAGCCACTCAGTTCCTGGACAACATCTGGGAAGGCTACAAGGGCTAATTATCAAATAATCCTGAGCAGGGGTGCATATTTGAATATGCGCCCCTGTTCCGCTGAATGGGAGGAACGAATATGAAGGTGCTATTGGTAAACGGCAGCGCCCATGAACACGGCTGCACGGACGCGGCCCTGCAGGAATGCGCCGCCGCGATCCGGGATTCCGGCGCGGAGGCAGAGATCTGGTGGATCGGCGCGAAGCCCGTGAACGGCTGCCTTGGCTGCCATGCCTGCCGGGACGGGCACTGTGCCTTCGGCGATGCGGACGGGGTGAATGAGCTCATTGACCGCATCAATGCTTCCGACGGGGTGATCTTCGGTTCTCCCGTGCATTTTGCAGGCCCTGCCGGGAATTTCCATTCTCTGCTGGACCGGGTGTTTTATGCCAAGCGTTCTTTTGCCGGGAAGCCCGGCGCTGCGGTGCTTTCCTGCCGGAGAAGCGGCGGCACCGCCAGCTTTGACGTGCTGAACAAATATTTCACCATTTCCGGGATGCCCGTCGTCAGCAGCCGGTACTGGAACGTGGTGCATGGCAACACGCCGGACGAGGTTCGGCAGGACGGGGAAGGGATGCAGGTCATGCGCACGCTGGGGCGGAACATGGTCTGGCTCCTGCGGTGCATCGAAGCCGGGAAGCAGGCCGGGATCAGCTATCCCGCGCCGGAGGAACGGCACGTTTTCACGAACTTTATCCGCTGATGCGGAAACGGACACAGGAGAACACGCGAAATGACGGATTTTGAAAAGAAATATTATTGGGACCGGCGCGGCAGCGGCTGCGCGAAGTGGGACGGGATGGCCTTCCAGTTCGGCGGTAACGACCTGATGGCCATGTGGGTCGCGGATATGGACTTCCGCTGCCCGGACAGCGTGGAAGAAGCCATGTCGAAGGTGGTCAGAATGAACACCTACGGGTATTCCTTCGCGCCCATGTCCTATTACAAGGCGTTCATGGACTGGGAGGAAAAGCGCCACGGATACAAGGTGGAGCAGAGCTGGATCCGCTATACTCCCGGCGTGGTGGCGGGCATCTATCGCTTTATCGGCGCGCTGACCCAGCCGGGCGACGCCTGCATCATCCTGAGCCCCTGCTATTATCCCTTCATGAGCGCGGTGGAGGATACCGGCCGCAGGCTGGTCTGCTCCGTTCTGAAAAATGAAAACGGGATCTATACGCCCGACTATGAAAACTTTGAAGCGACCATCGTGAAGGAGAACGTGAAGTGTTTCATCCTCTGCTCTCCCCATAACCCGGTGGGCCGCATCTGGAAGCAGGAGGAGCTGGCGAAGCTCCTTGGTATCTGCGAAAAGCACGGCGTGTATGTGATCTCCGATGAGATCCATCACGATCTGGAGCTGACGGCGAAGCATACGCCCACGCTGGCGGCTTACCCCTGCTCCAAATTCACCGTGATGCTCACCGCCGCCAGCAAGACCTTCAATCTGGCGGGCCTGAGCCATTCCTTTGCCATCGTGCCGGATGAGGACATCCGGAAGAAATATGACGATTACCGCAAGGCGTTCGACAGCATGAACGCCAATATGACCGGTTACGTGGCCATCGAAGCGGCCTATACCGGCGGCGAAGCGTGGCTGGAGGGCTGTCTGGACCTGATCCGCTCCAACGCGAAATATGTGGAGGAGACGCTGCCTGCCGCACTGCCGAAGGTGGTCGTCAGCCCGCTGGAGGGGACCTATCTGCAGTGGGTGGACCTGAGCGCCTACGTGAAGCCCGAGGATCTGAAGGCCGTCGTGCAGGACAAGTGCAGGATCGCCGTGGACTGGGGCCACCAGTTCTTCCCCAAGGAGGGCGAGGTCACCGGCGACCAGACCGTGGTGGAGGTCGGCAAGGCGGACGCGCATATCCGCCTGAATCTGGCGACCAGCCGGGAAAACGT
>JAZQQF010000200.1:0-13385 GCA_045628925.1 Oscillospiraceae bacterium | reverse complement strand
CCAAACTGCTAAAACTCCATAAAAAACCCCGGTCGCGGCTGCGCCGTGGTTTTTGTCTGTTCAGAGGTTCAATAAAAGCTCGATCTCGTCCTCGTCGGCATTTCCGGTGGGCGCGAAGCCCAGCGAACGGTAGAGCCGGAGCGCGGCTTCGTTCCGCTCGTTACAGGTGAGGGCCACCCGCCCGGAATCCCCAAAGGGCTTCGTGCGGATATAGTCCAAAACGGCCTCCAACGCGGCGCGGCCATAGCCCTTGTGCTGCTGCGCTTCGTCGATCATCATGTGCCAGATATCGTATTCCGGCACGTCGTAATCATAGATGACCATCACGTAGCCCACCATGGTATCCTCGTGATAGATGCCGAAGGGGGTACACTGGCTGTAATAAACGTAGGCCTGTGCGAGGCTGCGGATAGGATGGGAGACGAACGCCTCCTGCCCCGGGGCGAGTTTCAGGTTGAATGCGTCGATAAAGTTGGATTCGTCGATCTTTTGGAGTGTGATCTGCATGGCTGCTCCTTATAAGATGTTATAGGTTCAGCAGACCGGACGCCACAGCAAAATAAATGAGCAGACTCAGCGCGTCCACGATGGTGGTGATAAAGGGGCTGGCGCAGACCGCCGGGTCCAGTTTGATGACCTTGGCCAGCAGGGGCAGGGTGCAGCCCACCAGCTTGGCGACGAGGATCGTCACCGCCATGGTGATGCAGACCACCAGCGCCACGGTGAGCGTTACCTCCGGGTTGTGCATCAGCAGCCGGTCGATGAGCATGACCTTGCCGAAGCAGACCGCCCCCAGCGACACGCCGCAGAGCAGGCTGACCCGGACTTCCTTCCAGATGACCTGCAGCACGTCCGCCGGTTCCACGTCTCCCAGACACAGGCTTCGGATGATGGTGACGCTGGCCTGCGAGCCGGAGTTGCCGCCCGTATCCATAAGCATGGGGATGAACAGCAGCAGCGCGCCCTGCGCCGCCAGCGCGGTCTCGAACGAGGAGAGGATCATACTGGTGAAGGTGGCGGACACCATCAGCAGCAGCAGCCACGGGATGCGGTTCAGCCAGATGGAGAACACGCCGGTGCGGAGATAGGGCTTGTCCGAAGGGAGGATAGCGGCCATTCGCTCGATATCCTCGGTGGCCTCCTCCTTCAGAACGTCGATAGCGTCGTCAACGGTGACGATACCAACCAGCCGTTTTTCCCCGTCCACCACGGGCAGGGCGTTGAAGTCGTATTTCGCCAGCATTTCGGCGGCGGTCTCCTGGTCCTCCAGCGTGCCGACGGAGATGACGTTCTCCTCCATCAGGTCGCTGACCAGCTCTTCGTCCTCCGCCACGATGAGAGTCCGGATGGTGATGGTGCCGATCAGGTGGCGCTGATCGTCCGTGATATAGCAGTTGTAGACGGTTTCCTTGTCAAAGCCCGTGCGGCGGATGCGCTTGATGGCTTCGCCCACGGTCATGGCCGGGCGCAGCGTGACCATTTCGGTGGTCATGATGCTGCCTGCGCTGTCCTCCGGGTATTTCAGCAGCTCGTTGATGGTCTTCCGCAGCTCCGGGTCGGACTGCTTCAGAATGCGCTTGACCACGTTGGCGGGCATTTCCTCCACAAGGTCGGCGGCATCGTCGGCATACAGCTCGTCCAGCACTTCCTTCAGCTCACTGTCGCTGAAGCCCTGAATGAGCATTTCCTGTTCCTCCGGGTCCATTTCCACGAAGACCTCGGCAGCCAGCTCTTTGGGCAGGAGGCGGAACAATAAGGGAAGCGATTCCCTCGGCAGCTCCTCGAAGACCGATTCGATATCGGCTCCGTTCATCGTGATCAGAATGTCCCGGGCGGTGGCGTATTTTTTCCCTTCCAGCAGCGCGGAAAGGGCCTTTTCCAGTGTGGCCACTGCGCATCCCTCCTTTCCAGATCCAGTCTTACTGAGACTATTTATTATAGCCGCTGAACGCGGTCTTTTCAAGCGCTTTTCCGAGAATCGGCGGGGCGTAAAGGAAAACATACGAAAATTCGCAGAAAAACATTGACAGCACCGGGAACATTGGTTAAAATACTTAGGCTGTTCAATCGATTACTGCGGCGGGAAACCGCCGTCGAGTATAGCGGGGCGGGGGAGTGCCCCCGAACCGCGGAACAACATATTTTTCAGGAGGTGTAATACCATGTCCACGTTCAGAACCTACCAGCCCAAGAAGCGTCAGCGCAGCAAAGTCCATGGCTTCCGCGCCAGAATGTCCACCCGCAACGGCCGCAAGGTCCTGGCCCGCCGCAGAGCGAAGGGCCGCAAGGAACTGACTCTGTAATCACACCGACCGGCGTTCTATGAAATATACGGTGTCCCTGAAAGGCAATCGCGCTTTCCGCAGGATCTACGCCAAAGGCAAAAGTCTGGCGTTGCCTGCGGTAGTGCTGTATTGCCGGAAAAACGGCGCCGGGGAGAATCGCCTCGGCCTGACCGTGGGGACCAAGGTGGGGAAGGCGGTGCATCGCAACCGCATCCGCCGCCGCCTGCGGGAGATCTACCGTCTCCACGAGGGGGAGTTCCGCACGGGGTGGGACATCGTTGCCGTCGCAAGAACAAGGGCAAGGGAAGCCAGCTATCAGGAGCTGGAAGCCGACTTCCTGCGGGCCGCAGCAAAGCTGGGGCTTGTGAAAACATGAGCAGATTTCTGATTTTTCTCATCCGCGCATACCGAAAACACCTGTCGCCGGCAAGGCCGCCCTGCTGCCGTTTTATCCCCACCTGCTCCGAGTATGCTCTGGAGGCCGTGGAGAAATACGGCGCTTGGAAAGGTTCGTGGCTGGCGCTCAGGCGGCTCCTTCGCTGCCACCCCTTCTGTAAGGGTGGCTATGATCCTGTGCCCTGAAATGGGCACTTTGCGTTTCGGTAAAGGAATCCACACGAAAGGAGCAAAACCTTGGATCTCATCGCAAAACCGTTTGGCATTCTGATGCTCTGGCTCTATGAGCTGACGAAGAACTACGGCGTCGCCATCATCCTCTTCGCCCTCGCGGTGAAGCTGGTGCTGCTGTATTTTTCCGCCAAGAGCAAGAAGAGCATGATGCGCCAGACCCGCTTTAACCCCTATTTGAAGGAACTGGAAGCCAGATACGAGGGCAACAAGCAGAAGTATCAGGAGGAAGTGGCCAAGCTCTATAAGGAAGAAGGCATCAACCCCATGAGCGGCTGCCTTTGGAGCCTGCTGCCGTTCCCCATCCTGCTGGCCCTGTATCGCGCCATCCGTTACCCGATCACGATCATGATGGGCGTTTCCAGCGAAGCCTATCAGATGATCTCGAACAGACTGACCGCCATGGGCTTCGCGGTCCCCGCCGGTGCGCGGAACGCGGCCTATGCGCAGATCTACGAAACCCAGTTCATCACCGCGCATTTTGACAAGTTCGCCCACCTGAGCGAAAAGCTCAGAACCATCGACTACAGCTTTCTGGGCCTCGATCTGGGCGTTCAGCCCAGCTTCCGCTTCTGGCAGTTCAGCCCGGAGAACGGGAGTATGTGGGGGCAGATCGGCCTGTTCCTCATCCCCGTGCTGGCCGGCGTCCTGAGCTGGGCGCAGACGAAGATCAGCGTTGCCATGTCCGGCGAGATGAACAGCGACCCGCAGGCCGCCAGCACGAACCGCACCATGACCCTGATGATGCCGCTGATGAGCCTGTGGATCGGTTTCGCCATGCCCGGCGCGCTGGGTCTTTACTGGATCGCCACCAGCGTCTTCCAGATCATTCAGGACTTTATCCTGACCAAGATCTTCAGCAAGCAGCTGGACGCTGAGGACGCCGAGCGCAACGAGCGCCTGAGAGCCCGCGCCGAGGAGCTGGAGCGCAAGCGCGCCGAGACCCAGCGTCTGCGGGAAGAGGGCGCCACCGTCGTGAACCCCAACACCTCCAAGCGTAAGGTGCAGAAGGGCGAGCGTCAGAAGGCTGCCGAGGAAGCTGCCAAGTGGCAGGCGGTCAACAATCCCAAAAAATCCAACAAGGCGACCTACGAGCCGTCCCGCGTGGGCGACCGGCCCTATGCCAGAGGCCGCGCATACGTGCCCGAGCGCTTTGACCCCAATTATAAGCTCCCCGCAGAAGAAGCGGCTCCGGAAGCATCCGAAGCGGCAGCGGGAACCGAAGCCCCCGTGCAGGCCGAAACGCAGGAATCTCCTGCCGTCGGCTCCATCACCGAGGGGGAGATCGGCTCTGCGTCGGAGGGACAGCAGAATGATGGAGAGTAACTATGCTGAAAGCTATTGAAGCGACCGGAAAAAACGAGGAGGAGGCCATCGCTTCCGCACTCCGGGAGCTGGGAAAGAGCCGGGAGGAGGTCTCTGTTGAGATCCTCGAGCGGTCCAAATCCGGCTTCTTCGGGATCGGCGCCGTGCCTGCGAAGGTGCGGGTCTCCTATGAATACGTGGAATCCAACGCGGAGAAGGCGGAAGCCTTCCTGAAGGGTCTGCTGGAGCGTCTCGGCTCCGATGCGGTGCCCGTGGTGGAATCCTCTACCGACGAGAAGGGCGACGAATGCCTGACCGTCAACCTGACCGGCGAGAAGCTGGGGATGCTCATCGGCCGCCGGGGCGAAACGCTGGACGCCATCCAGCATCTCACCGGCTATGCCATCAACCGCGGCCAGAACAAGCGCATCCACATCAGCGTCGACGCTGAGGAATACCGGGCCAAGCGGGAGGAATCCCTGAAAAGTCTGGCCTACAAGATCGCGGCCAAGGTCGTGAAATACCGCAAGAACATGACGCTGGAGCCCATGAATTCCTATGAACGCCACGTCATCCATACTGCTCTGCAGGACTATGAAGAAGTCAGCACGTTTTCCACCGGCAGCGAGCCGAATCGGCGCGTTGTGGTCGCCTACGGTCAGCCCCGCCGCGGGGACAGACGGCAGGCGAGATCGGGCGAGGAAGAATAAGCTGCTTTTTGGAGGGAACGATTATGGTGCTCAATAAACTCAAGGATATCATTGCAAATCAGTTCGGCATCGACACGGACGTCATCAGCGAGGACACGGATATCGTGGCCGATCTGGGCGCGGATTCTCTGGACGTGGTGGAGATGATGATGGCGCTGGAGGAAGAATTTGGCGTCACCATCGAAGACGAGAAGATCGCCGAGCTGAAGACCGTGGGCGACGTTGTGGACTGCGTGGAGAACCTGATGTAAGATCCCGCTGCGGCGAGGCCGCAGAATGTCCGGATACACTTTTTGACGGAGGTCGGCGCGGGCGGAACGGAGGAGCGATCCCCGGCGCTGCGTCGGCCTTCTTCCATGGAAAGGAGAATCACCTGTAATGGCAAACGAAAAGGACGATCTGGGTTACGAAATCGTAGACGAAGAAGACGTGGAATATACCGGCGAAGGCTGCGAGTGCGACGGCGGCTGTGAAGGCTGCTCTGGCAGCTGCGAGAGCTGCGGCGGCAGCTGCGGCGAGCAGGATTTCAGCGTGGCGGCTCATCCCATGAGCCACGTGAAGCGGGTCATTGGCATCGTCAGCGGCAAGGGCGGCGTGGGCAAGAGCCTCATCACCTCCCTGAGCGCGGTCATGATGAACCGGAAGGGCTTCAAGGTCGGCGTTATGGACGCGGATATGACCGGCCCCTCCATCCCCATGGGCTTCGGCGTGCATTCCCGCGCCACCGCCAATGCGGACGGCATCCTGCCCACCATGACCGAGAAGGGCATCGGCATCATGTCCGTGAACCTCTTCCTGGAAGAGGAGACCGAGCCGGTCATCTGGCGCGGCGCGGTGGTGGCCAACACCGTGAAGCAGTTCTGGACCGACGTGGTCTGGGGCGACGTGGACTATATGTTCGTGGATATGCCTCCCGGAACGGGCGACGTGCCGCTGACCATTTTCCAGTCCCTGCCGGTGGACGGCATCATCGTGGTCGCCTCCCCGCAGGAGCTGGTGGGCATGATCGTCACCAAGGCCGTGCGCATGGCCCAGATGATGAACGTGCCGATCCTCGGCCTCGTGGAGAACATGAGCTGGTTCCAGTGCGACAAGTGCGGCGAGGAGCATTATATCTATGGCGAGAGCCGCCTGCAGGACGCTGCCGACAAGTACGACCTTGAAATTCTTGGCCGTCTGCCCATCCGGCAGGATGTCGCCGCCGCGGTGGACGCGGGCAGGATCGAGGACGTGGACTTCCCCGAAATGGCGGAAGTGGCGGACAAGATCGCTGCCATGCTCCCGGTGTAAAGCGGAATTGGAAAGCCGGCCGGATCAGGCGGCTGCATGAACTATTCTCAAAAGAAAATTTGCCCGCCGAAGGTGCCTTCACCTTCGGCGGGCTGTTTGTTCGGAAACGAACGTCAGCGATCCGGATCTTCCGGGGAGCGCCGGCGTTCCACGGGCGGATCCGGGGATTCCGCTGAAATTTTGCGGTCGGTCCAGGCGTCTATGACGGCCCGGAGCTCTTCCAGATAGGGGGATACCTTCATGTTTTCCTGCCCGTAGGTTTTTTGAAGCTCATATTCCAGCGGGAGCCATGTGCGGATATCAGATTCGTTGTGGGTAATGATGGCCTCCAGCTTATCCAGCGCCTTGTATACTTTGGCCTCCTTCGTCTCCATGGCGTTCATTTCCTGAAGCAGAGAGGACCATTCCGACCGGTCCTGATTCGGAAAAGAGGAGACCCAGCCCTGATAGAGCGCATCTTCCTTCTGCTCGGCGGCAGTGCTTTTCAGAAAAGAGGGAATATCGCCGGTAAACGCTTCTCCCAGATCATGGATGAGGCACATACGGATGACTCTGCTCATGTCCAGACCGCAAAACTCCGGTTCGTTTTCCAAGAGCATTGCCATGAGGGCCAATCTCCATGAATGATCGGCAACGCTCTCCTTCCGGTCGATCTGCGTCCAGCAATGGCGAGTATTCATTTTCAGCTTTCCTGCGATGGATAATGCATCCAGAAATTCCTGCGGTCTCATATCCTGCATTCCCTCCGTCGTGAAAAATACGTATTCGGGAGCTGCTCCGCTCATCGGGTTTGCCGCTTTCGGACGTCGGAAGGGGGCGCGGCATTCCAGCGCTTCAGCCTGCTTCCATCACCGTGCGCAGCAGGCTGAAAAGCGCTTCCTCGCTCCGGTATTCGTGAATGTGAAAACTCGGACAACCCGCGATCATGGCGGAAAGGCGGCCTTCCTCGCCGCTGTAGAACACGTGGACGGGCTTGCCCAGCGCTTCGGCATAGGCCAGCTCATAGCCCACGCCCAGACTGGGCCGGGTGCATTCCGCCAGCACGATATCGCATTCACGCAGCCACGCGGTATCCCGCCGCCAGATGAAGTCGCTGGCGCCGTCGTTGCCCTTCTCCGTCAGCGACAGGTCGCCCACGTGCTCGGTGAGGACGGGGCCGTATTCCTTGAGAAGCTCGATCATCCGGTGATAGCGGTCGGCCAGCTCCCGGCCGCCCCGGATGGAGCCGCAGAAATAGATCTTCTTCATGCTTCCTCCAACTGCACCGTCATGGTCGGGCAGACGTTTTCCGTGGTGCTGATGACCTTCGCGGCCAGCAGCGTGCCGATCTCGCAGGCCCGCTTCAGGGACGCGCCCCGGCTGAGACCCACGCTCACACCGGCAAAAAAGGCGTCCCCCGCGCCGGCGGTATCCATGACGGCGACCTGCTCCGCCGGGACGCGGCCGCAGGCTTCGGCGGAGGCATAGACCGCGCCCTGCTCCGCCAGCGTCACCACGATGGCGTCCATGCCCAGCGTACCCATGACGGTCTGCAGGGCGGGGGCCAGCGTATCTGCGGAAAGGCCGGTGAGCTTGCCGGGGAAGAGAATGTCCGCCTCCTGCTCATTGCAGACGAAGCAGGCGGTCTTCGGCAGATAGGCCCGGTTCTGCAGGGCGATGCGCATATTGCTCACGGCGGCGTAGACGGGCACACCATGCTTTTCCGCGAGACGGTAGACCTTTTCCACGGTCTCCGGTTCCAGATCCAGCTCCAGCAGGGCGCTGTCCGCGTTTGCGAAGATCTCGTCGCCGCAATCGTCCAGAATGCTTCCGATGGGCAGCAGGTCAGGCCGCTTGGAGATGGCGGCGGCCACCTCGTTGTGATGGTCGAACACGGCGAGCCACGTGCCCATCCCATCCGGCGTGCGGCGGATGTACTTCGTTTCCGCGCCGCCCGCACGGAGCCGGTCGATCACATCCGTTCCCGCGCCGGTCTCGTCCACCAGACTCACAAAGGTCACCGGCTCCCCCACGTGGGCGATGTCCTCCGCGATGTTGCGGGCCACGCCGCCATGCACCTGCTCCACCCGACCGGCATTCCGCCCGCCGGGTATGTATTCTTCAATGGGGTATCCCTTTACGTCTACAAAAACGCTGCCGATGACGACCATGCTCATTGCGCTGTTCCTCCATGTTTTCAATAGTCCGATTATAAACCCGAATCCCACAGGATACAAGCGTTTCAGCGGGCTTTACTTTCGGCAAAATGCGTGGTAAGATTTTTGCGTATTTGCGTATTCGATTTCTTCGCCGAGAGGTGATACGGATGAACGTATTTGATATGATCGGGCCCATCATGATCGGGCCTTCTTCTTCCCACACGGCGGGCGCCGTGCGGCTGGGGCGCGTGGCGTGGAAGGTGCTGGATGAGGAACCCGTTGCCGCCGATATCCGACTGGCCGGTTCCTTTGCCCAGACCTATCGGGGCCACGGCACGGACAAGGCCCTGCTGGCCGGCTGCATGGGGATGCATTCCTATGACGAGGATATCCGCCGCGCGCTGGAGATCGCGGACGAAAAGGGAATCCGCTATTCCTTTTCCACCGTAAACCTGCCGGACGCTCACCCCAACACGGCGGTCCTGACCCTGACCGGCGCGAGCGGACGCACAACCACGGTGGAGGGTGCGTCCATCGGCGGGGGCAACATCCTCGTGGACAAGGTGGACGGGCTGAACGTAGCCTTCACCGGGCAGAACGACACCTATCTCATCCGCCATCAGGACCGGCCGGGCGTCATCGCCGCGGTGACGAATTTCATGATGTATTCCGACGTGAATATTGCAAATTTCCGGCTTTCCCGGAAGAAAAAGGGCGGCGAAGCCCTGATGATGATCGAAGTGGACGGGGCGGCTCCCAAGGCCCTGCTGCAGCAGCTGGAGCTGCTGCCCAATGTGAACGGCGCGATCCTCATCCGCGCCATCTGAGAGGTAACGGCTATGGAATATGAAAGCATACGGGAACTGGTGCTGGCGGCGGAGCAGAGCGGCCTCAGCATCGGCGAAGCCGTCCTGCGGGATCAGGCCGCCGAGCTGGAACTGAGCCGGGAGGAGACCTTCGCCCGGATGGAGGAGCGGCTGCAGGTCATGGAGGCCGCCGCGAGGCAGGGCATGGATGAAAAGCTGCGTTCCACCTCGGGCCTCACCGGGGGCGACGCATGGAAGATGATGCGCTTTTCCGACAGCGGCATCATGGGCGGCTTCATGGAGCGGACCGTGGCCCGGGCGCTGGCGGTGAGCGAGGTGAACGCGGCCATGGGCCGCATCGTCGCCGCGCCCACGGCAGGCTCCTGCGGCATCATGCCCGGCTGCCTGCTGACGCTGATGGAGGAAAAGCAGGTACCGAGGGAGAAGATCGTCCTCAGCCTGTTCACGGCGGCGGCCTTCGGCATGGTGATCGCGGCGAAGGCCAGCGTCGCCGGTGCGCAGGGCGGCTGTCAGGCGGAGTGCGGCTCCGCCGCCGGGATGACCGCCGCCGCGCTGGCGGAGGCCATGGGCGGCACGCCGAAAATGGCGGAGGAAGCCTGCGCCATCGCCCTCAAGAACCAGCTGGGCTTGGTGTGCGACCCGGTGGCCGGGCTGGTGGAGGTACCCTGCGTGAAGCGGAACGCGGTGGGCGCGGTCATCGCCTGCGCGGCGGCAGATATGGCGCTGGCGGGCATTTCCTCCCGCATCCCGGCGGACGAGGTCATCTCCGCCATGAAGGAGATCGGCGACGCACTGCCGAAAAGCCTGAAGGAGACCGCGGGCGGCGGTCTGGCGACAACGCCGACGGGGCTGCGCCTGAAAGCGGAGATCTTCGGCAGAGAGTAAAACAAAGTAAAAAACTGCGGAAAACTGGAAAAACCTCTCGAAAAAGCGGACAATCTGTGTTATAACACACATGAACGTTAAATTGACTTCACTGTAAAGCATCTGAAAGAGGGGAGCGACGGAATGGATCTTGGCATCATGTATGCGATCGTGGCATTTGTCTGCGTCATGATGGATGCCATCGTTCTGAACCGGACGCGCTCTACCGCTTATAAAGAAACGATCGATGAAGATTTCTGCAATATGCTGTATTTCTTCATCGGCTTCAGTCTGGTCGATGGGATCTGGGGCCTGTTCATGTCCCGCACGCTGGGGCAGAATGCGCTGGGCTTCGAGATCTTCACCTATGGGTTCCACGGAATGGCGGCCCTCAGCGCGTTCATGTGGTCCGGCTACATGGTGAAGTATACGCGGGCGGGCGAGCATGAACGCAGGATGCTGAAGATCATCCGCATCTCCCTGCTGGTGGTGCAGTTCTATGTGTTCATCAGCAATTTCTGGAACCATGCCGCCTTCACGGTCACCAAGGCGGCGGAGTATGTCACCGGCCCGATGCGGACGGTCATGTTCATCCTCCAGTTTGCCTACAACGTGATCCTGTCCATCTACGCCATCATCCACCTGATCGCCAAAAACCGGGACGTGGCGCTGTTCAAAACGGGCATCGTTTTCTGCGCGATCCCGGTCATCTTCGGCCTTGCGCAGCTGGCCTTCCCGGATGCGGCCATGTATTCGCTGGGCTTCACGTTCATCGCGGTCTGCATCTTCTCGTTCAACGTGACTCATCAGCGCGAGCAGTTTCTGGCTAGCAGCTTCGAGAAGGAAAAGAATAAGCTGAATGCTGTCGTGGCCGGCCTGTCAGAGGACGTGCAGTCGATCTACTATGTGGATCTGGTGAGCGGCCAGTATGAGAATTTCAACAACAGCGCGTGTATGCGCAGAACGTGCTGAAGCAGCTGCAGGGCGGCACGGATTTCTTCCGGGACAATCTGCAGGATATCGAGACGGTCATCCACCCGGACGATCAGGCGATGGTGAAATCCATGCTGAGCCGGGAGCATATGCTCCGTGAGCTGGAAGAAAAGCAGTCCTACAGCTTCAATTACCGGATGGCGCTGGGCGGGGACTTCCTGTATTACATGATCAAGGTCATCCGTCCCACCGGAACGGACGCGGGCAATAAGGTCATCGTGGGCGTTTTCGATGATGACGAACGCATCCGTGCCGAGATGAAGCAGCAGGAGCAGCTGGAGGAGGCGCGCAGAACGGCGGAAGCCGCCAATCAGGCGAAATCCACCTTCCTGTTCAATATGTCCCACGATATCCGCACGCCCATGAACGCTATCATCGGATTCACGGGCATGGCGCAGAAGCACATGGACGAGCCGGAGCGGCTGCAGGATTGCCTGAACAAGGTGGAATCGGCGTCGACCCATCTGCTGCAGCTGATCAACGACGTTCTGGATATGGCGCGCATCGAGTCCGGGCGGATGGAGATTGACGAAACGCCGACGAACGTCCGCGCCGGAACGGAAATGATTGCGCCCATCATTCAGGAAGAAGCCGAGAAGAAGGGCATCGCGTTCCGGTATGAATACGCGAACCTGCGGGATGAGGACGTTTACAGCGACTACCTCCACGTGAATCAGATCCTGATGAACCTTCTGAGCAACGCCGTGAAGTATACCCGCAGCGGCGGCCGCGTGGATTACACCATCGAGCAGGTATCCGACGCCGATGAAGACCATGCGTCTTACCGCTTCATCGTCGCGGATAACGGCATCGGCATGAGCGAAGAATATGTGAAGCATATCTTCGAGGAATTCAGCCGCGAGGCGTCCTCCACCAAGAGCGGCGTGGAGGGTACCGGCCTCGGAATGTCCATCGTGAAGCAGCTGGTGGACAAGATGGGCGGCAGCATTGAGATTCAGAGCGCCATCGGCGTGGGGACGACCGTGACGGTCTGCCTGCGCTTCCGCAAGGTGAAGGACGGCGGCCGGATGACCTCCTCGGCTTCGGTGGATACGGATGACCGGAGCCGTCTGGAAGGGAAACGGGTCCTGCTGGTGGAGGACAACGAGCTGAACCGGGAGATCGCCGGCGACACGCTGGAGGAACTGGGACTGCTGGTGGAGGAAGCGGATGACGGGAGCGTCGCCGTGGAGCTGGTGGGTAAAAACCCGCCGGATTATTATGACGCGGTGCTGATGGACGTGCAGATGCCTTATATGGACGGTTATAAGGCGACGCAGACGATCCGGGCGCTGCGCGGAGGGGCCTACAGCGCGCTGCCCATCATTGCCATGACGGCGAACGCCTTTGAGGAGGACCGCAGAAACGCCATCGCCGCCGGGATGAACGACCATCTGAGCAAGCCCATCGACGTGGCGAAGCTGGTCATGACGCTGGAAAAATACGTAAAGTGAGATCGATACGAACATCCTCCGGAGACACGCGTTTCCGGAGGATGTTTTTTGTGGCGGGATAGATGCTGCCAAATTTCACCGAACGCATAGAAAAGCGGAAATGCCGGATACTAATTCCTGACAGCCTGACGCGCTCCGCAGCTGCGGAGAATCCGAAAGGCGTATTGAAGCAAGCAGGAGGAAACCGAATGAAAGCAACCGGTATCGTCCGCCGGATCGACGACCTTGGCCGCGTGGTCATTCCCAAGGAGATCCGCCGGACTCTGCATATCCGCGAGAGCGACCCGCTGGAGATCTTCACCAGCAGCGAGGGCGAGGTGATCTTCAAAAAGTATTCGCCCATGGGGGAACTGAGCAATTTCGCCGGACAGATCTGCGAGACCATGCATAAGACCACCAACCGCATCACCGCCATCACAGACCGGGACAACGTGATCTCCGTGTCCGGCGCGCCCCGGCGGGAGCTGGGGGAGAAGCGTATCAGCGGGGAGCTGAGCGAGGTGATGGAGGCCCGGCAGGTCTATCAGAAGCAGGCGGGGGAGAAGACCCTGCCGGTGGTGGACGGCCCCAGCATCTACAGTGTGTCCATCGCGGTGCCCATCCTTTCGGAGGGGGACGTGATGGGCTGCGTGATGTTTCTGGACGGGGAGGAGACGCGGCCCGCGGGCGAGGTGGAGAACAAGCTGGCCCTGACGATCGCGGGTTTTCTCGGAAAACAGATGGAGAGCTGATCTGGCAGCGCGCGGGGGGGGGAGGGACCCGGGGGCCGACCTTCGGCCTTTTGAAAAAACGGTCCTCCCCCCCTTGCTCCAATACAAAAGGAGCAGACCGCCCGAAGGGGGTCCAGGGGGGCGATCGGAAAGCCTGCCAGTCGGGCTCCGACCCCCTGGTC
>JAZQQF010000199.1:0-6338 GCA_045628925.1 Oscillospiraceae bacterium | reverse complement strand
GCGCTTCTCCGGCGTGGTCAGCTCCAGCCGCTCCGCAAGGATGCGGTTCACCAGCGCGCTGCGGCTCAGACCGCTGCGGTGCGCCAGCCCGTCCACCGCCCGCACCACTTCTTCGTCCAGCAGCAGGCTGTACAGCGTTTTTCTCATCCGGTCACTTCCCTTCTGTTCGGGCACAGTATAGCGCGGTTTTCTATACTTTGTCAATACTATTATATAATATAATCTGCAAATTATTTGTGAACGGCAAAATGACACCCGCCGAAACGGAAGGTTCCTTCCTTTTCGGCGGGTGAATCGTTTGATCCGAATCTTGCTATTTCAGCGTCCGCAGATACGCCGCGGCGCATTTCAGCCCGTCCGCCGCAGCGGAAACGATGCCGCCTGCCCAGCCTGCGCCCTCGCCGCAGGGATAGAGGCCGCGAATGCCGAGGGCCTGCAGTTCCCCGTCCCGCAGGATGCGCACCGGGCTGCTGCTCCGCGTCTCCGGCCCGGTAAGCATTGCCTCCCGGTCGCTGAACCCGCGCAGACGCTTTTCCAGTAACGGCAGCGCCGCCGTCATAGGCCCGGTGATCGCAGAGGGCAGGACTTCGTGCAGGTCGCCGAATCGCACGCCCGGCAGATAGCTGGGTTTCACCTTGCCGGCTCCGGCAGAGGCAACGCCGTCGAGGAAATCCCCTACGCGCTGCGCCGGGGCGTGATAGCCTTCCCCGCCATAGCGGAACGCGGCCCGTTCCAGCTCCCGCTGCCACGCGATACCGCCCAGCGGCCCCTGAACCGGGAACTGCTCGGGCTTCACCGTCACCAGCAGGGCGCTGTTGGCATTCTCTCCAGCCCGGCCGGAATAGCTCATGCCGTTGGTGACCACGCCGCCCTCTTCCGAGGCCGCCGCCATCACGTATCCGCCGGGACACATACAGAAGGTGTAGACCCCCGTCCCGTCCGGCAGATGCACCGCCAGCTTATAGGGGGCCGCCCCCAGCGCCGGATGCCCGGCATAGCGCCCGTACTGCGCCCGGTCAACCTCCTTCTGCAGATGCTCGATGCGGACGCCCATGCTGAACGGCTTCGGCTCCAGCGCCGCGCCGGAACGCAGCAGCATCTCCATCGTGTCCCGTGCGCTGTGACCGATGGCGAGGAACAGCGCTTCGCAGCTAAGCTCCTCCCGCCCGGCAGCGGATCCCGTGACGACGCCGCAAATGCGCCCGTCGTGCAGTTTCAGCTCCGTGAGCTTCGTGCCGAAGCGGATCTCCCCGCCCAGCGAAAGCACCCGCTCCCGCAGATTCTTCACCACGGTTTTCAGCACATCCGTCCCCACGTGGGGCGCGGCGTCATATTGGATGCGCGCCTGCGCGCCGAATTCCACAAAGCGGCGCAGGATATAATCCACCTCGCTGCCGCTGATGCCGGTATTCAGCTTCCCATCGGAGAACGTGCCCGCGCCGCCTTCCCCGAACTGCACGTTGCATTCCGGGTCCAGCAGCCCCGTTTCCCGGAAACGACGCACCTTCTCCGTGCGCGTTTCCACCTTCTCGCCCCGTTCCAGCACGATGGGCCGCAGCCCCGCCTCCGCCAGCGCCAGCGCAAGGAACATTCCCGCCGGGCCGAAGCCCGCGATGACGGGCCGGTGCGCCGGAAGTTTACCGGGCTTCGGCAGCGCGTATTCCGGCTCTGAGGCCGCGCCCACGTCCCGCAGGTCCGATGCCAGCAGCGCTTCCTCGCCCGGAACGGACACGTCCATTGTATACAGGAGCTGTATCTTTTCTTTCTTCCGTGCGTCGATGCTGCGGCGGACGATGCGCAGTTCCCCGATCTCCCCGACCGGGATGCGCAGCTTCGCCGCAGCCGCTTTTTTCAGATTTTTCAGCGAATCCTGCTCCGGCGGCAGGCCCAGATTTCTCACCCGCAGCATGCTTACGCCTCCGCCGCCGAACGGCCCGCCAGCGCGCCGCTGGCCCATGCCCACTGGAGATTGAATCCGCCGCAGTCGCCGTCCACGTCCAGCACCTCGCCGCAGGCATAAAGCCCCGGGCAAAGTCTGCTCTCCATGGTCTCCGGGAAGAACTCGCCCGTCCTGACGCCGCCCGCCGTGACCTGCGCATTCGGAAGGCCCATGTCCCCGGTCACTTCAAAGCGGAACGCCTTGCAGGCATGGCTGAGCCGCCGAAGCTCCTTCTCCGTCAGCTCCGAGATCGGCGCCGTGCCGCTGACGCCCGCGACTTTCAGCAGTACGCGCCCAAGGCGGTTATGCACCGTGCCGGTAAACAGATCGTCGCAGTTGAGCTGCGGTCGCGCCGCACACCGCTCCTGCAGGAGCTGCAGAAGTTCCGATTCGGCATAGCCGCGCAGCAGATCCAGCTCGACCACGGTACCGTTCTCCTCCAGCGCGGCGCGGGACACTTCAAAGATCGCAGGGCCGGAAAGCCCGTATTCTACGAACTGCACTTCGCCCGCCGTCTCCGCGACGGTCTTCCCGCCCCGCAGAACGGTCACCCGCGCATCGGCCCGAACGCCCTTCAGGCTGCGGCAGAGGGTGTCCCCGGTGCGCAGCTGCACGAGGGACGGTCTCAGCGGCGTGACGGAATGCCCGAAGCACTCCAGCAGCCGGTAGCCCAGATTCGTGCCGCCGACCTTTTCCCCCGCCGCGCCGCCGCAGGCGATGATGAGCTTCTCCGCCTTGATACCGGTCTCCCCGGCAGCGATCCAGAAGCCGCCCTTTGTGCGCTTGACTTCGCTCACCTCGCAGCCTGCATGAAGCTGAACGCCCGCCGCATCCAGCGAGAAGCGCAGCACGTCCACCACGCTGCCCGCCGTGTCGGACAGGGGGTAGATGCGCCCGCCCGGCTCCGTCACGGTCAGCAGACCCATCTCCCGGAACCGCCGCAGCGTTTCCCCCGTGCCGCAGAAGCGCAGCGCGGGCAGCACGAATGCCCGGTCCTCCCCGTGATAGCGCTCCGGGGAAAGGCCGGTATTGCTCAGATTGCAGCGCCCGTTTCCGGTGACGGAGAGCTTCTTCCCCACCCGGGCCTGCCGTTCAAACAGATGAACACAGGCGCCGCAGGACGCGGCCTCGATCGCGGCCATCATTCCTGCGGCGCCGCCGCCGATCACGGCAACAGTACGCATACTTGTCCTCCAGACTCAGAGGTTTTCCAGCGGCAGCGTCATGGCCACCGTAAATCCATACGACAAAATGATCCGGAAGCTGCCGCCCGCTTTTTCCGCATAGGTCCGCAGCTTCTGCAGGCCGAAGCCCTCGGTCGGCATCGCATCGGGCACTTTCCCGTTGTTCCACACCTCGGTGGTCAGCATCCCGTCTTCCACGCCGACCTTCAATCGGATGCACTCCGCGCCGCCGTGCTTCATCCCGTTGGTGACGCATTCCTGCACCATACCGTAGAGGAACCCGATGCGGTCGCTGCTCATGGGCGCATCCATCGCACTGGCCAGACCGGAAAAATCGGTCTCGATGCGCACGTCGGAATCCTGCTCGGTCTGTCGGCAGCAGAGGGTCAGCAGCTTTTCCAGCTCCTGCAGGCTCATGATATTCCGCTGGTCCAGCATCCGGACGCTGTTGCGGATCACGTCCATGCTCTCGCGCATCCGCTGGATGGCGCGCTCCGTTTTTTCATCGGCTGCCTCCGGCTCGGTCGGCCGCTGCAGCTTGGCCGCTTCCAATGCGAAGATGGCCGCCGTGATGGTATGCCCCACGCTGTTGTGGATATCGCGGCTGATGCGCTCGCGTTCCTGAATGCGGCCCCGCAGCTCCGCGGTCTCCTTTTCCAGCGAGAGCATCTCATTCTCGCGGCTTTTCTGGTAGAAGCGCGTCATCAGATCCATCGTGCGCCCGTTCAGCAGCTGCACCAGAATGGCGAAGCACAGGTAATAGATCGCCTGCGGGATCGCCGTGTCGATCATCACATATCGGTAACCGAAGGGATTCCGGATCATTCTCGGCAGCAGCAGATATCCTGCCAGCAGGTAGGACACAAACAAAACCGCCACCGACAGCGCGCAGGTATAATAACTGAGCACCTTGTTATAGTACATCGTGACCAGCACCGTCGGAAATACCAGCAGCAGGAGCGCCTGCGCATTAAAGATCACGTAGCACAGACCGCTGGCGATCACGCTGCAGCTCATGATGGCATACTTGACCCACCGCCTTGAACAGTGAAGCAGCCGCACAAGGACGAACGGCAGGACCAGCACCGCCACCAGCGCCAGTTTCCAGTAAAGCTGCGTTGCAAAGGAATAGACCGTAAATACCCGCAGGCGGTCCAGTATCTCGATCACCGTCACGATGGCCAGCTCATACAGGGAGATCATGGACGTACTGCGATTGATCTCCAGCTCATGGCGAAGAAGCTGTTCCTGATACTGATCCATAATCTCAGCCTCACTTCTCCGCGTTCGCCGTCCGTGTCAGTGCAACGGCGAGCGCCGTCCGGTCCCGCACGCCCAAAGCGCCGTAGATATTGGAAAGATAGTTCTTGACGGTTCCCTCGGTGATGTGCAGGTCGGAAGCGATCTCCCGGTTGGAGCGCCCCTCCTGCAGAAGGCGGCAGATCTCCCGCTCCCGTTCCGTGAGCTTCTGATACTGCTCCTGAAACTGCTTCCGGCGCGGGTCCTGATCGCCGCTATCGCCGCTGAGACGCCGCGTATTTCTGTGCAGGACGGACATGACCTTCTGATCCAGCACCGTATGCCCCGAGGCGATCATCCGCGCAGCCTCAATGATCTCCCCGGAGCTGAAGCTCTTGAGAATATACCCGTCCGCTCCCGCAGCCAGCGCGGAAGTGACGTTCTGATCGTCATAATACGTGGAAAGCACCAGCATCCGGATCTCCGGCCAGCGCTGCTTGACTTCTCCGATCAATCGGATACCGCCGATCCCGGCCATATTCAGGTCGGCCAGCAGCACGTCCGGCTTTGCATCCGGCAGCTTTTCCAGCGCTTCCTCCGCGCTGGACGCACTGCCCACGACTTCAAACTCCGCATCTGAGGAAAAAAACACTGCCAGACTTTCCAGCAGCAGTTTTTCATCATCCACAAAGAAGATTTTGATGGACATCCACCATTCCCCCTTTTGTTCATTATGTCATAAACCATCTGCTTTTTGCAAGACCTATTTGCCGATTTTATCGACTTTTTTCCGGTCTTTGCAGGGTAAAGCCCGTTTCGCTGTTGACAAGGCGAGCAAGATAGCGTAGTATGTAAACAGGCAAAATAACAGGAAAACTGGAGGAAATCACGATGACCGAATATAAGCTGACCGCGAAAGAGAACTATCTGCAGGCCATGCGCGGCGAATTTCCGGAATATCTCCCCATGTGGGATATGTTCGGCTGGGGAATGCAGTGCTCCGCCACCGCTCACCTGACCAGGACGCTGCCCAATGGCAACAAGGTCAACGAGTGGGGCGTGGAATCCGTTTCCGTGCCCGATGCCGAGGGCGGCTCCATTCCCGTGCCCGGCAAGTTCATTCTGGAGGATATCACCAAGTGGCGCGACGTGATCAAGCGCCCCGACCTGAGCGGCATCGACTGGGAAGCCGCCGCCAAGCGCGACCTGAAGGATTTCGACCGGAAGAATAAGCCCGTGATGGCCCATATCGGCGGCTTTTTCCTGACGCTCGTCTCCTTCATGGGCTTCGAGAACGGCCTCTGCGCCATGTATGAGGAGCCGGAGGAAGTCAAGGCCCTGTTCCAGTATCTGCTGGATTACTATCTGGAGATCTACAAGAATATCATCTACTGGTACAAGCCCGACGTGATGAGCATGGGCGATGATACCGCCACGAAGAATAACCCCTTCTTCTCCCCCGAGATGAAAAAGGAGCTCCTCCTGCCCTTCCAGAAGGCGGAGACCGACCTTGCCCACGACGCGGGCCTGCTCATCCAGATGCACGACTGCGGCCGCTGCGAGGACTTCGTGCAGGACTGGGTGGATATCGGCATCAATGCATGGGATCCGGCGCAGACCGATAACGATCTGCTGGGCATCAAGGAAAAGTTCGGCCGGAAAATGCTCATCGTCGGCGGCTGGGACTATTCCGGCCCCGTCAGCCATCCCGGCAGCACGGACGAGTTCCTGAAGGACGAGCTGGCGAAATACGTGGATACCCTAGCGCCCGGCGGCGGCTTTGCCTACTTCACCCGTTTCCTCGGCAAGACCGGCGACCCCGAGGCTGCCCGCAAGATGCAGATCATGAACGATTTCTATTATGATTACGCCCGCGACTGGTATAAGCGCAACGGGTATGTGTGAGTTCTTCCTCTGAATATTGAAGCACAGGGAAAGGGGGGCCCGTTTTGGGGGTTTTTTTTTTTTTTGTTTTT
>JAZQQF010000198.1:0-4894 GCA_045628925.1 Oscillospiraceae bacterium | reverse complement strand
CCGCCTCCGGCGGCAAAAGCCCCATCGGCACCCGCGGCCCCGGCGAAACGCAGCTGGAAACGGACCGGCGGCACATCCGCAGGAAGATCCAGAAGCTGCAGGAGGAGCTGGAGGAGGTGCGCCGCGTGCGCTCCACCCAGCGCCGCCGCCGTCAGAAAAACGAAATGCCCACCGTTGCGCTGGTGGGCTATACGAACGCCGGGAAAAGCACGCTGCTGAACGCGCTCACCGGCGCGGGCATCCAGACCGGCGACCGGCTGTTCGACACGCTGGATACCACCACCCGCCGTCTGGAGCTGGACGATACGCTGGAGGTGCTGCTGAGCGACACGGTCGGCTTCATCCGCAAGCTGCCCACCCAGCTGGTGGCCGCCTTCAAGGCCACGCTGGAGGAACTGGAATACGCGGACGTGATCGTTCACGTCATCGACGTTTCCAACCCCGATTGGGCGGAGCAGGCGCGGGTGACGGACGAGCTGATCCGGGAGCTGGGCGTGGAAAGCACGCCGCGCATCGAGGTCTTCAATAAGTGCGACAAATGCGACAGCATGACCATCCCGCGCATGGAGGACACGGTCTGCATCTCCGCCGCCACGGGCGAAGGGCTGGAAGAGCTGAAAAAGCAGCTCTATGCCGTCCTGACCAAGGGCGAAAAAGCCGTGACCTTCCTGCTGCCCTACAGCCGCGGCGGCGAGCTGGAAATGCTGCACAATACCTGCCGCGTGCAGGAAACGGAGTATACCGACACGGGCATCCGTGTCACGGTGGTCTGCACGCCGGAGGTCTACGGGCGTCTGCGGGAATTTGCGGTGAGCGATGAATGAGGGCTACCTGACCCCTGCGGGCTACGGGGAAGCGGAATACATTGAAAAGCACTCCCGCTTCATCGGCCGGGTCTGGCCGGTGGAAACGGAGGAGGAAGCCCTCAACATTCTGAAGGAGATCCGCGCGAAGCACTGGGACGCAACCCACAACGTCTATGCCTATATCCTGCGGGAGAACGGCACCATGCGCTATTCCGACGACGGGGAGCCGCAGGGCACCTCCGGGATGCCCACGCTCACCGTGTTCCTGGGTCAGGAGGTGCAGAACGTTCTGTGCATCGTGACCCGCTATTTCGGCGGCATCCTGCTGGGTACCGGCGGGCTGGTGCGCGCCTATTCGCAGACGGCGAAGCTGGCGCTGGAGGCGGCGGGACTTGCGCGGGTGCGCCTGTGGGAGCAGCTGCTGGTGGCCTGCCCCTATTCCTTATATGAGCGGGTGAAGCGGGAACTGGAGACCGCCGGGGCCGTCATTTCCGACACGGACTTCGGCGCGGACGTCAGCGTGGAGGCACTGCTGGAAAAGGGAAAGTCCGAGGCGCTGAACGCGAGGCTGCAGGAGCTGAGCGCCGGTGCGGTGGAGGCCCTTGTGATGGGGGAGAGTTATCGGGCCGTGAAGATCGAAGAATAAGAGAGGGATACGGATGGCGGAGCTTTGGGATCTGCTGGACGCGCAGCGGAATCTGACCGGTCTGACGGCTCTGAGAGGGCCGATACCGGAAGGGTATTATCATATCGTTATTGATATATGGACGATGCTGCCGGACGGACGCATCCTCCTGACAAGGCGGCACCCGGAGAAGCCTGCGTTTCCCGGAATGTGGGAAGGCACGGCGGGCAGCGTCATCGCCGGGGAGACGAGCCTTGAGGGCGCGTTAAGGGAGCTGCGGGAGGAGACCGGGCTGCAGGCGAAGCCGGAGCAGATGACGCTGCTGGGTTCTGAGCAGACGGAATGCGATTTCCTTGATACGTATCTATATCGCTGTCCGGACTTGGAACCGGTGCTGCACCTGCAGGCGGAAGAGGTGGTGGACTACACCTTTATCCTGCCGGAGGACATGGACGGCTGGAAGGAGAAGCTCACACCGCCCGCGCGGCAGCATTTTCAGCAATACCGGGCAGCGATCATGGCAGCAAAAAATGCATTGCCGCTTGACTGATTTATCAAAATGGCGTAAACTGATGCGGCAGCGAAAGCTGCCGCATTTCCGCATTCGGAAGGAGAAAGAGACATGAAACGATATCTGCGTGCGCTCTGCCTGCTGCTTTGCTGCGCCTGCCTGCTGGCGGCGTTCCCGGTATCCGCTGCCGGAGAAATGACGACGGAGGAGATGGCGGACGAACTCTATGCGCTGGGCCTGTTCAAGGGAAAGGGGACCGGCGCGGACGGGAAACCGGACTATGCCCTGCAGGATCCCGCCAACCGGGACGAGGCCGCCACCATGCTCATCCGGCTGATGGGCCGGGCGAAGAAGGCGGAGAACCAATATGCGGGCGGCAGCATCGGCTGCACGCTTTCCGGCGTGGCGGACTGGGCGAAGCCCTACGTGGGCTGGCTCTATGAAAACAGCCTCATCAACGGCGTTTCCACCACGGACTACGGCGGCAAAAGCCCCATCAGCGCCCAGCAGTTCAGCACACTGCTGCTGCGCGTTCTGGGCTATTCGGATGCGCAGGGGGATTTCAGCTATGCCGGCGCACTGGACTACGCGGTGCTGCAGGGCCTGATGACGAAGGAACAGCGCTTAGATTTTGAAATGAACTTCGACCGGGGCGCCATGGTGAGTCTCTGCCACGCGGCGCTGCACCATGCCATGAAGGGCTCCTCGCTGACCCTGCTGGACACGCTCTACCGGGATAACGTGTTTGCTTCCGACCCCAGCGACCTGTCCGCCGGGAAGGCGGCGCTGTCGCTGAGCCTCAAGTATTCCGGCGGCGGCCACGAAAGCCGCTGGTACGTGCAGGAGGCGACCGTTTCTTCCCCCGTCTATGCCGATCTGAACGGGGACGGGAAGGGCGAACTGCTCTTTGCCGCCCGTTCCATCTTCTGCCTCGATCCCGCGACCGGGGAACAGCTGTGGGCGATCAATTCCGGCAAGGACCGGAGCAGCGAATGGCTGGACACCTCCAAAGGCGGCGATTTCGGGCGCAGCAGCGCGCCGCTGCAGGTGAGCGACATCGACGGCGACGGGAAGAACGAGATCATCGCGGTCAATACGAACTACTCCATCAATCAGAGCTGCATCGCCGTGTATGACGGGGAAGGCTATTTTGAGCCCGGCTGGCCGATGGTCACCGACCTGTCCATCTACGGCCTGTATCTGAGCGATCTGAACGGCGACGGGAAGCAGGAGATGCTGGTTGCTGCAGGCACCGGCAGCACGAAGATCCCCTCGCTCTATCTCTATGACTGCAGCGGAAAGCTGATGGAGGGCTGGCCTCAGACCTGCGGCTACGGCTTCTATTCCAACAGCCTCTGCGCCGCTGACCTGGACGGTGACGGGGAGAAGGAGATCATCTGCCTGAACGACGACCAGTTCATCCTCGCCTTCCACATGGACGGAACGCCGGTCACCATCGCTTCGCCGGTCTACGGCGGACTTGAGTGGAACGGCATCCCGGTCTGCGAATCCTATGACTATGAGATGAAATGCACGGAATGGGCTAAAATTCACGGCGGCGTGGCCTTTGCCAGCGGCGACAATGTGCTGGGCGATACCCGCGAGGAAAAGAACTGCCTGATGGGCACCCGGGGCGGCATCGCCGCGGTGGACATGGATGGCGACGGGAAGGAAGAACTGGTGTTCACCGCCATGATCGTGGACGGCAGCAAGCTCATGCGCGGCGATACCAGCAGCTTTGCCGACTGCATCTGCTATTATACGACCTTCATTCTGAACAAGGATCGCAGCCGCTATGTGAACAAGGCTAAAGGCTACGACTGGACGCAGATCCCCGTGGATCCGGGAAAGGTGGTCACCGTGGATTACAAGCTTATCCCCTATGCGGATAATGCGCCGGTGACCGCGGACCTGAACGGCGACGGGCAGCGGGAGATCCTCTATTCCGCCAACGACGGGATGCTCCACTGCTTCTCGCTGGACCGGACGGAGCATGGCGCGTGGCCCTTCGCGCTGGATACCCGCAGCTCTCAGGTGCTGACCCTTTCCGGCAGACCCACCGTGGCGGATCTGAACGGCGACGGAAAGCAGGAGATCGTCCTCGCGACCTATACCCAGCAGGATCAGACGGCGGTGCGCGGCGAGGTCATCGTGCTGGACTGGATGGGTCGCGTGCTGGCGCGGGAGACCCTGCCGGTGCAGTACGGCTCCGATAAGGACATGAGCTACGCGAACGGCGCGCAGGCGCGGCCCACCGTGGCCGATCTGGACGGCGACGGGAAGATGGAGATCGCCCTGACCACGTTCTTCGCGGGCGTCGTGGTGTACGACGTGGACTTCTGAAACGAAGGGCGAGTTTCGGCCCGCCTCTTGACAAATCACAGATAAGAACCGTATCATAAACGCGCTGGGATTCCCGGCGCGTTACTGCTTTATTACGGATAAATCACGGTGATCGATTCACTGGATTCCAGATTGCGGAGAAATGAGGATAATGGCAAACGTAGTTTTCGTATGCGGGAAAATATGCTGCGGAAAGACCACATATTCAAAAACGTTTTGTGAAGAAAACAACGCTGTATTGCTTTCAGTGGATGAGATAACACTTGCAGTTTTTGACGGAGATCTCGGAGAAAAACACGATGAATATGTAAAACGAATTAAGCTCTATCTGCTGAAAAAAGCGGTTGAAATCGTGAGGGTCAGTACAGGCGTCGTTCTTGATTGGGGCTTTTGGACAAAGGCTGAACGAGAATTTACGAGAACTTTCTTCCTTGATAATGGGATTGAAACGGAAATGCACTATCTTGATGTTTCCGATGAACAATGGCAGAAAAATATCCGAAAAAGAAATGCAGAAGTGCTTGCAGGCAAAATTTCTGCTTATTATGTCGATGATGGTCTTCTCGAAAAACTGGTTTCTTTGTTTGAGATGCCTGAGAAAGATGAAAT
>JAZQQF010000197.1:0-66143 GCA_045628925.1 Oscillospiraceae bacterium | reverse complement strand
TTCGATGCTGCCCGAGAACTTTCATATGGTCGCCCCGGGATTGGACCTTTATAAGATCGGCGATGATTTTATGAACAGCTCCACTGACTTTTGGCGTTACATTGGTGGAGGTCTGTACGAAATCTACTACTGGGACAACGGCGGATTTGTTGACAGCGGATGCACCTGCGGAATGGAATCGTTCCTTGAGTTCACCGTGGACTATCTCGAGAATCAGCAAAAAACTTCCGATACAAAAGAAATCTGCGGCGTAAGCTGTGTGAAATACACGGATAACTCCGAAACGGAATACTATCTGGATGAAGCTTCCAATCTTATTTTTGAGGTTTGGTTCAAAGGTGCCACACGCGCGGCTTACACTGTTGCCAAATGGGATACCACTGTGACAGAATTTCCTGTCGCCGCACCGCAAAAGTAAACGAGAATCTCTAAAAACAGAATTGAGAAAGACGGCAGGATTTCATAAATCCTGCCGCTTTTCTTATGCATTTTCAACGGCGATGGTGTCGATAGACATCATCGTTCCGTCGGAGTATTTCAGCTCGACGCAGACTGTGTCGATGTTGAATTCACAGGAAATAAGAGTTTTCATGTCTGTAATCCTTTCATGTACATTCAAAGAGATGAAAAAGCCGTCACTTTCCTGTTAGAAAGCAACGGCATTTCTTCGTTATACGCCCGAAACCGTCAGCTAACAGTAATAAGTTCGATTAGTTCCTTATCACTGTTAAGCCAAGGATTTCCGGGTTTTCCATATTATCCCCATCCCGTTCGTGCAACACTTTTGCAACACGCAGCTTCGAAAAAAATCCGGAGACACACAAAAAACTTAGGCCTGCCCTGTATTTCAGAGCAGGCCGACGCGCCCCTTCCGTCCGCTTATTCTTGACTTTCTCGCTCATGCGTGATACTCTGCCCACAGCAGATGAAACCTCTATACGGGCGAAGCCCTTTTGGGCCGTATCCCTGGGTTAATTCATCTGCTTTTATGTTTTCAGAATCGCGGCGTTCGTCCCGATCCGTTCTCTGTGAGACTCCGAATGCCGGAGATTTCCTGAGAGCGTATCATCGTCCGCTTGACTTCCGTGTTCTTCCTGTGCTATACTTCCGTCAGAAGATGCGAGTTCGGATCCCGTATAAACCGCATTCCCTCGACCGTTTTCGGTGCGGGGTGCGACACGGGCGAAGTTCGCATCTTCTTTTTTTGTCTTTATCTGATGGTCGGGTTCGTTTGGCATTTTCCCGATTTCGGCGATTTCCGTCTGAGGTCTCTTGCAACAGCATTTTCGTTAGAATATAATCATAACGTCCGGTGTATGCCGGTCTATGAGAAGCATCGACCGTGCAGGCCGGATCATTTCCCGACCAGTAAAAGAGGAATACAGAACAGAAGAAATTATTACGCTGAAGAAAGCCCTGACAATCTGCAGCGGACAGGGCGGCTGATGCGTTTCATCTGCGGGAGTTTATGATGATCAGAAAAGGCACGGAGCGGGATATTGACGCAGTGGCGGCCATTTATGCGAAGATCCACACTGCGGAAGAAAACGGTGAAGCCACGATCGGCTGGAAGCGGGGCGTCTATCCGGAACGGGATACCGCGCTGGCAGCACTGCACAGGGATGACCTGTTCGTGATCGAGGAAGACGGCCGGATCGTCGGGGCAGGGATCCTGAACAGAATACAGGTCGACGTATATTCCGAAGGGAACTGGAAGTATAAAGCTGAACCGTCCGAAGTGATGGTGATGCATACGCTGGTCATTGATCCTGAGATGCAGGGCCGGGGTTACGGGAAGCGCTTCGTTCGGTTCTACGAACACTATGCGCTTGAAAACGGCTGCCCTTATCTGCGGATCGATACGAATGAGCTCAACGCCGCTGCACGCCGACTCTACAGGAGCATGGGCTACAAGGAGATCGGCATCGTTCCCTGTGTTTTCAACGGCCTGGAAGGCGTAAATCTGGTGCTGATCGAGAAGCGCCTGCGGCAAAGCTGATGGAGCATTGGCGGCATTGCGATGCTGTCACCGGGAAAAACACGAAGCTCGGAGCGGAAGCTATCGCGGAAAGATTCGTATGATAGAGGAGCGCGATATGTCCTGCCGATGATGTTGAGATCAACGCCTGACAAAAAACGATGATCATAGAGGTAAAAATGATGCATAAAGTCAGATTAACGGTAACCGAAAGCAGATGCAGAGGCGGTTATCTGAAAACGGGAGACACCTTTATCGTTGACGACCTTTGTCCGCCGATTTGCCATGAATTATGGAATGCGATCTATCCATCCGTATATGCTTTAAAAAACGGAGCAGCGCTTGATCACGGAACCGTGCGGGCAAAGTGCTTTGACGCGATGTGTCCGGATGAATGCCGGGTACATATTCACGGGGAAGTGATCGAATGATCGATCAACGGCCGCGGGGCTTCTCCGTTCTCAATGCACCAATGCAAAAGGCACCGGCTGTTGTCAGTCGGTGCCCTTTTGACTATTAGAGCGGTTTCCGCGAAGGCGTTTCGCGCTTTGAAATACGGTGGGCTGAATATCACAGGCTGCGCTGAGAGCTTTCCTTTTTGCGCGCAGGCGCGGCGAGCTCATTCATTCGCGCTTCCATCTGGTCATACCTGTCAATGATCTTCCGGATTTCCGGTTTCGTGTCATACTCTTTACTGAATGCGCCCTTGAAGCAGCCGAGCTTCACGCTCAGCTCCGGCCACTGGTCGATCAGCTGACTGTCCGTCAGTTTCTTATCTGCCAGCTTGGTAAAGTCATCCATATGTGCCGCGATGTAATGCTCTGCAGCAAATCTGCACGCGCTGAAGAAGTTATCTAAGGTAAAGTGATCCCCGCGGTTAGTCAATTCCATGTCATTTGCTCTCATGATAGCTTTGTGCCCCGTTTTCAGCCAGTCGTCGTAATAATGCTTATCGTCTCCGGAAAGCGACACGTAATTTCTGACGAACCGATAATACGTCGCGTCCTGTTTCGAGTACCGATATTCCGGCTCGATCCTTTCGGTCGCTTCAACGATCTGCTTGTTATGGATGACCAGCATCTGATCCCTTTTCTGCATGGCCTTCAGTGCGTTTTGTGCCAGCCTGCTGTTTTCGGGGGCTGCCGGGCCGGAATTCGCGCCCGGGGCATTCCGGAATGCCTGATGCATATTTTTCAGGTCACCGATCCGTGCTTCGCTTCGGCCGTTCTGCTCTGCGTTCAGGATGATGCGCCCCATGCAGTCCATCGCGTTCCGGTATTCGCTCCGCTTCTCCGCGATCGCGGGGTCTTTGTCCGTTCCGGGGAACCTGCTCCGGACTTCCTCCTCCGAATAATCCAGGAATTCATGCTTCGGCTGCTTCAGTGCTTCATCCAGATAGGTGACGGGAGCGTCGGCACGGTCGAAGTGCCCTTTGCCGAAATCGAAAGGCTCGAGATCCAGCTCCTGAATTCTGGAGCAGACGAACTGATTCAGCTCTTCCACCGCAGCCAGCTTGGAATATACGTTCGGCTTTACGCCGTCTTTCCCCTTATGGGTCAGATAGGCGTTGATCATGTTCCTGATCGCAAACAGCTTCATCGCGTGGTTCTTTTCCGGGCTCATCTCATTCTGCTTCGGGTAACCGGGAAGCTGCGGATACTCCGTCCTGTTCAGCAGCTTGATCGTGTTGAAGATCTGCTTGTATTGGTCAGAGTTGCCGAAGGTCGTCTGGGCCTTTTCCAGTTTTGCTGCGAAAGCATCCAGCCGGGCCTTGTCCTCTCTGTAAGGATCCCGCTTCGCGGGTTTCGCCGCAGCCTGCTCCGAAACGGTCGCCGCCGGGGCGGACGGGGCATTGGCGGCCACAGCGGGCGCATACTCGCTCAATCTGGCTCTCAGTACGTTAAACGGCTCGGCATCGGCTTCACGGAACGTCTCATAATCCGTCTGCAGGTCTTTGCGGTTGTCCGGCATCCATTTCCGATAGTCGGTATCGCTGATCTCTTCGGGCGTGTTGTTCCCCCAGCAGATCAGGTCCGGTCTGTGCTTTTCAAAGTACAGTCTGACCATTCGCGCCGCGCCGTGCATCTGACGTTCGACCCGATCAGTTTCCAGGAAGGGACAGGCACTCAGAAATTCCGAACTGGTAAACAGTCTTGCGGCGACATAGTTCTGGGTGATCCACTTCTGAACGCTTTCATCATCGTCTGCTTCGGGACCGGCGAAAAACCGTTCCAGCGAATCGGAAAACTCGTTTCCGTATTGCTTCAGGATCGCCGCCGCCTCGGCGGATGCTTTGGCCTGAAAAGCCGCTTTCTGCTGATACGTGAACTGACTCGAGTTTTTCTGAGCAAAATCATAGTATTTGTGGATCCGCTTCAGATGGTCGTCCAGATCTTTATACTGGCTGTGCAGCGTTTTCAGATCCGCTTCCAGTTCTTCTGGGGGTTTGGGCATTTTTCTGTTCTCCTCCTGTATGACCTGACCGTACTCGAAACACGTGTCCGGTCAGAAAATGATCGAAAAAGCACTGACAGAGCTGTTTATCCTTCGGAAAAGCGAGCCTCAGAACGAAGGGCAGATCACCGAATTGCCAGTATCAGGTAAGTATACATGAAACGCGGGGGTAATGTCAATCTTTATGCGCAAATTCGTTTACAGGCTCTGTTATGCAATACGGATTTCCCGCTGATACCGGTCTGTCGTAAATACGGCGCATTTCCGGAAAAGGTTACCGGAAGTTTTTCCTGTCAGCGGCAGCGACAGATATAGAAGAGGCAGGGGCTTTTCCCGCCCCCGCCTCTTCTCTCGGAACGCAAGACCCGGAGCACCTGTTTTTTCAGGTATTCCGGGTCTTTCCATGCTTTTCCGCGTGCGGTTTCCCGTGCATCAGCGAGTCAGCGCCCGCGTGAAAAATGCGGAAACATATTCCAGAAATTCGGTATCGACCCGTCTGAATATCTCATCTGACAGCGCAGCGTTCTCTGCCAGCTGTTCTTCCTCTTCTTCGGAAATGCCGTCCGTTTCGATGCTTTCCACATGGCTCTGAAGCTGTGCAAGCTCTTTGGCCGCATCCGCCGTGAGCCAGATCGTCGAATGCCGGTTCCGATACTCGTCGCTGATCAGCGCAAGCTCAATGTTGCTGCTGCGGTCCGATCTGCAGGCAGTATAGATGCTGAGTTCCAGCGGCACGATCTCGTCATCCGTTCCCTGAACGATCAGGACCGGCCGGTCGGCGCTGAGGATATGCTCCCGGGCCGATACGTTCCCGGACGCCCCGAACAGCAGCTTGTCGTAAGCAAGCAGGAAGGGATAGCTCACTTCAGCCAAAAAGCCGACATACTTCCTGCTGAAGTGTTCCATGATCTCGCAGGGAGAATTGAAACCGGAAATACATACCGTTGCGCGGACTCTGTCGTCGTCGCACAGGGTCGAGACGGCGTATCCCCCGGCGCTGTGTCCGTACAGGAAGATCGGCCTGTCCGATAATTGCGCATCGCCCGAAATATAATCGATCGCTGCCCGCACGTCTTTTCCCGATTGCTCCAGTCCGATCACGCTCGTTCCGTCGCTTCTCCCCGTGCCGGTCCCGTCAAACGTGAACACGGTCCATCCCGCATCCGCGAAGAAGAACGCTTCCGCCAGGTGGTTGTCCGTCGTTGCGTGAAACCCGTTGACCAGAATAATGATCCCGGAATGGTTATCCATTCCGTAGATATTGCCTCTGAGCGTACGATCCCCGGAGCGGAATTCGACGCTCTGTCGGGGATGCTTTGCCGCGTCGCTGTCGGAATATGCCATTTTCAGTTCATACGGTCCCCCGTCTCTGCGCTGAAAAACGGCTCGGAACACGATCACCGACGCCATCATCGAAAGAAGGGACAGTGCGACCATAACCGCCAATACGATACAAAACACCCTTTTTGCTGTCAAAGCGCGTGATTGTTTTCTGTTCTTGTGCGTCATATTGCCCACCTTCCGATTCTTTCCAAAAAGTGCAGAAATAAACATTACGGAGAAAGTCAGGGAAAGCGCATTGCTCTCCCTGACTTCATTCTCAAACCGAATCAGATTCGATCGACCGGCTGCTGCCGATCAGCTTGCCAGCAAAACGACCAGAACGAACAGGCTCAGAATCGCGAGAATAATGCCGACGATCATGCCTGCGTTCGCAAGTTTCCCTCCGATGCGCGCCTGATTAGATGCCGTTCCGTACACGGCCGTGTATTCCCTTGCTTTCTTCTTGCCAACGGCCGAAAAAATGATGCCGAGAATGCTGAGATAGAACGTGCAGGCGAAAGCCAGTCCGATAATACCCCACACAAGCACGGGGACCGGGTTTCCGGCAGCGGCTTGCGGCGCCGGAGCGGGGCTGAACTGATATTGAGACGGGCCTGCCGTCATCGCAGTGCCGCAGCTCGGGCAGTATTTCGTTCCATCTGCCACATTGCTTCCACAGTTTTTGCAGAACATAATGTCTCCTCCCACAACACATTAGAACATATAGTATATGAGGTCTCCCAGAACGCCGGTCACTGCCAGGATGAGCACCGCGATTCCGACTAGAATATACCAGCACCAATAAGATCGTGTAAAGTTTCTGCGATTGATGTTCGCTTTGCTGATCGAAAAAACGATCATGAAAATAAACCCGACGATCGGGATCGTGTAAAGGATCGAAAGCCCCCAATATGCCCATGGACTCAACGGTTTATACTCATTTTGAAGATTCGGTTCCATAGACTGCGCCTCCTTTCTGAACCGGTTTAATGGATATCGCTGCGAAGGAAACAGGAGATCGCATTGTCATATGCTTCCGTATTGTTGATGCGGATGCGCGAATGCGCACCTTTGTCAAACCAGACCAGTGTTTTTCGGGATGTACATTTGTCGAACAGGATCTGCGCCTTCTCCGGAAGGGAGAACAGATCCTCCCGGCTGTGCAAAAACAGGATCGGCTTCTGCAGCTGATCGATCCGTTTGATCGGCCCATCGGATACAACGTTCGCCCCGGACAGCAGTCTGATCTGAAGCATTGTCGCCATGAAAAACGGGAAGATCGGTCTTTTGTCCACGATCATATGATTTTTGAAGGATTCGGCAAAGGTCGTATACATTCCCTCAGCGATCATGCCGCGAAAATAAGACGGGCAGTCCGCGGAGGTCAGCGCAAAGAGCGCGGTGGAAGCGCCGATGCAGATCCCATGCAGGACAACGGACGTTACGCCTTTCTCGCTGTGCAGGAACCTGCCCCATGCGAGGATATCCCGGTACTCCTTAAAGCCCAGCGAGCTGCGCCGCCCCTCCGACAGTCCATGCGAGCGGTTGTCGATCACGAGCACATTATAGCCCTCGGTCAGAAACGGTTCCGCGAAATAATAGGAATACAGGCAGGACTCCGTTCTGCCCGGAATGATGATGACCGCTTTCTCGAAACCGAAATCGAAGTACTCCCCTTCCAGACGGAACCCATCATTGCTGATCGACACACCGGATCTGCATTCGGAATGTTTCTGCGCCCATTCGAGCCCGATATCGAACATCTGTCTGCTTTCCGCGTCGTCCGGCATACTGCATTCCCTGCTCCACTTTCCCGGACCGGTCCTGACAAGGATGATCCGGTACAGAACGTAGGAAAGGAGGATCGTCGGTGCGAGAAAAAGCAGAACGAGTGCCGATAGTACAATGGTTATCACAAGACCTTCGATGCTCATTTTTTCTACCTTTACGAAATCGCTGCAGACCACAGATACAGCTGCGAGCCGCAATACAGGAAACTGATCTCCAGATCCGGGAAAAGGCTGCGGATCCGTTCCTCCAGGAGCGGCTCCATTGCTTCGGAACTGTTTTCCCCGCGGAAAATGATGCAGGACTCTTTCTCACGGATGTCCGGTATCTGTTTCAGTCCCTCGCATAACACCTGAACATCCTCGTCCCCGGCGCTGACGACTTCGCCGTCCAGAACAGCGATCCGCATTCCCGGCAGGCACTCCACCTGATCGGTATGATACGCCCTGCTGGCGATCGCCGCCGAAAGCGTATGGATCCCCTCGAATCCGGACTGCATCTGCCGAATGCGCCGGTCGATATCCGTTTCGTCCGGATTGCTCATGGCCAGCGCGCAATACCCTTCCGGGATCGTCTTCGTTTCCAGGATCACGACGTCGCCTTCCCGGAAAAGCTCCTTTGCCTGTTTCGCAACGTGGAGCAGATTCGGATTGTCTGGCAGGATCACGGTGGTCTGCGCATTCTCTGTATTCAGCGCATTGATAAAGTCCTGAACGGAAACATCCATTTTGCTGCCGCCGCAGATCACGGAGGAGCTGCCAAGGTCGCTGAACAGTTCCTGCGTTGCCGCACAATCACAGACCGAGATGACCGAAAAGGCCTTCCGCTCTTTTGCGGCTTCCGCTTCCGGGATCGTGGCATTATGCTGGATCTGCATATTTTCCACCTTGCAGGAAACGAATTCTCCGTATTCCTGACTCAGCCACAGGATCTTTCCCGGCTTGAATGTGTGGATATGCACCTTCACTCGGCTGTCGCTCTGCACCGCGACGATCGAATTGCCGAAATCCTTCAGATCCGCAATATACCGGCTCAGGGAAAAGTGCTGTGAATACTGACCGCTTTTCATGAGCTGAAGAACAAATTCCACGCAATAGCCGTCTTCAAACATACTGTACTCGTTGAAAAGCGCCTCACCCGGGGTGGTTTCCGGCATCAGTTTCTCCTTCTTCGGTATCTCATCGGATGGGATGATATCGCCGAACAGATAGCCCAGCATTCCTTCCACAAGGATAATATAGCCAAGAGCGCCGCTGTCGACCACGCCCGCATCCTTCAGCTGCGGGAGGATATCCGGTGTACGCGCAAGGCTTTTCCGCATTTCCGCGACATACATACTGAGCAGATCCTCAAATGTCGAACCGCGGTCGATCTGATTCCGGATATTCTCGATGCCTTCCCGCGCGACCGTGAGGATCGTGCCCTCCACCGGGCGAACGACCGCAGAATACGCTGTTTTATACCCCATGATAAAGGCATTGCGCAATTCCCCCGGGTTTACATTGCCGCATCTGGAAAGCGCCAGATAGATCCCTCTGAACAGCTGCGACAGAATGACGCCGGAATTCCCGTGCGCGCCGAAAAGCATCGCCTCCGACAGCGATTTCAGATAGGCGCCCGCCGCGGGTGCGCTGGCCGCCTCCCGAAGGCCATACGCCAGCGTTGCCCGCATATTCGAGCCAGTATCCCCGTCCGCTACCGGAAAGACGTTCAGGCTGTTCAGCTCCTCCTCGAACCTGCACAGATTGGCAAGCCCGTTCTGGAGCATCTTTTCAAAATGTGTTCCGTTGATCTTCTTTGTTTTCATCGGGTGCCTCAATGCTGCTTTTTATCCTGACGCCCCATCGTAATGATCGATCTGGGAAGCAGCCACGTGAAGAGGATCGCGGCAAAGCATCCCGCCGCAGCGACAAACGTCATATACTGCATGGCGTTCGTCGGATTGGTCTCGCTTCCCTTCAGTGCCGTCAGCACGACGCCGGTCGCAATGCCCGAAGCCACGCCGGAAAAGAGTCCCTGAACGGCAAAGTACATGGCGGAGTTGGAGATCCCGGTCTCCTTTTCTTCGTCTGCGGCAAGCTGCGAAGGGACCGAATACGCCACGGAGAAGAGCGCGCCGACCGCAACGGAACAGCACAGGCCCGCCAGGATCGACAGCCATTCCTTCTCGGGCGCCGGCTCCAGCAGACCGACGATCCCCAGAAATACCATTCCGATCACATACATCAGCAGGACATACCGAAACGCAAAGCCAAACCCGCGCTTTTTGATCAGGCGGTTATAAAAGATCAGCATGAACGGCACCGGCGCGAAGGTGGTCGTCATGATCTTGATCATATTCAGACCAACGAATGAGAAATATTCATTGATCCCGCCGAGGAACAGCTGCACGCCGAACGTCATAAACGCATACGTGATCATCCAGACGATAAACTTTTTGTTCTTAAACGTCAGGCACAGCGACTGCACCAGATGGACCGTTTCCGTCGTTCTCTCCGCGCCCTCTTTGGTAGACTTCTCCTTGATCATGAAGAGCGGGATCAGCATCGTGAGGGCAATGGGCAGGACCAGCAGCGCGACCGTGCGGACGTTGAGCCCGTTCAGAAGCATTCTGACCACGACATAACCCAGGACGAAATACACGACATCAAAGAAAGACTTCGCATTTGACAGGAGATTGCGGTCTTCCGTCGTCTCAACGATCTCCGTAAAGGTGGCATAAAAAGAGACCATGGTCAGCGTATAAAACGCATAGAAGAGGCAGAGAACGATCCCGTAGTAAACCGTATTCAGGATGGACACGCCGCCCTTATCGGGGATCACAAGGAACAGCAGATACGAAACGATCGTCATGACCATACCGATCAGGATGGACGGACGCCGACGTCCCCAGCGGGTCTTCAGCTGATCGGAAAAAGAGGCCATCGGAATGTCGATAATGCCGTCAAGGATCTTGGCGGCCAGAGAGAACACTGCCCAGACAGCCGGAACGATCAGATCCCTCTGGGCATAGGTCTGGAACGGAATGACGTCCTTTCCGAAGCCGCCGATGAGGAGCGCGCTGCACAGATAGGACCCCATCATGATATTCAGCATATTGATGCCCATACCGGACAGGGCGTACAGGATGATACCGGCTTTTCCTTTGATCTGTTTCATTTCTTATTTCTCCCCATTCAGTGCAAGCTCCAGGATCCCGCGCTCTTCCGCGAGGTCGCTCGAGATCGGAGTTCCCATATAATAAGCCGCCATCAGCCCCGGTCCGATATTGATGCCGCAGGAAGGATACACATCGTGGATGAAGACGGCCTTCGGCCTGATCTCCGCTTCGATCATCCGCTGATATTCCTTTGCCTGTTCGAGGCGATTCGTCTGCGCGATGAAAATGATCTGCTCAGACGGATCCTGAATGGTCTTCCGGATATAGGTCAGCAGTGCTGCGTAGGCGGCTTTCGCCCCCTTCGCTTTCCCGATGACCGTTGTCAGCCCGTTGTAGTCAAATTCGCCGATGGGCTTCACGCCGGCCAGCGTGCCCAGAAACGCCTTCGCGTGGGTCAGTCTCCCCTTTTTGGCGACAAAGGACAGATCATCCAGCCAGCCTGCCTGATGAAAACGGTTTTTATTCTCTTCCAGATACCGCGCTGTCTCGTCCATGCTCCGGCCGCTCTCCCGCAGCATCGCAGCGTGGACCGCCATCAGGCCGATCGCCGGTCCGAAGCGCAGCGTGTCGATGACCTCGATCCTGGCGGACGGCTCGTGCTCCAGCACCTGTTTTTTTGCTGCCGAGGCAAAGTTATAGGCGCCGCTGATCCCGCTGGAGATCGTCAGGCACAAAACGGGATATCCTTCGGATACATACCGCATGAATGCCTGATAATACTCGGCGATATTGGGCGGCGACGTTGAAAACCCGTTCGGGTCGCTTTTCAGCTCCGCATAGAAGTCTTCTCTGGAGCAGGTATCCCAGGACAGGAAAGCCGGAATGTCCCGTTTATCCGGAAAGATCAGGTGCCCCGGGATCACGACGATCTCATACTTTTCCTGAAACTCACCCGGCAGGTCGCAGGTCGAATCCGCTAAAATGACAAAGCTCTGCATAAACTCGCCTCCATTATATTGATGCAAGGAAGGAAGAGACCGCAGCCTCAGCCTCTTTGCCGCCGGTCATAAATGCATTGGCGTGGAACCCGTTTTCCGCAAAATAGAATTCTTTTTTCGAGCTGCAGCGTCTGTAGTGCTCCTCCGTCACCCGAAGATCGACTGTCGTATCCTTTCCCCCGTGCATGAACAGCGCAGGGATCGCCGTATGCTCCAGAGAGGTACCCACCTGCTGCGAAATATCGATCTTCAGCCTGCGTTTCGCGTGATCTCTGATGAGCGGCAGGATCAGCGGATACGGGACGTGGCGCGCCTGACAATCGGTTTTGATCTGCTCGTAGGGCGAAGCAAAACCGCAGTCCAGGATCATCCCCTTCACCTTCGGGCTTCTGATCTTATCGGAAGCATAGGCGACTGACGCGCAGCCCATGGACACCCCGACCAGGATGACCTCCTCCACTTCCGCAAGGCCGTCTGCCCAGCCGATCCACGAAAGCACGTCATATTGCTCGGTAAGTCCGAGCGTGGAATGTTTCCCGCCGCTTTCTCCGTGCGCCCGCTGGTCGGGCATCAGAACATCGTATCCGGCTGAAAGCAGGAACCGCCCCAATGACGCGAAGCAGTTCAGCGGCGTGGAGTTATAGCCGTGTATGCAGATCGCCAGCCGACGGTTCCCTTCGGAATAATAGCTTCCGACCAGCTTCACCCCATCGTCCGCGCATATCGACACGCTTTCTTTTTCGTGCCGCCGGAAAAAGTCGAAATCCGCTGCGATCCGTTTCTCATATGGCGCCAGACAGGAATTCTTCAGGTCGCGATCGACAAACGGGACTCCGGTCTTCCGGCAGAAGACCGAGCGATATGCAACGAGTGCGGGAGCCGCAATAAAGATGACATACGCCGATACAGCGATCAGCAGACAATAGATCCATGTCATTGGCGCTTTCCGTTTCTGATCATTTCCGAATGGACGGATCGCGCATGACCATCGTCAAACTGATAGAACCGGACATGATCCAGCTGCTCACCGCACACCGCCATCAGCATTTCAGGGAACGCCGAGATCTGAAAGGTCTCTGCGCGGTATTTATCCGTGTCGATCCTCGTCGGAATAAACGAGCGGCCATAGCATTTGAAGATGCTTTCCTTCAGCGTCCAGAGGTGCATGAGGTCCGGCTCCCCGGAGGCCGCCTCCCCGGAAGTGCAGATCCTCCTGCGCAGCTTTTTTTCGGTAGCGGGATCCGCATACGGTTTCCGTTCCCATGAAGCCGTGTTCTCGATATCCACGCCGATCTTTTCGTTGGACACCCCCACAAGGACGGCGCCGTCCGTATGCGACAGGGAAAACCAGAACCGGTCGCACTTCCATTTCCCGGCGGACGTTTTCTGAAACGTGAGATCGCTTTCTTTCAGCCCGAACGAGCGGTTTGCCGCATACAGCAGGACCTGCCAGTCAAAAAGCCGGCACATCCTCAGCTTCTCATTTGCGGTGTTCCGGATCTCCTCCTCCCGCTCCTTGCACAGGAAGTGCTGATCCGCCACCTCGTCCGGAAGCGGCGCCAGATATACGTCCATGACCGGCCGGCTGTTCCACCGTTCCCGGGCCTCGTCCTCCTGCGTGCTTTTTTTGATGCCGAACACGCACTCATAGGCGAAGTGTTCGCAGTTATTATGGAGCAGATTATACCCGGTCTCTCCCATGCGCGAACGTGCGATCTCGATCGTTTTCTGCGGGGGCAGACGTCTGCGCTTCTCGCTTTTATCCAGGATCGCCTTTTCGATGATATACCCGCAGGAAAACGCTTCCGCTGTCGCAGCGCAGACGCAGATGCTGCTGTCATCGATCGCGGTCCGTGCGATCGGCGGAGGGCCGAACTGGATGATCTCCTGTTCGCTGATGAAAACACCGTAGTGTTTCACCGAGCCGATGCTGGCTCTGACCATATCGCCCGGGCAGCATACGTCCGGCCACCACTTCATTTCAGTCTTGCCTCTATGTAATCGATCACGTCTTTCACCGTTTCAAAATCTGCCATGCCGACATTTTCAAAGCGGATGTCGAATGTCTCTTCCGCGGCAATGACGACATACAGCATTCCGACAGAGGACAGGCCCAGATCCGTGATCAGCCCGCTGTCTTCGCTGCAGGCCGCGATCGCCGCCTGATTCTGATCATCCGAAAGCAGAAGGATGTCCTTCAGCCGTTCGAATATTTCAATTCTGTTCAGTTGCATTTCTGATATCTCACAATCTTCATACTTGGTGTTCTGTCAAAATCCGAATCCCGGATCACGATCCTGTTGACGCGTTCATAGCCCGGAAGCTGCCGATTGACCTTTTCCAGCTCCGCCATCATATACCCCTGCGGGTCCTCCGTCTGGATCTTCTTCAGTTCCGTCGCCCGGGGAACGATCTCCAGCGCGAGGAAATGCGTGCCGCTCTCGCTCACATCCTCAAACACCTGTGAATCCTGCACAAAGGGCAGCTCGTTGAATCTGGCTTCCACCTCTGCCGGCGAGATGTTCTCACCGTTGGACAGTACGATGATCTCCTTGATCCGCCCGGTAATGTACAGATACCCCTCTTCGTCCACTCTGGCAAGGTCTCCGGTGCGGAACCACCCGTCCGTATATGCTTCTTCCGCTTCTCCCACATAGGCGTCCAGCATATTCGCGCCCCGGAGCCACAGCTCTCCGTCGACGATCTGATATTCCTGATTCGGATACAGGATCCCCACCGAATCCGGCTTCCGCGACGATTCCGGGTTGCCGGAAACGAGATTCGCGGATTCCGTCAGACCGTATCCGGGAAACAGGGAAATGCCGAACGCCTGATACTCCCGCACCAGATACGGCGACACGGCAGCCGCGCCGCAGATGATGTATTTCATATCCGCGCCCAGCATATTTCTGCCGAACTTTTTGGACAGTGTCAGCGCCATTTCCGCCAGCGCGGGAACGACCACCCAGATGGTCGGGCGGAAGGCGGCCATATCCCGGAACATATCCTTGGTGTTGCGGCAGATAAAGATGGAGCTGCCGGTATACAGAGACGTGAGCAGATTGCGGATCAGGCCGAATACGTGCGAAAGCGGAAGGACCAGCATATATCTCTGATAAAAAACATCCTGATATCCGTAGCAGCCGTTCACGACGCCCTGCATCACCGCCCCGTTTGACAGCAGCGCGCCCTTGCTCCGTCCGGTCGTACCGCCCGTGAACATGATGACGCAGGGGGCCGCCGCTTCGCAGGGGACGAGCGGTGTGTGCGCCTCGCTGCTCTCATCCGTCCGTATCCGTGCAAGACCGCCGCACCGCTGCGCCGCAATGTCGGTGTTCTGTTCCAGCTCCGGCTGATAGACCAGCGTTCCGATATTGAACTTCATGCAGCACCCGAACACGGTCCCCGCGTCCAGCTGTGTCGGAAGGATCACCGCGGTATACCCCAGCGTCGTCACCGCGAGAAAGGCTTTCACAAAATCGAAGGAACTCGCCGCGTAGATCCCGATCCGCTTCGCGGGATCCCGATGCGCATTTCTGAGGACCGTTCTGAATCCGGAGACCGCAGCTTCCGTTTCTTCGTAAGTATATGTCTTTTCGCCGTCGCAGACCGCGGGCAATGCTCCGTATTCCGCAATGCAATGCTCCCACATCGCGCTCACAGACGGATAATTGACGATCTTTTCAAAGGTTTCGGCGTCTGTATATCCGGAAAAGACTTCTGCAGATTGCGTTTTCATCCTTTCTTACCCCTTTCACATAGTTCCCGCAGCTGCATCTCTTTCTGGTGCAGCCTCTCCGCCGCTTCTTTGATCTGAGACATACTCGGTCTTGCGCCGCTGCCGTTCGAGACATCGATCGGTTCGCCGATCGCCATGGTCAGGCGTTCCGTCCATTTTTTCTGGCTCCTGATATACATGGGCACGATCGGCGCCCCGCTCTGCAAGGCCATCAGGATCATCCCGGATTTGAAGGATTTCAGCCCGTTCTCGATCTTCCCCTCCGGAAACATACTCACAAGCTCGCCCTGCTTCAGGTGCGAGACGATCTCCCGGAAGGAATCAATGCCGAAATTGTCCCGGTCAATGGGAATACAGAGAAAGTTCTTGAAGAAGAATCTCTTCTTCCCTTCAAAGAACTCCTTCGTGCAGATGAAATGATGCCGTCTGTACCAGACGGCGAACTGCATATATACCGGGTCAAAATAACCTGCATGATTCCCGATCAGGAGCGCCGCATTCCGGATCGGTTTTCTCGCCGCCTCATTTTCAAACAGGATCCTCGGCCGGAAGGCGATCAGGCCCGGGAGCATGGCTGTCAGCTTCACAAAATCGTGAAAGAGATATTTCATGGAAAACAGCCGGCTTTTATTTGACTTTTTCATCCAGTTTTTTCCCCAGTTCGATGATGCGGTCTCTGATCCGCTCCGTAACATACGCAAGGTTCTCTTTTTCCGTCATATCCGGGTCCAGAAACTGTGAAGCGTGCATCGGGCAGCCGATCAGCACGCGCGCTCTTTTTCGGTTGAAATAGGATCCGTTCGTATAGACGGGGATGATCGGCGCTTTTGTGGACAGCGCCAGATACGCGACGCTGGGAGAAAACGGCAGCGGCCGCGCTTCCTCCGGCTTAGGCAGACGGCCTTCCGGAAAAATGCCCACCACGCCGCCGCCGCGAAGGATCTCCTCCGATTTTGTAACGAACCCCAGATCATGTGAGTATCGGTTCACCCGGATCCCGCCGAGTCCCTTCAGCAGCAGCCCCAGCGGTTTTTTCTCGAACAGGACCTCCGCCATCTGAAAGCGGAGGGTCCGAAAAAGGAATACGAACAGATAGACTGCGTAGTCAAAGACCGAAGTATGATTTGATACGATGATCGCGGGCCCCGACAGCTTTCTCCTCTGGATCGCCGGATCTTCGTAATACACCTTCGTGCGAAAGCAGAGGAACTGGACCGGCCAGCCGGTGATCTTTGTAAAGGCGTTGACAAATTTAACCCACATGATTGTGTTCGTCCTCAATAAACGCGCTCAGTTCCGCTATGGTAGAGATCGTCTTCTCCTGCGATGCGGGGAATCGGATATCATGATCCTCCTGGATCTTGGAGATGAGCGCGAAATAGTCCAGACTGCTGCCGCCTTCATCCAGGAAGAAATCCGTGTCCGGTCCGAATTCGCCTGCCGGTTTGCCGAACGCAGCGGCAAACAGCTCTCTGACATAGTTATAGACCGGATCGTCCTCCGCGCCCCGGTCTGTGATCCGTTCGGGATTCAGGAGGCTGAGCGCGTTTTCATCATACTGCTTTCTCAGCCGGGCACGGTTGATCTTGATGTCATCCGGCGATATCAGCGGTTCCTGCACAAATACGATATTCGAGATCCGGGTCGATAATCTGTTGTCCTGCAGTTTCTTTTCGATATTCCGGCGGACGTTTCTGTACTTCTCCGCACTCACGTGACGGCCCGCAAACACAAGCAGCGTCGGCACGATCTGTCTGTTTTCCGTGTGCCCGATGAGGCAGATCTGATAATTCGGATCGTCCGCAAGCAGCGGCTCGATCAGGAACGGATTCAGGTTTTCTCCGCTTTCGGATATCACAACGTCATCTCTGCGGCCAAGGATCCGATAATGCCCGTTGACACATTCCGCAATATCGCCCGTGTCAAACCATTCGTCACGCGCTTTCTTTCTCTCGCCCTCCATGATATATCTGGCGGTCGACCTGCCGCTCACCTGAAGGCAGCCGTCCGGTGAGATCCGATACTCGATGGAGGAGAACGGTTTTCCCACATAGCCCGCGTTCCGCAGATTTCTTTTCGTGCTGAGTTCAACGGATGTGATGCCGATCTCCGTCATGCCGTATCCGTTTGCAAGATGGTAGCCGATCAGGTTGAAAAAGGAAAGGACCTCGCTCTGGATCTCGCTTCCGCCGGTGATCAGAAAACAGATGCTGTCCCCGAACAGGTTCTCCCGGACCTCCCGGAATGCCAGACGGATAAACGCGGAACCCAGCACGGGTACCAGCTGGAGCTTTTCCGCGATGTCCATGCCCTTCAAAAACCGGTGATACGTCTCCTCCCCGCGGCCTTTGATCGTCTTTACGGATTGTTTATATACTTCATTCCAGAACATCGGAACGGCGAAAATATGTGTCACCTTGTGCCGCCGGATGGTGTTGATGATCGTCTGCGGTGCGAGATCGCTCAGATGGACAAACGTTCTGGAAAAAAACGCGAACCAGATATATACGGCGATCAGCCCGAAAACATGATAAAACGGCAAAAATGTCAGCAGTTTCAGCTGACCGTCATAGTGTTTCTTGATCTGTCTGCATTCACAGATAATATGAAAACTGTCGTTGATCTGGTAATAGAATTCCTCGGCGGAATATGCGCAGATCTTCGGGAGCGCTGTCGTGCCGGAGGACATCACAAGCACCTCGGAACCGAACTGCTCCGCTGCCTGTTCGCAGCGATCGGACAGCCGGATATCCGCATACGGAATGGTCTCAAACTCGGGGAACGTCTTTCCGTCCGTGATCACTGCGGATGCGCCGGCATTGCGCATGACCAGATTGATGATATCGTCGCCCAGTCTTGTATTCAGCAGAAGCGGCCTGTGCCCGCTTTTCAGGATCGCCCAGAATGCAATGATCCAGCTGATGTCATTTTTCATATACAATCCGACGATGGAATCATCCGGGAGACGTTTCAGCAGGAATCGAAGATGCGCCGCGCATTCGCTTGTCTGATCGCAGGCTTCGCCGTATTTCGTATACTCGATCTGATACCCGCTGCTCTTTTCATAGATCACGTTTTCCTTCTCGGAAAACATCAGTTCAAACATGGCGCGGAAACTGTGCTCCGCGGAATTGAACCGGTTTATCTTGGCCGACACAAACGAATTCAGTGTTTTATACGGTCCCAGGGTCTCGATCTTCATATCTGCCTGTATCCCATCTAACGAATTTCTATCGGTTTCTCTGCGTTTCCCGGTTTCCTTTATCCGCTGCGGCCCGAAAGCCGCACTCCGGAAAGTATATTCTCCGGCGCTTCGCACTTTATTGCACTATTTAACTGTAATTATACAAGCTCATCTCGAATTTGTCAACATTACGCGCTAAAAATCGAATTCTGTCGAAACGTCCGACCGGGCCGGCGGAAAGAACAGGCAGCTTCAAAAAATCCGGCATTTATCCGCGATTTTCTCCCATTCCGGCGCGATTTATGATATACTGCCGAAAAACAGGAGCCGCACCGGCTCCGAAGCGAACAGGAGGCGCCTCGTGTTCTACGAAACGGAAAAGAATGACCACGGTCTGCCCAGACCGCCCTTCAAGTCGATCGCCGTCCCCCGCCCCATCGGCTGGATCTCCACGCTGGACGAAAACGGGAAGGCGAACCTTGCCCCCTACAGTCAGTTCACCAACCTGACCTTCGACCCGCCGTATGTCCTGCTGTCCATCAACATGACGCCGGAGAGCAAGCGGAAGGACACCACCAACAACATCGAGCGCACGGGCGAGTTCGTGCACAACATGGTGACCTATGAGCTGATGGACAAGATGAACCTCACCGCCGCGCCCTTCCCGCCGGACGTGGACGAATTTGAGGCCGCGGGGCTGACAAAGGCCGGATCCGTGCTGGTCAAGCCCTATCGGGTGGCCGAATCGCCGGTGCAGCTGGAATGCAAATACGTGCAGACCATCCACCTGCCCGGCGACAGCAGCGTCGGCTCCGCGGACATCATCATCGGCAGGGTCGTGGGCGTGCACATCAGGGACGAGGTCATCGGGGCGGACGGGAAGCTGGATATGCTGAAGATCAGGCCGCTGGCCCGGATGGGCTACAGCGACTATACCTATGTGGACAAGATCATCACGGTGGAACCGTCCGACGCTGCCGGTGACAGCGGCGACCGTTCGCTGGGTCTGGAAGGTGCGACCGGCGCCTTCGGGAAATAACATCCCCGATCGAAGATCTTGAAACGACAGAAAGCAGGGAGGAGCGCATGAACGAAAACGCAGTATCCGTTTGCCCCCGCTGCGGGGAACCCATTCTGCCGAATCAGAAATTCTGCACCAGCTGTGGGGAATCTGTCCTGCCAAAGCAGAAATTCTGCCCCGGCTGCGGGGAACCCGTTCAGCCGGATCAGAAATTCTGTATGAACTGCGGCGCACCGCTTCGGGATCTGACCGCGAAGCCGCTGCCGTCCCAGCCGCAGAATATCGGTCTGAGCGCCGCCACAATGTTCAGCCCCATCCCCGGATTATTCATGGACGGTGAACAGGCCCGGAAGGCTTTTCCCGACCTCAACCCCGCTCCGGCACAGGACGAGCCGGCCCGCAATTCCGGTATGCCCAGGCCCGGAGAAGGCAATGAGCTGCTGGTGGACTGCTATTTCGGCACGACGCCCGCGAACGAGGCCGTGGGGATGAGCTCCACCTACGAGCTGGTGCTGAGCCGATATCCCGACGGGAGGCTCCAGCTGGATGAATACTGCAGGGCAAGCTCCCGGAGTCCGGAAAACCGCCTGACGTGGTTCGTCCCCTCCGATGCGGAGGCGGCGGCCTACGCGGTCATCGACCAATATGGTCTGGACCGCTTTGAGGGCAGGCGCGGGATCGCCGCGATGATGATGGGCGGATCGCCGAAGACCTGCAAGTTCCGGCGCGGAGACCGGCTGATCCGCATCACGCAGGACAATTTGGATCCGAAGGATCTGACCGTATTCGACGCCGTCCGCGGCGTCCTGTCCCGGTATCTGGTTCCGGGAGAGGACGTCACCGCCGACGGTGCGTCTGATCGCTGACACACAAAATCAACCCATAACAAAACCGGCGGCCTTCCCTGTATCTCAGGGGAGACCGCCGGTCATTTTCGGTCTTTGCGGCCGATCATCTCCGATATCGTTGATCCCATGCCGGATCCGCTCCCCGGACCGGGACGCCGTCCTCCGCCGCCAGGAACAGATCGTCTGCGATCTCGCGGATCGTATCGGCCAGCTCCAGCTCCGCCATCGGGAAGGCGTTCCGCACCGCCTGCGCACCGAGACGCGCGCCCAGAAGATTGCCGCAGATGGCGCCGGTGGAATCGCTGTCCCCGCCGTGATTCACGGCAGCGCGCAGGGCGGCTCCGAAGTCGTCCTGATACCGCACGGCGCAGAACACGGCGATGGCGAGGGCTTCCCCGGCCGTCCACCCCTCCCCCAGCTGATGGATCCCGTCGATATCCGAAACGTAACGGTCCTCCGCAAGGGCGACCGCCGTTTCGATCTGTGCGTCTCTTTCCGTGAGCGTGTCCCGTATCGCATCCTGCAGGGTATCGTATCGCGCACCCCGCTGAACGAGGTTGAAGATCAGGCCCGCCAGAAACGCGGACGATTCGTGGGCCTCCGGATGCCCGTGCGTCATCACGGCGTCGAACTCCGCGAGTCCCCGCACAGCGGCCATCGCATCGTCCCCGCTGCCGGGCTCATCCAGACGGCGCATCAGGCCAAACGGCGCCGCCCGCATCACGGTCCCGTTGCCCTTGCTGTCGTTTTCCGCCTCCATGATCCGCGGCTTCGCCGCCATGCGGCGACAGGCGGCAATGCAGGTATGCCCCGGCGCTCTGCGTACCTGAAGCTGCGGGATCTCCGAGATCCACATCCGCGGCTCCGAAGTCTGCTTCCCGTTCTGGGTATCCAGCCATTCCAGATACGCCCTCTGCAGGCATTTCTCCGGATAGGCGCCCGTGGTTTTGTGGTACAGGATCGCGTTCGCCGCAAACAGCGTCATCTGCGTGTCATCGGAAATAACGGCAGGGCTGCCGGCTTCCCGCAGCTCCCGGATGCCGGTTTCTCCGTACCGGCTCCCGATCTCCGCTTCTTTCAGAAATTCGATCGGGTAGCCCAGCGCATCGCCCGCCGCGCCGCCCAGAAGGCAGCCCTCATACCGGTCTTTTTTCCGGCGGCTCTCTTCCGAACGGATCGCCGGCTGCGTCCGGTGCAGGCTTGCCGCCCTGCGAACGACGGCCAGCAGCGTGCCGTCCTCCCACGCGTTCCGGAACCCGCCGGACTTCGCGGCGCCGCGGCAGGCGAACAGCAGATACTGCAGGCAGGACTGCAGGCTCATCTGCTCCGCATACTTCCCCATTTCGCTCAGATCGGGCGCGAGGAGATAACGGGCTTCCCCTTTCAGCAGCTCGATCGTCAGCTCATACCCGGCTTTCAGAAAGGCAGGCATGATGCTTTCCATCGTTCTGCGCTCGCCCGCGATCTGCCCGTCCGTGTCCCATTCCCGCGCGTTTTCCGGCCGGAACAGCATTTCCGCATACCGCAGGAACGCATCCAGTCTGGTATCTCCGGGCAGCTCACGCGGCAGCGCAAAGCATGGCGGCCACAGCGGTTTATCCCAGTGAACGATCGAGGTCTCCCCCGGATCATACACCCATTCGAGCGTCTCCGGCTCCAGCACGTAAACGCCGCGCCGCTCGCTCTGCCGGATATCCAGGGAGTATCGTCTGTTTTCATTGGCATAATACGCGCGGATCTCATTCGGATCGGAAAAACCGACCTCTGCGGGGAGCCTTTCCACCAGCCTCCAAAGCGGCGATCCCCGATCCGCGTCGATCCGCTCATAGTTGAACGGGCTGCCCCGCCAGAGACGCCTGCGCTCGGTGTCGTCAGCAGTTCGGATACCGGCCTTTTTGAGCAGCGCGGGAAACGCATCGCTGAGCTGAAGGCTGTCCCTCTGCGGCACGACGAAGCCCATCAGCGCGCGGAACACGCAGACGAACCGTTCCACCCCGCCGCGCGCGATCACGTCTTCCCCGATCTCCAGCGCACGGAAGAGCTTTTCCGCTTCCTCCGGATCGAACGTCAGATCAAACGATTCTTCAAACGTGGAGGGCGGCGTCATGTCGCAGTCATAGGACGCGAACTCCGCGTGTCCGTCGCTGCCGATATACAGATAATCCAGCTCCAGCCCGTATTCGCTGCGCCCGACCATGCTTTCCGCTTCCTGATATTCCGTTTTCAGATACGCCGGAAACGATTCAAACGCCGCTCCCGCAGCTGCTTCCGCCGTGTTTTCGGGTTTCTCCCGCAGCATCGTCTCCTGCTCCGTCCGGGCCGGAGCTTTGCCGCGGCCTTTGTTTTTCAGCCGATCAAACATATCTGCCTCCTGCTTTTGTGCTGCGTTCCCGCAGTCGGGAAAACGTGCTTCCCGAAACTGCGATCAGTACGTGATCGTGACCATTCTGGTCTCGCCGTCCCAATCCACCGCCGCGCCGAAAAATTCCGACACGAATCGGACGGGGAGCATGGTGCGGTCATGGATGATGACCGGGGCGCTGTCCAGCGTGTGATAGGTTCCGCTCTGATCCAGCACGCTGGTGCTGCCGATGATCATATACAGCGATCTGTCCCCGAGGCTGAGCGTTACCATGCGGTTCGCGCCGTCCCAGCCGACGGTGCCGCCCATGGCTTCGATGATGCAGCGGATCGGCAGCAGCGTCCGGTCGCTGCGGATCACGGGGACCGTTCCTTCGCTGTCGATGGCCGTCACTTCTCCGTTGACGCTGAGGAAGGGTCTGTCGATCCAGAGCTGGATCGTGTTCACTTTCTCCGGGGCTTCCTCCTCCAGCTTTGCCCAGCGGGCGGTCAGCGTGAAGTTCTGCCATGCGCTGACGACCCATTCCGGCTGCACGGCGAAGGCAGTCATGTCATCCGCAAACCAGCCGAGGAACTCATACCCGCTCCGCACGGGGACGGGCAGCTCGCCGAAGGGCAGATCGTTGGTCACGATTTTGCTGCCGTATGCCGCGCTGCCGCCCGCGGGGTCAAAGAATACCGTATAGGAAAGCGGCTGCCAATGCGCATAAAGCTCGGCGGGACAATCGTCCGTGACCGGGGTATTCGACTCGATCAGCCGCCCGCCCTCCGGCTCGGTATACCACCCGAGGAACGCGGCGCAGGCAGAGAAGGGCGCGGGCAGCGAGCCGAAGGTGCCGCCGGTGCTGACCCGGATGCGCGTGCTTTCGGTGATCGCGCCGTCATCCCGGTTGACGTTCAGCGAAACGGTGTATTCCCGAATGGCGGTGCCGCCGGTGGTGAAGGTGATGACCGGGCTGTATTCCGCCGCGCCGTCCGTCCGGATGATGTAGAAGCGGCAGTAATATTTCGTGCCGGGCGTCAGACACGGGCCCTCGCTGCCGTCAAAGGCCACGCTGCAGAAGCTGGTCAGCGTGCTGCCCGCCCACTCGCAGCCGGGTACGTTTGCGAAACTGCTGCCGTCGGTGCAGTACTGCATCCCGATGCGGGCGATCAGGCTCTTGTTCGGCGTCAGCGTGTATTTCACCAGCGCCGTGGTCTCGCTCAGATCTGTCACCGAAGGCTCGTTCCACGTGATGGCCTCGGAGCTTCCGGCGGCGGTGGTGAAGGTGATGACCGGGCTGTATTCCGTCCCGCCGTCCGTCCGGATGATGTAGAAGCGGCAGTAATACGTGGTGCCGGGCGCCAGACGCGGCCCCTCGCTGCCGTCAAAGGCCACGCTGCAGAAGCTGGTCAGCGTGCTGCCCGCCCATTCGCAGCCGGGTACGTCTGCAAAGCTGCTGCCGTCGGTGCAGTACTGCATCCCGATGCGGCGGATCCTGCTTTTGTCCGGTGTCAGGGTATATTTCACCAGCGCCGAGGTGTTCGTAACGTTCGTAACGGAGGCGTCGTTCCACGTGATGGCCCCGGAGCTTTCGGCGGCGACAGCGGGAGTAAGCTCCGGGCCCGCCGCCTCGATCTGCTTCACGGTCTCCGCATCCAGAATGGGATCGCTGACGAACAGCCCGCCGGCAGAGGTCTCGAACTTCACCGTTTTCGCGGTATAGCGGGCCCCGTCGACCTGCACGAACAGGTTCGCGTAAAACGTATGGTCAACAGGCAGGATCCATCCGGCTTCCTCCGTCAGATCCAGCGTTAAGGTATAGCTGGTGCTGCTGTTACTAACGTAAGTGTCGGGGAATTCCTTGGTGCGGACAAACAGTTTCCCGAAAATATCGTTCTTCGGGAAGCCGATGATCGCCACGCCGTAGGTCTGTGCATCTGCGCCGCGCTGTTTGTATACGGTCGTCTTCAGGACCGCATTGGTATCGGTCGCGGAGCCGGACACCTCGCCGAAGCGCACGGCGCTGTCCTCCCCTGCATAATCGGCCCTTTCTCCGTAGATATACCGCCCGTCCGAAGTGATGTACCAGAGGTGGCCCCGCCCGTTCGTCAGTTCGCCGACGACCGTGAATCGGGTGCCTTTGGCGGTCTTGCTGCCGTCGGGCGAATCGCACTCCTCATAGGGTCCCTTGCGCACCCGGCAGGCACAGTTCAGGGTGTAGTATCTGGCGTTCGGATACGTCGTGACGCCGCTGCTCCTCACGTCCTTCTGCGGGTCATAGGCGCCGCAGCGGGTGCAGAAGCCGAAACCGTCCGGACTGGGAGAATGGTCGCAGTCATCAAAATGGATGATATATGCCGTGCATTGGCAGCTGGATTTATGGCCATTATTGACCATAACGGAAGAGGAGGCCGTGAACATATATACGTTGTAACCCTGCTGGTTCGCCGGGCAGTTGGCGGAATTATGGCAGTAAAAAGTTGCATAGCCTTTATTATTCCACCCGCCGAAAAGCATGATATGCGGGGATACGTGATCGGTTTCACAGTAATAAAAGACAACGTCCCCCTCTTTCAGAAGGTTTTCATTGTCCGCCTTTTTCATATAGCCGTCGGACAGCACGGCTTTGGTGCAGACGGCCTGATAAGGGTCGTAGTCTGTGCTGAACGCGGTCGGTTTCCCTATGGCCCCCAAAATGGCGCAGGCAGCTCCATCGGCGTAAGACTCAACGTCCATGCTCAGGCCGCCGGCGATCATACAGCGGCTGACAAATGCCGCGCACTGACCCTTTCCATCGTTCCAATGTTCCTGTGCGTAGGCGATCGCCGCTTCCCGGTTATAGGATGCTGCGGCATCTGCTTTGAGCGGATACCCGGGAACGCAGGACAGCAGCAATATGCAAAGCAGCAGCATGGATAGCATCTTCTTTTTCATGGCAAGCGCTCCTTATGTTTACGAATAGTTCGATTATAGCACGCAGATCGATTTCTGCAAGTTTTTCCGCCGGTATCTCCGGCAAGCGTAACCAAATGCGCCGCCGAAGCCTATTACAGACAGGACAGGGCCGCAGGACCGCATTCCGGCCGCCGTTCTTGTTTTTTACAGATCATGCGATATAATATAATATGTGTAAATAGACAGCATCTCGTTTCGCGCCATTTCAGCAGCGTTTCTTCACGGGAGGGGACAGAAAATGCCGACACCCAGATTCACCAATACCGAAGAAAACCGGGTCTACTATGCCTATCTGGAGGATATGCTCGGCCGCATCGGGCAGTTTGACGCGTGGAAAGCGCAGGTCGGTCAGCGCCGGGCCGAAAACGGTCAGCCTGCCGTTCAGGATCTGCATATTTCGGACGATGAATTTGACAGTGCTGAGAAGCTCATCGAGGACGCGCTCCGGAAGGGCCTCATTCTGCCCGATCTGGAAAGCGACCTTGCTCTCGGCGCGGATTGCTTCGCATTGTATCAGGCCCTCTCGGATAACGACAGGATCTCGCAGGAAGACAGCCATATCCATATCTATCAGAACGGGCAGTATCAGTCTTACTCGCTGGGGGCCGACGGACACACGACGGACGACAGAACGGTCAAATTTGCGGAAGCCGCCGCCGTTTATCCCTATGTGAAAAGCAGGGTCCTCTCGCTGACGAACGACCTGCTCGACGCCCGGCATTTCTGGCTGGAAGGCAGCCCCGAACCCGATGGATTTACGCAGGCGATGCAGGATCTGGGTTCGATGCTCCGGTTTTATACCGCCGACAAAAGGGGCCGCGAGCTCGGCCATCGCTACGATCTGCGGGACATGGTGAACGACCTCACGCCCGCATATCAGAAAATGGAGCAGTTCCTGCAGCAGGCAGGCAAAGACGAAGCGCTCGACCCCCGCGAGGCCGGTGTGCGGGAAGCGATGAACGGCTTCAAAGTCCTTTATGATGCGCTGAAGACCGCCTCGGAACGCCAGCCCGATCCGCAGCGGCCGCCTTTTTCCCCGGTCGATCTGCAGGCCGCCGAACAGCGGAATGCCGACCCGCTCGTCTACCGTCTGAAGGAGCCCGAGCTTTCGGAGGATGAAACGCAGATCCTGGATGCGCTTTATCCGGAGCGGATCAGCACGCCGGAAAAATACCGCCGTTTCTGGACGGACGTCAACGTGGGAAAGCTCCGCGTGCCGGGCAGAGACGGTCAGGAAGCAGCGCCGGAAAATGCCCTCGCCGAGATCGTTCACAATCCGAACAGAGGCCGTGACCCGATCTTCCGGCTTTCCGGGGACGGGAAGACCTTTGAAAGCATGGTCGTCACGCGGCGTCCTTCCTATGCCGGCGCCGAAACGATGAGCTTCTTCGTCGAACCTTCAAACGCAGCCGCCAACGCTGCGGAAAAACGGCTGATCCTGCAGGAGCTCCGCTCCGATCTGAAGTCGCTGGAAGCGGATCTGCAGCGCGCCGGAACGGTTTTCGGCCCCAGCGACAAGCGGAAGCGGATGCACGACGAACTCACCAAAGCTTCGGAGAGCCTCCCCGGGCCCGGTGGTGCTCCGGAGGCGGAGGTTCAGTACCTTCTGCACGATGCCGCGCTGGCTGCCGCGTCCTATATTGCCGACAAGGCGGGTCAGAGCATGGATGACCGGCAGGTCGACCGGCTCTGTGTGGCGCACAGGATCGTCGTCATGGAAGGGCTGCTCCGCAGGCCCGATCTGACGCACGCGGAATATCTTCGGAATATGTACGCCGAGAAGATCTTTCTCGATGGCATTGCCGATATCCATGCCCGGGCGCATTCTCTGGCGGATGCGTTCAAAATCGAGCCCAACGAAGCGCGGTTGGCCATGGTCAGGGTGCTGACGGACTACACCAGCCCGAAAAGCCTGCAGGACGCCATGGATCAGCGGCGGCAGGACATCATTGCTTCCAATGACTTCACCATGCATACGACCAGTCTGGGCACGGAGCTGCGCGCCGGCGATCTGAAAAAGCTGCTCCGTGAAGACCGGGAAACCACCTGCAAGGCGCTCGACACCCGCGTCAACATCCTGCAGCAGCACTGGAAGGAAGTGGAGAAGGAAGCCGGTGTCGGCCCGTACGGCTGGGTCGGCAAATACGGCGAGCATCCGGAACAGACGCCGTATCAGGCGTTTCTGGAGGGGATGCTCAAGACCCTCGACCGGTTTGATGAATGGAACGCCCTTTCCGCGTCCCAGCAGGCGCAGCAGGGCAAAACGGCCGCGGCAGCGGAAAAATATCAGAAAGCCGAGAAGATGGTCGAGGAAGCCTTCGGCAAGGGCCTGATCCTGGACAATAACGGAAGGGCCATCCCCGGAAGCACCGGATGCGCCGCCCTGTTCGAGCGCATCCGCCCCGCCACTGCCGACGAGCATGACGTTTCCTATCTCCACGTCTATCGGAACGGCTCGTTCAGCTCCGTCGAGGTGGCGAACAGCGGCGCCGCGACGCTGACCAATCAGGTGAAATTCTACGGGGCCGCTTCCGTTTACCCCTATCTGAAGGGCAGAGTGAACGAGCTGACGGCGGACCTGCTTTCCACCCAGCATTTCTGGGTCAACAGCACCCCGGAATACGTGAAGGCCAGCGAGGCGCTGGTGGAATTAAGCAAGAAATTCGACGACCCGGAGTTCATCCGCAAGAACTTTTCCGATCTGGAAAAAGCGTTCCAGCCGGCTGTCCGGGCCATGGAGCAGTATCAGGAAGCCAGGGGCGAGTCCGCCTCGCTCAGCTCCCGTCAGGTCACGCGGCTGAAGACCATGAGCAAATTTCAGGCGGTCTATGAGGCGGTCAGGGAAGCGGCCGCCGCAGAGGCGCAGTCCCAGCCGGAGCCGCCCTCCGACCTCCCCTTCCGCACGGCGGAGCTGAAAAACAGAGCCGCGCTGGTCAATCTGGAAGCGATGGGCCCGGAATACGTCAAGGCCGGTCTGACGAGCCGGCAGCTCATGGGCGAAGTGCGCGGCAGCGTCCCGCTGGAGCAGCCGGATGCGAAAAGCAGCCCGGTCTTCCGGTATTCCGGCAAAGAGCTGGCGGCGCATTTCCTGTACCCGGACCGGGACGCCCGGAAGGCCGATCTCAAAAACCGATATTTCATTTCGGCCCGGAACGCGGGCTCGCAGCGGGAACCGCTGACGGCAGAGGAGGAGAAGATCCTCAATTCCCTCGAGCTCAAGGGCGAGACAACCGCGCAGAAATACGAATCCTTCACGGAGCTGGTCAAAAAAGGCCAGATCATGGTGTTTAGCGGGAACAAACCCGCCGACCCGGAGCCTGCGCTCCGCGTCCTTGCCGCCAACCTTCGCCGGACGGACGGGAAACCGCACTTCTACATTCGCAAGGATATCAAAACCTATGAGGGCAAAACCCTTGCCGCGCCCGCCGAAGCGGCGCAGAACGCCAGCTATGCGCTGAAAGACGCCCCCAACCTGCCGATTCAGACCGAGCAGCTCCTCATTTACACGGACGCCATCAGGCTGACCTCTCAGCTGATCAGGGATCTGAGCCGCGCGGACGGGATGCTGCCCGCCGGTACGATGCGCCGGCAGATGAGCGACCAGCTGAAAGACATCTTCAAGCGCTTCGACCGCTATGATATGGAAGCCGGCGGGGAGCGTTCCATGAAAGAGGATTTCTTTGAACTCGCCGAAACCGCCAGAGCCTACATCGGTCAGAAGAAGGGCCAGCGTCTGGACAGCGATCAGGTCGACCGGCTCTGCGTGGCGCGTAAGATCGTGGCGATCAGCGACCTGATCTGGCAGCCCAATCTGAGCTATGAGCTTTTCCTGAAAAACCTGTATGCCGAGAAGGCATATCTGGATGGCCTTGCCGACGGGCATCGGCGGCTGAAAAATTCTCTGGATTCCAATCTGAAAGCAGTCGACCGGCAGCTGATGTCGGAGCTGACCGATCCCGGAAAACCGGACCGGCAGACTGTGCGGACTGCGAGTGGGCGCATGGCAGAGGAGGACACCGGGACCGGCAGAAACGCCCGGGCGGAAAAGCGCGTGCGGGTCATGAAGACCCATGAGTTCAACGCGCATATCGCGGGGCTGGGCGCCGCGGGCCTGAAGGATCTTCTGCAGGAGAAGCGGGAAGTGACCTGCACGGCGCTCAAGACAAAAGAGAATATGCAGAACTATTATTGGACGGAAGCAGAACGGGCCGCCGGCGTCGGCCCGGGCGCGTACGCGGATACGCATCCGAACCATGCTTCCCGGAATCAGCGTGAGGCCGGCGTCTGAGAAACGCCGCCCCCCTACGGCAGGGTCCCCATCCTCGGGGGCCTGGCGTTTTTTCGGGCGCTCCCGCTCATCCGCGCATCCCCGCCGCTTTCCCGCCCTCCCCCGTGAAGGGGCGGCCAACGTCAGGAAGTCCGCAGAAACCGCTGGCTGCTTCCGCAATCCGGTGTATAATTACTCTGTTAGTTTATATGCTTTTAACGAAACTGCCGTCCTCGCACGGCTCGGAGGTCGGCGGCAGCACACGGCGCTGCCGGAAAGAGAAGCAGCCTATGAAAGAGAAGAACCGGAACGATCTGTCGATGCGTTCCATGAACACATTTTGGTAGACAAGACCCGCTTCAGCCGCGTGCTGCTGAATCTCGGCACCAACGCGATCAAATACACCCAGAGCGGCGGGCAGGTCCGGCTGACCGCCACCCAGTTGGAGCGTGAGGAGGGCGACACCCGGTATTATCAGTTCACGGTATCGGACAACGGCATGGGCATGAGTGAGGAATTCCAGCAGCATATGTTTGAGGAATTTGCCCGCGAGGTCAATACCACCACCAGCGGCATTCAGGGTACCGGGCTGGGGCTTTCCGTTACGAAAGCGTTCGTGGATATCATGGGCGGCACCATCCGATGCGAGAGCAAGCTGGGTCAGGGCACCACATTCACCGTCGTATTCCCCATGGCCGTCCGGGAGGAGGCTGCGGAGGAAGCGGATCGGGATGCTTCGCAGAACGACCCTTCCGCCAAATTGAAGGGAAAGCGGGTCCTGCTGGTGGAGGATAACGAGCTGAACCGCGAGATCGCAACGGATATCCTGCAGGATGAAGCCGGTCTGATCGTGGAGACCGCGGAGGACGGCACGGTCGCGGTCGACCTGATGCGGAAAATGGGCGCCAATTACGTGGACTTTATCCTGATGGATATCCAGATGCCTTATATGAACGGCTACGATGCCACGAAGGCGATCCGCGCCATGTATCCCAATCAGCACATCCCCATCATCGCCCTTTCCGCCAATGCCTTCGCGGAGGATCGGCAGAAATCGCTAGAGGCCGGCATGGACGACCACATCGAAAAGCCGATCGAGGTCGCGCATCTGTTTGCGGCAATGAGCCGTTTTGTGTGACCCTTCCCCGAAACCGCAGGCTCCAATAACGAAAAAATGACGATGGCAGCATAACCTGCCATCGTCATTCGTATGTTCAGCTGTCTTCGGGAGACCCGCGGACTCACTTCATGCCGATGCTCTCGACCTGAATGTGGAACTTCTTTTTCAGCTCGGCGATCTTCTCCGCGGTGAGGCGGGCGGGATCGTAGTGCTGGATGGAAGCATAGTTCTGCAGGAACAGGGACCAGTAGGGCTGGCCGCCAAGGTCATACATCTCGGCCTTTTCCAGAACCTCGATGCTCCGGGGCGCGTAGCGGGGCGCATTGATGACGCACTCATCGTCCGCGATGAATTCCTGCCCGCAGATGGTGAACTTCACCTTGCCGCTGCGGAGGTAGAACAGCTCACGGAGCGGCGGATACTTCACCCACTGAGCGGTGAAGCCCGGCTCCATGACCGCGCAGTCCAGCTCCTTCACGCCGCCGTTCTCCCAGCGCTCCACCACGATCTTGAAGCTGCAGCCGGGGAACTCATAGGAGGCGTGGGGACGGGAAATGTTCTTGATGGCGATGCACTGCTCCGTGGGCACCTCGCGGCAGAGGAAGGGCTCGATGGGGTTGGAATCCATGAAACCGCGGGCGCCGAGGGCCGCCAGCTCCGGATCGTCCGCCAGCTCGGGCATATAGCGCTTGACGCGGCCCACGTCGCCGGCTTCGGGATAGGTCTCAAAATCATGGTAGGTGCCGCGCCACTTCACGTCGTCAAGGAACAGCATACCCTGAGACTGGCCCGCCTGCAGGTGGACGATGTCGCCCTTCGTCGCCTTGGCCTTCATCCCGTCGATATAGAGATAGAGGCTGCCGCTGTCCACGAAGAAGGTCTCATAGCCGCGCCAGTGGAAATGGGGCATGGGGGTCTTTTCCACCTTGTCCGCGTCGGGCGTCTTGTGCATCAGCGAGTCGAGGCACCAGTAAAGGCCATGTTCGCCCTCGGCGTCCGTAACCGAGCCAACGTCGGAGGAAACCTGCCCGTTCGCGAAATAGCTGTGGGAGATGCCCTTCCACGTGGTCTCCGGTGTCTTGAGATCAAACAGGAATTCGTTCTTTTCTGCCATAATTCTATCTTCCTTTCCGTAAATTTTTGTTGATTCTATCCTATAATGAAAGTCGCGTTCTGTCAAGCACGGGTTTTCGGCTTTTTCGGGGCAAAACGGGGTCGAATTTCCGCCGTAGCTGTGGTATACTGGAGAAAAATACGGATATCTCATCAAGGAGGATCTTTCTATGCCCTGTACCACCATTCTCGTCGGCAAAAAAGCCAGTAACGACGGCTCCACCATCATCTCCCGGAATGACGACGGCGGCTTCGAGGCCAAGCGCCTGCTGGTGACCGCGCCCGAAAAGCAGCCCCGCAGCTACAAGACCGTCATCTCCCATCTGACGGTGGCCCTGCCGGACGATCCCATGCGCTATACCACCGCGCCCAATGTGGACCAGAAGCGCGGCGTATGGCCCGCCTGCGGCATCAACGAGGCGAACGTGGCCATGACCGCCACGGAGACCGTCACCTCCAACCCCCGCGTGCTGGGCGCGGACCCCTATGTGGAATATCAGCCCGCAAAGGGCCGGAAAAAGGAAGTGCCCGGCGGCATCGGCGAGGAGGATCTCTGCACGCTGGTGCTCCCCTATATCCGCTCGGCGCGGGAGGGCGTGCTGCGTCTGGGGAGCCTGCTGGAGCAGTACGGCACCTATGAGCCCAACGGCATCGCCTTCAGCGACGAAAACGAGGTCTGGTGGATGGAGACCATCGGCGGCCACCACTGGATCGCCCGCCGCGTGCCGGATGACCGGGTGGTCATCATGCCCAACCAGTTCGGGCTGGATACGTTCGATTTTGCCGACGCTGCCGGGGCGCAGAAGGAGAACCTCTGCTCCGCCGACCTGAAAGCGTTCACGGAAGAGAATCGCCTTTACACCGGTCAGGATCCCAGCGTGTTCAATCCCCGGCTGGCCTTCGGCTCCCGCGCCGATTCCGACCATATCTACAATACGCCCCGGGCGTGGTATATGGCCCGCTATTTCCTCGAGCGCAGCTTCCGCTGGGACGGGGAAAACGCCGACTTCACCCCGGAGAGCAACGATATCCCCTGGTCCTTCGTGCCGGAGCGGAAGGTGACGGTGGAGGACGTGCGCTATCTGCTGGGTTCCTACTATCAGGGCACGCCCTATGACCCCTATGATAAGACCGCCGCCATGAAGGGGAAATACCGCACCATCGGCGTTCCCAACAGCGACGTGTGCGGCATCCTGCAGATCCGCGGCTGGCTGCCGGACGCCATCAAGGGCGTGGAGTGGTTCAGCATGGGCGGCAGCGGCTTCACCGCCTGCTTCCCCGTCTACGCGAAGGTGGACGCCTTCCCCGCCTATTTTTCCGGCACCACCGAGACCGTCAGCACCGACCGGATGTACTGGCACAGCCGCCTCATCGCCGCGCTGGTGGACGCGCACTATGGCACGAGCCTCATTTTCGACGAGCGCTATGAAAACGCCGTCTGGAACCGGAGCCGGAAGCTCCTCAAAGAATACGATGAAAAGCTCATCGCCGGAGCGGACGCTTCCATTCTGAAGGAAGCCAATCAGAAGATCGCGGACATGGTGAAGCAGGAATCCGACAAGGCGCTGAACAGCATCCTGAAAAACGCCTCCGAGCATATGCGTATCCGCTATCACCGGGGCGATAACTGACGAATAACAGATTCATCCCCGCAGGCTTTTGCCTGCGGGGATTCTTTATTCCAGTTCGCCCTCGTTTGCTTCCTCCATGCGCAGCTGCGTCTCTCCGCCCGCGCTGCGGGGCGAAAAGCCCACGCGCATCACCGCCTGCGGCCAGTTCAGGCTGAGGCTGGCGGCCTTGTCCCGTTTCCCCGCTTCCTCCTCCAGAATGGCGCACAGCGCTTTCAGCGTCTCGCGGGTGAGGTAGCCGCCCCGCCAGTGGAAGGTCAGCTCCCGGTTCTTTTTCGCCGCCTGTGCAGCGCGGGAACGCAGCTCTTCCTGCTTTGTAAAGGAAAGCTTCTGCCTGAGATAATAGAAAGCGCTCTTGTCCGTGCAGGCGGGCACCGGCCATACCAGCGGCTCATGGTCCCGCCGGAGGGCGGTATCGTCGATATTGAAATAGTCGTAGCGCACTTCGCCGCCCGCGGTGAGGGTATTATCAAAGGTCGCGTCCAGATTGTAATACTTCCCGCCCAGCTGCACCAGGTTCCATGCGTGGCGGTATTTGATGCCCTTTTCCGGGTTATTGTGGCAGAAGGCGATGATACAGGGCAGCTGCAGCGCGTCGCAGAGGGCCTTCACCGTTTTGGCGATACCCTCGCAGACGCCCACGCCCTGTGTCAGCGGCCCGATGATCTCATGGGAATAGTCCTTTTTCAGCTTGTCGTACCGCACGTTCCGGCAGATGAAGTCATGCACGAACTGCTCCCGTCCCAGCGGATCCAGCCCCTCCGCCGGGCGGATGAGCTTGCGGATGCGGGCGTCGATGGCCTTCTGATGCTCCTGAATCTCCTTCTTTTTGAACAGATACCGGGGCTTCAGCTCCACGGAATCCGCCTGCGGATAGAAGGAATAGGTAAAGCCCGGCGCATAGAAGATCTCCGGGTGATCCAGCATCACGAGGGTGAACACCTCCGACAGCGCCTCGTTCTCCAGCCTCGGCACGGCGAAGGACGGCTCCAGCGCCGCAACGCCCTGCCGGATGAGATGATAGGCCCGCTGCTTTTCCCGCCCGTCCGGGGTCTTCCCCAGATACCCGTAGTAATATTCGCTCATGTGCTTCCCTGCCTTTTCTCCGTCTGAGCGGATTATACCCGAATCCCCACCGATACGCAAGACACAGAAAAGGGGGCCGCCCCACCGGGCGACCCCCACGTTATTGCGTCTTACGCTTTTTTCAGCCGGAACACGTTCCAGCTCAGGGGCTGCACGGTGGCCAGCACCTTTCCGCCCTCCAGCTTCGTCTGACCGTTCTTCACGGGCTTCACCGCGTCGGGATTGTCCCACGTGTTCGCCGCGTTCACGTCTTTGGAGAACATCTCGATATGCTCCGTCAGCTGCCAGCCCTCGAAGCCGCTCACGTCCAGCTCCAGCTCGTTAGAGGCCTCCCAGTTCCGGTTGATGACGAAGAGGTTCAGCTCCGTCTCATCCTCGCTGAGGGCCGCGGCAGCGTCGATGAAGGGCAGACCCTCGTGGGTGTAATAGGTGGAGTTATCATCCACCACGTAGCCGGGGATATCGAAGGTATCGCAGCTCACGCTGACCTGCATACTGGTGCCTCTGCCCCACTCCATCAGCTGGGTGAAGGGATAGTAGGAGGCGCTGCGCCACACGTGGTCATGGTCGGCGCTGGTGAGGGCGCCGAGGCCGCCGGTCATGCAGCCGACCTTCACCCGGTCGGCATGGCGCAGGAAGGCCAGCAGGACGCTGGTGTTCCCCAGCGCGTTCAGCATATCGCCGTGGCCCATGCCCGGCCCGAAGGAGGGCATCTTGTCCGGGTCGTGGCGGACGTACTTCTGATTGGGGTTGAAGGCATAGTGCGCCCGGTAGAGGTTGTGCGGCCCGTAGCCCGGCGCCACCGTGCCGTGCTCCCGGGGCATGACGCCGTATTCATCGAAGGAGAGCATCATCTTCCGCGGGCTGCGGCACTTGGTCTGCACGAAGTCGCAGAGGGCGATCTCCGTGTTGATGTAATCCTCGAAGAAGATGCTGCCGCCCAGCAGCGCGCCCCAATCGTCCGCCGGGGCGGAATGGTAGTGGTGCAGGGAAACGTAGTCCACGGATTCATAGCACTCCTGCAGCACCTCCAGATCCCACTGAGGGTAGTGGGCGAGGAAGGGCGAGGAGGACACGCAGACGGCGGTCTCGATGGAGCCGTCCACCCACTTCATAGCCTTACTGGTCTCATTGGCGAGGATGCCGTAGCCTCTCGGATCCCGCTCCCACGAGGCCACCTGCCACGGGCCGTCCATCTCGTTGCCCAGATACCAGAGCTTCACGCCGTAGGGCTGCTCATGTCCGTATTTCCGCCGCAGGTCGGACCACCACGTGCCGCCCTCGTGGTTCGTGTATTCGGTGATATACACCGCGTCGTTCAGATTGCCGGTGCCCAGATTGATGGTATACAGCGGCTCGAAGCCGACCCGCTCGGCCCACTGCAGATATTCGTCGTGTCCCACGTCGTTGGGGATGTACTGGTGCCACGCAAGGTCAAGGTGCGCCTTGCGCTGCTCGATGGGGCCGATGGAATCCTTCCAGTCCCAGCCGGAGACGAAGTTGCCGCCGGGGAGGCGCACCGCGGGCAGCGGGGTCTCCTTCAGAGACTGGATGAAGTCGCCGCGGAAGCCTTTGTCGTCCGCGGTGGGGTGCTTGGGGTTATACATATTGCCGTTGACCATATTGCCGATGGGTTCCAGAAACGCGCCGTAGAGCCGGGGCGAGATTTCCCCGACGCGGAAGGCGGGATGCACGGTCAGGATCGCTTTCTTAGGCATGATGCTGTCTCCTTTCAGTTAGAAGCCGGGGCCCCGAAAGGGGTCCCGGCGAATGCTTCACAAACTCAGAACATGACCTGAATGGGCAGACGGGCCGCCTCGATCTCCGCCACGGAGAGGCCGAACTTCTCGGCATTGTAGAGGTCGATCTCCTTGGTGAGGGAATCGTACACGCCGGGGAACACGCTGCCGGGGCCGCCCTGAATGATGCAGGGGATCACGCCGTCGGGCGTATTGCGGTCCATGCAGGCGCGGACGACCTTGCGGTTGTTCTCCTCGCTCCACTCGGTGAAGTCGACGCTCTTGTTGTCGATATCGCCCATGAAGCAGATCTTGCCTTTGTACTTCTCGTTCAGCGCGGGGGTATTGTTCAGCTCCACGCCGCCCTGCCACACGTCGATGCCCATCTCGATCATGGCGTCCACCAGATTCGCGCCGTAGGAGTCGGAATGATGCACGATGAACTCCACGCCGTGGTCATGGTAGTAGCCGTAGATCTGCTTGTAGGCGTCGAGGAAGAAGTCCTCGAACATACTGGGACGGAGGAAGGAATTGGTGCTGCTGCCCCAGTCGTCGTGATGGAGCATCATTTCGGGCTTCAGGTTGGCGCAGATCTGCTCGGCGACCTTCAGCTCCCACTCGGTAAGGTACTTGATGAGATCCATCATCTCATCGGGGTAGGTCATATAGTATTCCAGCGCGGCGGTCATGGAGCAGAGGTAATGCACCTGCTCGAACAGACCGGGGGCAAAGAAGGAGGCGGTAAAGGCCTTCTCATGGTCCACCGCGTCATACATGGCCTTGAACTGGTCCCACTCCTCCTGCGGATAGTCCAGCGCGGGGGCCTTCACGTAATCCTGCCAGTGCTCGATGTCCTTCACGACGATCTTGTCCGCCGTATGCACCGGGAACGCGCCGGGCACGTTTTCGGGATAGGACATGGTAACGCCCCAGAAGTTGAGCTTGTTGGTCTCGCCCTTCTTGGCGCCGCCGCGGTGGGCCATCATGGGGTGCATGAGGATCTTCATCGCTTCATACTGGTTCACGAAGCGGTCGGGCTTGCCGCCGGCGATAATGGCCTGACGCATATTCTCTTTCGCTGTAAGCATGGTTTTTCCTCCTGTTCGTCTGCCTGCGCCCATCGGCGGGCCGCAGGGCCTGAATTTCCGAATACCATTATTATACTACTTGGAAAAAGTCTGTCAATCGTTTCCGCGTGCGGAATTTGCCCCGTTTCTATTCCGTTTGGCTCATGCGGGCATACCCTCCGGGTAGCGATGCGTTTTTCGCTTGACCCCGCGCCCCGTCCGGGCTATAGTAAAGAAAAAACGAAACGGGAGAGGAACGTCATGGAAAACACCTTTGTAAAGCTCCTGCAGCTCAATCGCGCCGCCGTCGCCGAAACGCTGCGCGAGGCGGACGGACTGGCGGCGGAAACTCCGGAATACCGCTTCGGCGTCTATCTCTTCGACGATGGGGACGCTCGCATCCTCCGCACCCCCGCCGAGGCGGAGGTACCGGACCTGACCGATGAGCCCTGCGTGCTGGTGGGCAGCTTCTGCTACCGGAACGCTTCCGCCCCCGCCGGGGAGCGGGACTACGGCGCCATCGTGGATAACTGCATCGTCGTCCTGCATCACTACCGCTGAAGTATCCGCAAAGCCGCACCGCCGGAGCTGCCCACGCAGCCCCGGCGGCGATCTGTTATCCTGATTACGGTCTCCGCAGCTCCACGGTCTCCTGCACCTTCAGCCCGTATTTCTTTGCCCAGCCCTCCGCCACGGCGAGGCTGGCAGGGTCCCACACCACGTCCGGGCTGTGGGCGTCGGAGCCGAACACCACCGGCGCGCCGACCTCCCCCACCAGCTTCCAGAAGCTCTCCATGGGGTAATAGCGCCCGTCCCGGATGCCGAGGAAATTGATCTCCAGCGGCGTGCCGGTCTCCCGTGCGGCGATGACGGCGGGCCGCATCTCCTCCAGAAACTGTTCCTCCGGCCCGGTGAAGTGGAACACCTCCGGGTGGCAGACATAGGTAAAGCTGCCGGTCTGCATGGCCTCCCGCAGCTCCCACGCATAGCGCCGGAGCTTTTCCGGGTCGTCCCACGGCATGGCGGACATCATCATGCCCGGCCGCTCATTGTAAATGGCGTGCTGCCCGAGGATGAGATATTCGCAGCCGGCATTGCGCACCCGCTCCATCATGCTCTCATAATGCTCGGGGTAGTATTCCAGCTCGAAGCCGATGTGCAGCTCCAGCCGGTCAGCATATTTTTCCCGCAGCGCCCGGAAGGTGGAAAAATAGTCCTCCAGCTGTGCGACCTTCACCCGGTAGCCGGATTCAAACCCGTCCGGGAAGCGGCATGGCCCGTGGTCGGACATTCCGAGGATTTGCAGTCCCGCATCGGCGGCTGCCTGTACGTATTCTTCGTCCGCGCCGGAGGCGTGTCCGCAGCGGGCGGTATGGGTATGGTAATTGGCGATCATGGCATTCACCTCATTATTTCGGATACCCGGATGATATCATCCGTCTTGTCGGATTGCAAGGCTTTCCGCAGGTCCGCCGTTTCCCAGCTGTCAGAACACCAGCTGCACCAGCAGCATATACGATACCGTTCCCGCCACGATGCTCAGCAGCGTGCTTTTTTTCCACACGTACAGCCCCGCCGTCAGCGCGCCCGCGATGAGCTGGGGCAGGAACCCGCCGAGGCTCGTAAAGCTCGTATCCCGCAGGCAGTAGATGACCAGCATCCCCATGATGGCGTAGGGCAGAACCTTGCCCAGGTACAGGATAAAGTCCGGCGTTTTCCGCTTCCCGCCGAAGAGCAGGAAGGGGATGAACCGGGTCGCCGCCGTGATGAGGGCGATGATGGCGATGGCGAGGATCGCATACAGCTTTTCACTCATGCCTGCTTCGCCTCCTCGTCCGCGCCGGTGTATTTCCGCAGCAGCGTCAGGCTCAGGGCGATGCAGACCATGGCCGGAATGAGGAAATCCGTCCCGAAAATGAGCCTGCACAGCACGCTGGAAGCTACGCCCACGATGGCGGCCAGATGGTTTCTGCTCTTGAGCCACTGGTCGGTGAACACGGTGATGAACAGCGCCGTCAGCACGAAGTCGATGCCCTGCGAGTTGAATTTCAGCAGAGAACCCACGATGCAGCCGATGCTGCACCCCGCGATCCAGTACAGGTGGTTCAGCACCGACACATAGAAATAATACCGCTGCCTTGAAGCCTTGTCCGCCCCCGGCGCGCCCGCGCAGACGATGGAGTAGGTCTCGTCCGTCAGCTCATAGATCATGAAAAACTTTTTCCAGCCCGCGCCCTGATATTCGTCCAGCAGGCTCAGCCCGTAAAACAGGTGCCGGGCGTTCACCAGCAGCGTGGTCACCGCGATGGTCACAAGGCTGGCTCCGTTGGGGATCAGATCCACCGCCATGTACTGCATGGAGCCGGAATACATGGTGATGCTCATCCCCAGCGCCCACAGCACCTGATACCCCACCGTACTGAGCAGGATGCCGAAGCCGCCGCCCAGCCCGAGATAGCCCGCGAGGACCGGCAGCGAGGCGATAAATGCCTGTCGAAATTCCTTCTTCTGCATCTTCTCCGCTCATTCCGCCGCGGCGATGCGCAGCTTTTCATAGATTTCCGGCATTCCGGCGGCCAGATCGTAGGAGCGCCCGTTCGGTCCCGTCCAGATATGGAAGGAGCGCGCCGTGCCCGCCAGCGTCCCGTCCGCCTTGCGCAGCTCATAGGTAAGGGCCAGCTTTTTCGGGGCCACCAGCTCCGGCTTCACCGTGACCGTCACCGTTTCGGGATAGCTCAGCGCCGCCTTATACTGCATACTCAGATCCACCATCGCCGGATTCACCTGCATCTCCTGACTGAGCGCGAAGGGATATCCCGCCCGCTCCAGCCATTCGATGCGCGCCGCCTCATACCAGATGGGCCACACCGCGTGATGCACCACGCCCATCCGGTCGCAGTCCGGATAGCGGCTCTCGATCTTCGTTTCCGTGATCAGCATTCCGTCAGCTTCCTTCCCATCAGCACCCCCATGGCGGAGGCCATCATCAGGCCCCGCGTCCAGCCGCTGGAGTCGCCGAGGCAGTGCAGGTGCTTCACGTTCGTATTCAGATCCGTGTCCATCTTCACACGGTTGGAGTAGAATTTCAGTTCCGGGGCATAGAGCAGCGTCTCATTGGCGGCGAAGCCGGGCACCACCTCGTCCATCGCCTGCATGAAGCCGATGATATTGGCCATGCTGCGGTAGGGCATGGCGGCGGTGATATCCCCCGCCACCGCGTCCGGGATGGTGGGGCGCACGTTACTCTGCGCCAGTTCCTTTTCCCATGTCCGCTTCCCGTCCAGAATATCCCCGTAGCGCTGCACCAGCAGCCGCCCGTCGGCCAGCATATTCGTCAGCTCGCCCACCTTCCGGGCGTATTCGATGGGCTGGTTGAAGGGCACGCTGAAATTATGGGAGCAGAGGATGGCCACATTGGTATTCTCGCTCTTCGTGTCCTTATAGCTGTGTCCGTTCACCACGGCGAGGCCCCCGTCGTAATTCTCCTGGCTCACGAAGCCGCCGGGGTTCTGACAGAAGGTGCGCACCTTGTTTTTGAAGGGCTTGGGGTAGCCGATGAGCTTCCCCTCATACAGCACCCGGTTGATGGTCTCCATGACCTCGCTGCGCACCTCCAACCGCACGCCGATATCCACGGTGCCGGGGCTGTGGGCGATGCCGTGCTTCTCGCAGAGCGTTTCCAGCCATTCCGCGCCCCGCCGCCCGGTGGCAACGACCACCTCGTCGGCGGTGATGGTCTCCTCCCGGCCGTTCACGACGATCTCCGCGCCGAGGCAGGTATCGTTTTCGATGAGCAGGTTGCGGCACTCCGTTTCCATCAGAAGCTCCACGCCCTGCGCCCGCAGCCAGTTCTCGATCTCCAGATAGAGCTGCTGGGCTTTTTCGGTGCCCAGATGGCGGATGGGGCACAGCACCAGCTTCAGCCCGGCGGAAATGGCACGGCGGCGGATATCCTTCACCTCCGCCGTCTCCTCCGCGCCCTCCACGCGGGTGTCCGCGCCGAAGTCCAGATAGATGGTGTCGGTATAGTCGATGAGGGCCTGCGCCTCCGCTTCGCCGATCAGGGAGGGCAGCTCGCCGCCCACCTCGCAGCTCAGGCTCAGCTTCCCGTCGGAAAATGCGCCCGCGCCGGAAAAGCCGGTGGTGATATTGCAGTTGGGCTGGCAGTTCACACACTTCTGCGTCTGCGCCTTGGGGCAGCGCCGGTCTTCCACAGCCTTGCCCTTTTCCACGATGGTGATCTTCTTTTTGGAGCCTCTGCGCAGCATCTCGATGGCCGTGAAGATGCCCGCGGGGCCTGCGCCGATGATCAGGACTTCCGTTTTCATTCTTGCTCCTTTGGCTCAGCCGTCCGAATCCCTGCGGGAACGCCGCACCCGGCCCCCCGCTTTCAAACCGATATAGTATATACCCTTTCCCCGCTTCCGTCAAATGGGAATGCGCACGAACCGCGAAAAACAGCGGGAGAGCGAAAGCTCCCCCGCTGTTTTTCGTTTCTTCTGCTCCGCGCCGCGTTAGTCGATCACGATGCGGACGTTCTCCAGACTGGCCTCATAATTTGCCAGCTCTTCTTCGCTTCCCAGACAGGCGTATTCCCAGCTCCAGAAATTCCGCCAGTCTTCCGCCCCGTTCCAGTACCAGATGGTGGTCTTCTCCGTCAGATTGCCCGCCGCGTCATAGACGCAGACCTGATCCATATCCACTTCGCCGTCCACCGTCTCGATATCCCGGAGGATGTGTCCTTCGGCGTCATAGGTGTATTCATGCGTGGTGACCATGGTCGTCCCATCCGAATAGCTGTTCACCGCGGTCAGCGGATTGCCGTAAGCGTCCGGCGTGTAGTCCGCCTGAGACCACGTGGTACCCAGATCCCATACGGACTTGTCCGTGATTTCATAGCGCTTCATGGTCAGGTTGCCGGAGTCGTCATAGGCCCAGGTCTCCACGGCGATGTAGGCATCGCTCTCCGTGCGGCACATGGTCTCCCGGCCCTCGGTGTCATAGGTCATCACCACGTCATACCGGCTGCCGCCGCTGTTGGAATAGTATTCCCGGACGACGTTGCCGTATGCGTCATATTCAAAGCCGTAGGAATAGGTGAAGCCCGCATCATCCACCGTGTCGATGCGCAGCATTCTGCCTTCCGCGTCATAGGTATAGTCGGCGGTGGTCGTGCCGCTGTTGTCCACGGTGACCTCGCGCAGCAGATTGCCCTCGGCGTCATAGCTGCGGGTGATGTGGATCGAGAGATCGTAAGCCCCGTTCAGGACTTCGCCGATCACCTGACCCGCCGCGTCGTAGGTATAGATGGTGGATTCCCAGTAATCGTCGTTCTCCGTATAGTCCTTCCGGGTGAGCCAGCCGTTTTCATCCCACTGCTGCTTCGTTTCCTCCCAGCTGTCTTCCCCGTCAAAGCGGATGCCGGTGAGGTTCCCCTTCCCGTCGTAGGTGAAGGTCTGCGCAAAGTCGCCGCCGTTGTTCGTGGTGTACGTTTCTTCCATGATCGCGCCCGCAGGCCCCAGCACGTATTCCGACGTGTTCTCGAAGAAATCTACGCTGTCCCTGAAGAAAGTGTAGTACTTCACCGGCACCCAGATCCCGTCCTCCGGCGCCGCAAGGGACGAGAACACCAGCATGGTCCGCGTTTCCGGGTCATAGTCCACGAAGAAGCCCACGGCCTCGCCCAGATCGCGCAGCTTGAAGTAGTTGTTGCCGCCGATGTTGTAGGCGCTCAGATCGTCGCGCACCTCGCCGTTGATGGTGATGGTCTGGGCGCTGGGCACCGCCGTTTCGGACTTGTCCGCGCCGAGGACCAGCTCACCGCCCACGGGCGTATAGGCTTCGCCGGTGACGATGGCGATCACGCCCTTCTCCCCGTCCCAGCCGATGCTGAACTGGCTGCCCGTGCCGTTCATCAGGTAGGCAAGGTCGCGCAGCTTGAAGTAGTTCGAGCCGTCGATGTTGTACTTCTCGCAGTCCACATAGGCCCCGTCCACGCGCAGCTCCTGCGCGGAAAGGACGACCTGCGCGCCCGCCGCCAGCGCAAAGGGCGCCAGTGAGCAGCACAGCACCAGTGCCAGCACGATCGAAAGGATCTTTTTCATGTTCGTACCTCCGTTTTTGAATATCGGTTCAGCCGGTTTTCCCGGCTGTGTATCCGCGTTTTTTCCCGGGATCCGCTCACGCGTTTCCCGGGACCTGTTCACGCCTCCGGCCAGAGATCGGCCGCCGTCAGGCTTCGCCGGTAATTTTGGAAGGAAGCCTCGTCCGGCAGGCAAACATATTCCAGCCGCCACTCCACAGTACAGGCTTCGGCCCCGTCTTCATAAAGAGTGCAGCGCATCCACGTGCGGTTCCCGGCCTCGTCGCAGCCGGATTCCCAGCGGCAGTCCGGATCGTCCGCCGCGTTCGGCAGCTCCGCCGTCTGCGTCTCTTCCCGCCCGGGGAACGGCCCCTCCGCGACGGTCACGGTCCCGTCCGCATCGGTCCGGCAGGCCCGGAGCAGATCCCCGTTCCCGTCGTAGGTATACTCTACCGTCCAGCCCGCGCCGAGACTGTCGCTGTGCGTTTCCCGCAGGATCGTGCCGGAAGGCCCCGGCACGTATTCCGTTTCGCTCCGGTAAAACGTTCCCGCATCCCGGAAGATGACCGTCTCCTTCACCGGCACGCTGAAGCCCGTCTCCCCCGCTTCGCCGAAGGAGCGGACCAGCACCGTCCTTGTTTCCGCGTCATAGTCCACCCGGAAGCCCACAGCCTCGCCCAGGTCGCGCAGCCGGAAATAGTTATTGCCGCCGATATTGTAGGCGCGCAGATCCGTGCGCACTTCACCGTTCACCATGACCGTCTGCGTACTGGGCGCCGCCGTTTCGGACTTATCCGCACCGACTTCCAGCTCACCGCCCACGGGGATATACGTTTCCCCGCTCACGATGGAAACGACGCCCGCTTCCCCGTCCCAGCTCACGCTGAACCGGCTGCCCGTGCCATTCATCAGCTGGGCAAGGTCCCGCAGCTTGAAGTAGTTCTCGCCGTCCACATTGTATTTTTCGCATTCCGCCGGGACACCGTCCACCGTCAGCTTCTGTTCCGACAGGACCGCCCCCGCGGCGGAGACCGGCAGCAGACAGAGCGCCGCTGCCAGCAGCAGCATGATCGCCCGTTTCATCCGTCTTTCCTCTTTTCCCGGATCGCCTCATCCGTTCCCGTTCAGTTTACGGCACACGCCCCCTGCTGTCAAGCCCCGCAGGTTTTCCGCTTCCCCCGTCTTGACAGCCGTGGTATACTATTGCTATGTTTGGATATATTACCGTTGACCCCGCGACACTGCCGGAAGCGCAGCGCCGCCGCTATGAAGGCTGCTACTGCGGCCTGTGCCGCGCCCTCGGCCGCCGCTGCGGGCAGCTTTGCCGCTGCACGCTGACCTACGATATGGTCTTTCTCACGCTGACGCTGCATTCGCTCTATGAACCGGCGGAAACGGCGGAGGAACGCCCCTGCCCGGCCCACCCCTTCCGAAAAAAGGCCAGCTGGCAAAGCGAAGCGAGCGGCTATGCCGCCGACCTGAACGTGATGCTGGCGCTGCTGAAGGCGGAGGACGACTGGCAGGATGAGCGGAAACCCGTGAAAAAGCTGGAAGCGGGCCTTCTGCGCCGTTCTGCCGCCGAAGCCGCGGAGCGGAACCCCGCTCAGTGGTCCGCCATGACGGAGGCGATGGCCGCCCTGCGGGATGTGGAGCGCCGGCGAGACCCGAATCCCGACGCCGGGGCCAATGCTTTCGGCAGCCTGATGGCGTCGCTTTTCGTCCGGAAGGAGGACCGCTGGGCGTCGGACCTTCGGTTCATGGGCCATTCGCTGGGCCGCTTCCTCTATCTGCTGGACGCGGTGCTGGACCGGGAAGCGGATACGAAGCGAAGCCTCTATAATCCCGCCCTCTGCCTGCAGGCGGACGGGGCGACGGAGGAGGACCTGCGCAACATTCTGCTCCTCATCATGGCGGATTGTACGAAGGCATGGGAGCGGCTCCCGCTGGTGCTGGACGCGGAGCTGATGCGCAGCATATTATATACCGGCGTCTGGTCGCAGCTGTCGGTCATTACAGGAGAAGAACATGAACATACCTGAACTGTTGATCCTCGCCATCGGACTGAGCATGGACGCTTTCGCCGTGGCGGTGTGCAAGGGCCTCGCGCTGGGCAAATGTCAGCTTCGCCATGCGCTCATCCCCGGCCTCTGGTTCGGCGGCTTTCAGGCGCTGATGCCGCTCATCGGCTGGTTTCTGGGGGCCAGATTTGAAAAGTACATCACCAGTGTGGATCACTGGATCGCCTTCGTCCTGCTGGCGGCCATCGGCGCGAATATGCTGCGGGAGGCCTTCGGCAAGGAGGAACCGGATGAGGCGGACGCCTCTCTCGGCGTGAAAGCCATGCTGCCCATGGCCGTCGCCACCAGCATCGACGCGCTGGCCGTGGGCATCACCTTCGCCTTCCTGCAGGTGCGCATCGTGCCCGCCGTCAGCTTCATCGGCGTGGTCACCTTCCTGCTCAGTATGGCGGGCGTGAAGGTGGGCAGCGTCTTCGGCACGAAATACAAAGCCAAAGCCGAGGCCGCAGGCGGCATCATTCTGATCCTGCTGGGCCTGAAGATCCTGCTGGAGCATCTGGGCGTCATTTCCTTCTGAAACAAAAGCTGTTTGCCCTTCGCGGAAAGGAGGACATTTTGGACATCGGAAAACGCAGGCGTTTTATCATCAACGTCTCTTACTGGGCCATCATCGCGGCCATCGCCTATCTGATCTTCCGCTATCTGCTGAATCTGCTGCTGCCCTTTGTCGTCGCGCTGCTGGTAGCATGGCTGCTGCGGCCCATCTGCAGATTCTTCCGCCGGAAGTTCCCGAACCACTCCAAGCTCACCACCGCCGTAACGGTGGCGACTGTTATTCTGTTCTATCTCATCATCGGCTGCATCGTACTGCTGTTTGCCGCCAATCTGGTGAGCAGCCTCGCGTCCTATGCGGGCAGGCTGCCGGACTGGTACAACGAATCGCTGGAGCCGGGCCTGAAGAACCTCTATCTCAATGCGCAGACGCTGGCCGCCCGCTTCGACCCCTCCATCGTGGAGGTGGTGAACCGGGTGCTGCCGGAGGTGTTCTCCGCCGTGTCCGGCGCCATCACCAGCTTCAGCGTGAGCGCGGTGGGCAAGCTGACCAACGTGGCCACCAAGGTCCCCAGCTACCTGCTCTCCGGCGTCATCGCCATCATCGCCACCATCTTCATGGCCACCGCGTTCGACGCCATGAAGGGCTTCTTCCAGCGCAACCTGCCGGAGAAGGTGCGCGTCACCGGCGGCTATGCCATCGAGAGCTTCCGCAAGATCATCGGACTTTACGGCAAGAGCTACGCGCTGGTGATGCTCATCACCTTCTGCGAGATCTGCGTCGGCCTGCTGATCATCGGCGTAAAGCACGCGCCGCTCATCGCCCTGCTCATGGCCCTGTTCGATATCTTCCCCATCGTGGGCGCGGGCATGATCCTGCTGCCGTGGGCCATCGTCACCTTCATTCAGGGGAAGATCCTCCGGGGCGTCGGCCTTGCCATTCTCTACGTGGTGGTCATCGTGGTCCGCCAGTTTCTCGAACCCAAGCTGGTGGGCAAGCAGGTGGGCCTGCCCCCGCTGGTCACGCTGGCGTGTATGTTCGTGGGCAGCAGCCTGTTCGGCGTGTGGGGCCTGTTCGGCTTCCCCATCACCGCCGCCATCATCACGAATCTGAACAACGACCCGGATGTGCCCATCAACCTCTTCAAGCCCGCCGAACAGGAGGAGACCCCGCCGCCCGCCGGGAAGATCATCTACCGTTTCCGCAGGCGGGAGGAAAAAGGCGAAAAGCACGGGAAAAACAGGGAAAATAACGGCAAAAAATCTTGACACGCTCCCAAAAGAATGATATAGTCTCTAAGCCGCTTTGAATGGGTATGAAAGCCGGGTCTCCCGCACCCCCGAGAGCGAGATTATGGACAAGGAGAAAGAAACCTTGCAGCATGCAATCATTGTGACCGGCGGCAAGCAGTACAGAGTCGCGGAAGGCGATCTTCTGTTCATCGAAAAGCTGCCTGCTGAAGCCGGCGAAATCGTCACCTTTGATCAGGTCCTGGCCGTCGTGAGCGACGAAGCCGAACCCATCTTCGGCACCCCCACCGTGGCCGGCGCCGCCGTCACCGCGAAGGTCGTCAAGAACGGCAAGGGCAAGAAGATCCGCGTTTTCAAGTACAAAGCCAAAAAGAATTACCGTCGGCGTCAGGGCCATCGTCAGCCCTATACTCAGGTTCAGATCGACGCCATCACGGTCGGCTGAGAAGGAGGAGAAACCATGGCACATAAAAAAGGTATGGGCTCCACCAAGAACGGTCGCGACATTAAGTCCAAGCGTCTTGGTGCAAAGCGGGCCGACGGTCAGTTCGTTCTCGCCGGCAATATTCTCTACACCCAGTGCGGCACGAAGATCCACCCGGGCATGAACGTGGGCTGCGGAATCAACTACAATCTCTTCGCCCTGAAGGACGGCATCGTTCGTTACGAGCGTCTGGGCCGGGATCGCAAGCAGGTCTCTGTTTACGAGGTTCCCGAAGTCGCGGAATAATCTGCTGCTAAACGGCTGTCTCCGTCGGAGGCAGCCGTTTTTCATGTTTTGGAGGGGATACGATGGCATCCACATTTGTCGATAAGGCGGGCATCACCGTCGTCGCCGGCAGAGGCGGCAACGGGGCCGTGGCCTTCCACCGGGAAAAATACGTTGCCGCCGGCGGACCCGACGGGGGCGACGGCGGACGCGGCGGCAATATCGTGCTGACCGTGGATGAAAATATGTCCACGCTGATGGACTTCCGCTACAAGCGGAAATACGTTGCGCCCAACGGGGGCGACGGGCAGGGCGCTCTGAAAAGCGGGCGGGACGGGGAGGACCTGGTCATCCGCGTGCCCCGGGGCACCATCATCCGCGACCGGGAGACGAACGCCGTCATCCACGATATGTCCGACGGGCAGGCCTTCATTCTGGCCCGGGGTGGCCGGGGCGGCTGGGGCAACAAGCATTTCGCCACCCCCACCCGGCAGGTGCCCCGCTTCGCCAAGCCGGGCATGGAGGGCCAGCGGCGGGAGGTCATTCTGGAGCTGAAGCTGCTGGCGGACGTGGGGCTCGTGGGCTTCCCCAACGTGGGCAAATCCACGCTGCTGGCCGCCGTCTCCCGCGCCCATCCGAAGATCGCGGACTATCATTTCACCACGCTCTACCCCAATCTGGGCGTGGTCTGGGCCGCCGAGGGCGAGAGCTTCGTCATGGCGGATATCCCCGGCATCATCGAGGGCGCGGCAGAGGGCGCGGGCCTCGGGCATGATTTCCTGCGGCACATCGAGCGCTGCAGGCTCCTCATCCACGTGGTAGACGTTTCCGGCAGCGAGGGGCGCGACCCCGTGGCGGATTTCGAGGCCATCAATGCCGAGCTGCGGGAGTATCCCCCCGCGCTGGCGGAGCGGCCCCAGATCGTCGCCGCCAACAAGTCCGATATCGCGCAGGATGAAGCGCTGACGGAGGCGTTCCGGGCGCATATCGCCTCGCTGGGTCTCCCTCTCTATGAAATTTCCGCCGCCACCAATCAGGGCGTGCGGGAGCTGACACTGGCCGCCGCCGCGAAGCTGCAGGAGCTGCCCCCCATCCCCTTCTTTGAGGAGGAATACGTGGAGCCGGAAGCGGAGCCGGGCAGCGCGGATGAGCTGACCATCCGCCGGCAGGATACCGACCTGTGGGTCGTGGAAGGCCCGTGGCTGGAGCGGCTGCTCATGCGCGTGAACCTCAGCGACAGCGAAAGCCGGATGTATTTCGACCGCTGCCTGCGGGACGGCGGCGTCTATGACCGGCTGGAGGACATGGGCGTGCAGGAGGGCGACACCATCTCCCTCTACGATCTGGAATTTCTCTATCGGCGATGATCGAATACAACAGCGCCCGGGCTTCATCTCAGCCCGGGCGCTTTTCTTACAGATTTCTGATAGCCTCCGCCGCGATGCGGATGGCATTGTCCGTATCCGGCGAATTATCCTCCTGAATGCCCAGCGCGGCACGCTCCTGATTCCAGAAAACGTGCAGCACGCACCCGCATCTGACGCCCAGATGCGCCGCCGCCACGTAGAGCGCCGCGCTTTCCATTTCGCTGCACAGCACGCCAAGGCGCTTCCACGCCTCCCATTTGGCCTGCAGCTCGCCCGCCACGGGCATGACCTCCGGTCTGTGCTGCCCGTAGAAGGAATCCTTGCACTGCACGATGCCCACGTGATTGGGGACACCCAGCGCGTCGGCCGCCTGCTTCAGCGCCAGCGTGACCGAGAAGTCCGCCGCGGCGGGAAATTCGATGGGGGCGTATTCCCGGCTGGTCCCCTCCGCACGAACGGCGGCGGAGGCGATCACCGCGTCGCCGGGGCGCACGTCGGTGCGGATGCCGCCGCAGGTGCCCACCCGGATGAAGGTGTGCGCGCCCAACTCCGCCAGCTCCTCCATGGCGATGACGGCGCTGGGTCCGCCGATGCCCGTGGACACGGCGCTGACCCGCTTATCGCCCAGACAGCCGGTGATGACCCGGTATTCCCGGTTCTGCCCGATGAGCTTCGGTTCCTCGAAATATCGCGCGATCAGGTCGCAGCGGGCCGGGTCTCCGGGCAGGATGCAGTATTCTCCGATGTCCTCTTTCCGGCAATGAATGTGATATTCAACTCCGTTTACCAGCATTTTTGGCTCCTTTTCGGTCATTTGTAACCGTTTGTAATTGCAAAATCTGTTTTTATGGGTTATGATAGCGTATCTTTAATATGGGGTTTTGTATTTATCGTCGATATCGTTCTGCCCCGCCAAATCAACACAAATCGAGGTATGTATGAAAAAGCAACTCCTCAGTCTTGGCTGCCTCCTGCTGGGCGCCGCGCTGGGCATCGGCTGCTTCCTGCTCATCACGTTTCTGAACGGGCACACCCCGCGTGAGCCCGCGGCGGAGTTGCCCGCCGTTCAGAGCAGCCGCGCGCAGCACGAAGAACTGACAAAGCTGGCCCTCAGCGTGGCGGATGTGCTGCGGGAAGGGGATTATGAGACCCTGAGCACGCTCGTCCACCCGGTATACGGGCTGGTCTTCTCCCCCTATTCTACCATCAATCTCAGCTCCAATCAATGCTTTACCGCCAATCGGGTCGCAATCGTCGGCAGCGACACCAACGTTTATACGTGGGGCACCAAGGTGGACAGCGACGAACCCATCCAGCTCACCGCGAAGCAGTATTTCGAGACCTACGTTTACGACCGGGATTACGGGAAGGCCCCCATCATCGGCTTCAATACCGTGGTCCGCAGCGGCAACGCCCTGGAGAATCTCAGCAGCGTCTTCCCGGATGCGCAGTTCGTGGACCTCTACTTCCCGCCCGAAGCCCCGGAGGGAACGGACTGGAGCATCCTCCGCATGGTCTTCGAGGATGCGGACGGGACGCTTCGCCTCAGCGCTCTCATCCACAGCGAGTACACCGAATAAGAACTTTCAAAATTCTGCGATGCTTCGGCGCCGCAGAATTTTATTTTGGTATTTTTCGGACACGCGGCGATTTTCCGTTCTTTCCTGCATGATTTCCGCATGGAACGCGCACAATAGCTGCGAAGCCGGTTTTTCGGCAGGAAAGGAACATGGAAATCGATGAAACGGACCCTTCTTCTCATGGCGGCGATCCTGCTGCCTGTGCTGCTGTTCTGCGGCTGTGAAAGCGACAAGGGCGGCGCTGCGCACACAAATCCGCCCCGCGTGACCGCCAACGTCACATCCTCCCCCGCCCCGGCCAGCCCCACGCCCACCGTGAAGCCCACGGAGACGCCTGCCGAGGCGCCCACGGAAAAGCCCAGCGAAGTCCCCGCCACCGGCGCACCGGCAACGGACGGCGGCGTGTCCGCAACGGACGCGCCCGTCCCCTCGGAGACCCCGCAGGCGCGGCGCGGCATCCTGCCGGGCGGCGGCATGGCCTGACGGCAGAAGCGGACAGATACCGGATTTTTCCCGGCCTCTGTCCGCTTTTCCGTTTCCCCGCTTTCGCCCCGTTTTCCGATGAAAAGCGGGCCGTTTTCTTGACAAAAGTCATATTTTCCGATATGATAGGGAGTATACTACTTTGTTTCCCTTCCGGAAGGATTCGGAAAACGCATGAAAGGAAGTCCCGTAAAAATGGCAAACGAAAAGTACGCAAAGATGGTCGCGGAGAAGAAGTGGAAGAAGCTGGCACGGCTTGGTCAGAAAAAGGACGTGTCGCTGGCGGTGGAGATTGCCGAAGCCTGCGGCACCGGCAGAAGCGAAGAATGCCGCAATATCCTGACCGATATCCTCGCCCGCCCCGAGCGGGAAGCGAAGGTCGCCGCCGTCAAAGGTCTGGGCGCTCTGCGCTATGATCCCGACAGTCAGATCGAGCGCCTGCGCCACGTGGTCACCGATGGCGACCCCGAGCTGGCGAAGCTGGTGAAGGATTCCATCGAAGCCCTGCGTGACTTTACCCGCGATAAGAAGAACTGACGTTCATATACGAAGCGCCTCTCCCGATGGGAGAGGCGTTTTTTTAATCGTTTTCCGCCACGATGTTGTTGACCCAGATGCCCTTTTTCACCATGATGTAGCCCATGGCGCATTTGATGAGGTTACTGAGCTGCACGATCCAGTAGACCGGCACGATGGGCAGGCTGGTGAAATGGGCGAGGACGTAGGCCAGCGGCACGGTCAGCACCCAGGTATAGGCGCTGTCGAACAGGAAGGTGATGAGCGTTTTGCCGCCGCTGCGCAGGGTGAAATAGGCCACGTGGGCAAACGCCGTGATGGGCGTGACCACGCCGGAGATCACCATCAGCGTGGCAGCCAGCGACCGAACGGCCTCCTCCGTGTTGTAGATCCTCGGGATATAGGGCGCGGCGAGGGCCAGCAGCAGGCCGAACACGGTGCTGACGCCCACGCTGAACACGATGAGCTTCCGGTCGGTATCCTTCGCCCGCTCCATATCCCCGGAGCCCAGCGCCTGCCCTACCAGAATGGCGACGGTGTTGCCCATGGCCATCATGACGATGTTGAACAGGTTCACGATGGTGGAGCTGATGTTCATGGCTGCCACCACGCTCAGGCCCCGCAGGCTGTAGCTCTGGTTCAGGATCGCCATGCCCGCGCTCCACAATAGCTCGTTGAACAGCAGCGGCACGCCCTTCTTCACCACCTGCCCCAGCAGGGCGGGCGGGATGCGCAGCTCGCGGTAAAGTCCCTGAGCAAAGGCATATCTCTTCGTATTCCGGTGGGTGCCGATCACAACGAAGGCCAGCTCCACGTAGCGGGAGATGACCGTGGCGATGGCCGCGCCCGCGCCGCCCATGGCGGGGAGACCCAGCTTGCCGAAAATGAACACGTAGTTCAGCACCAGATTCGTCAGCACTGCGGTGATGCTGGCCTTCATGGGCAGAACCGTCTCGCTGCATTCCTTCAGCGTGCTGGCATAGACCTGCACCGCCGCGAAGGGCAGGAAGCCGATGAGGCTGATGCGAAGATACTTCATGCCGTACATCGCCACGGCGGCAGCGTCGCCCACATCGCTCTCGCCCTGCAGGAACAGGCCGATGAGCGGCTCGCCCCACAGGAGGAAGACGAGGATGCTCACCGCGGCGATGACGACGCCGGTAAAGAGCTTGATATGGAAGGTGCTGCGCACGCCTTTCAGATCGCTGTGCCCGTAAAACTGGGCGGTGAAGATGCCCGCGCCGGAGATGCCGCCGAAGATGCCCAGATTGAAGACCATGATGAGCTGGTTGGCGATGGCCACGCCGGACATTTCCTCCGTGCCCACCCGGCCCACCATCACGTTGTCCAGCAGGTTCACGAAGTTCGTGATGCCGTTCTGAACGACGATGGGGATGGTGACGGAAAGCACCATGGCGTAAAACGCTCTGGTGCCGATCCATTTATTCCGCTTCAATCACCGCACCTCTTGATACATGGCGGCGGCGCTGTCCTTGGAGGCGTATTCGTTCACCTCGGCCACCTGCACCTTCAGGGTACGCTCCCCGAAGCGGATCTCGATGATATCGCCCACCTTCACCTCATAGGAGGCGCGGGCGACCTTCCCGTTCACGCTCACCCGCTCCCCGTCGCAGGCTTCATTGGCCACCGTGCGGCGCTTGATGAGACGGGAGACCTTCAGATATTTGTCTAAACGCATTGGTATTCCCTCTTTTGTAAATCGGATTATCGGATCTTCAGGAGCTTTGCGACCTTATCGCCCTTGGGCACCAGCTCCAGTTCTTCCTTCGTGACGGCCCGCAGCACCACTACCAGCACCAGATAGACCACCACGGCCACGAGGATGGCGGGTACCATGGGGGCCAGCGCCGCCATGCGCCCGCTTTGGAAAAGCCCCAGCTTCCCCAGCACGAGGCTGCCGCCCCGGTTCACCAGCCATGCGCACACGCCCATGAGCAGGGAGGCCAGCAGCGTTTTCCCGAACAGGGGCAGGAGCGGCGGGCATTCCGGCGCTTTCCGCCGGATGGCAAGCAGGTTCAGCAGGCAGACGACCCCGTAGCAGGCCACGTTGCCCGCCGCCGCGCCGAGGATGCCGAAGGCCGGAACGCCCAGCAGGATGTAGTTCACCACGATCTTGCACACGGCGGCGATGGCCACGTGGAGCATACTGCGCCATTCGTGCCCATAGGCCTGCAGGATGGCGTTGGTCACCATCATGATGCACACGCCGTAGCTGGCGGCGCTGAGGATGCTCAGGATCGCGCCCGCCACCGCGTCGGTCTCTCCGTAAAGCCCGGCCATGATGGGCGCGGCCAGCACGCCCATGCCCACGGCCATGGGCATGGCCAGCAGATTCATCAGCTTCAGCGCCGCGCACAGCACCTGTGCCGCGTCCTTATGCTGCTTCTTCGCCGCATAGGCCGCGATGGCCGGGATGGCGCTGGTGACCATGGGCACCGCGAAGGCGGAGGGCAGATTATACAGGGTCTGGGTGTTGAAATAGATGCCGTAAAGCCCCTTGGCGGTGAGATAATCATAATGCAGCGCGCCCTGCAGCCGCTCCATGATCATCTTCATGTCGATGACCGCCACCACGTTCAGCACGCAGGAGCCGATGGTGATGGGGATGCCGATGGCGATGAGCTTTTTCAGCGTGCTGCCCGTGCTCTCCGGCACGTCCGGATTTGCCAGCGGGGTGATGGTCTTCCGGTCCAGCCGCAGCTTGGCTGGGATGATATACGCAAGCGCCAGCACGGTGCCCACGGTCACGCCGAAGATGCCGCCCGCCGCGCCGATGCTCCCGTTGCCGGAGCGGCGCATGATGAGCCACGCCGCGCTGAGACCGAAGACGATCTTGCTCAACGTCTCGATGATCTGGGAGATGCTGGTGGGCACCATATTGCCCATGCCCTGCGTATAGCCCCGGTATGCCGAGGTGAGGCAGACGCACACCAGCGACGGGGCCAGCACGCGGATGCCCGTCACCGCCGTGGGCGCGCCCTCAAAGGCCGCCAGCTGCTTCGCGCCGAAGAGCATCAGCAGCGTGGTCACGGTACCCATGACGAAGAATGCCGCCCGGGCCACCCGGAAGGTGCGCTTCACCTGATTCTGCTTCCCCATGGCGTCGGAGGCCGAGATCATGCGGCTCAGCGCCACCGGCAGGCCCGCCGTGGAAATGGTGAGCAGCAGGGCATAGATATTGTAGGCCGCGCCGAAATCCGCCATACTCTCGCTGCCGAGGATATTCGCCAGCGGCAGCTTGAACAGCGCGCCCAGCACCTTGATGATGACGGTGCTGGCCGTCAGCACCGCGGCGCCGGTGACGAAGCTCTGTTTTTTCCGGTCTGCCATAGACCTCTCTCCCTTCCGAAAAAGGAGCCGCGCCGAATCGGCACGGCCCCGTATATGGATCCTGGTTCGTTCTCCGGGCGTCCTTCCCGGTCATTGGACTTATTCCGCGCTGATCAGGTAATAGTAGACCGGCTGGCCGCCGCTGACGGCGGAGACCTCCGCATTCGGCAGCTGCCCCTGCAGCGCATCCGTGAAGGCCAGCGCGTCCGCTTCCTGCACTTCTTCCCCGTAGAAGATGCTGACGGTCTCCGCGTTCACGGCCTTGAGCGCCTTCGACAGCTCGTCACAGAGCGTTTCGGCGGAGGAAGTGTTGCAGATCATCTTCCCGTCCTGCAGGGCGAGGTATTCCCCGGCCCGGATCTCGCGCCCGTCGAAGGAGGAATCCCGCGCCGCATAGGTGACGGAAAAGCTCTTCACGTTCCCGATGGCTTCGCCCATCGCCGACGCATTGGTCTCCCCGTCGGCCTCCGGATCCAGATTCAGCATCGCGGTGATGCCCTGCGGCACCGTCGCCGTGGGGATGACCACCACGTTCTGCCCTGTCAGGCCCACGCACTGCTGCGCGGCCATGATGATATTCTTATTGTTGGGCAGCACCAGCACGGTCTCGCCCCCGGTCTTTTCCACCGCACGGAGGATATCCTCCGTGGAGGGGTTCATGGTCTGCCCGCCGGAGACCACCTCGTCCGCGCCCAGCTCCCGGAACAGCGCTTCCAGCCCCGCGCCGGCGCAGACGGCTACCACGCCCAGCGGCTTTGTGACCTTCGTTTCTTCCGCTTCGGCGGGGATTTCGGCAGTCTTCGCAGGCTCGCCCTGCACCTCGGCCAGCTTCTCCGTGTGCTGCAGGCGCATATTTTCCACCTTCACGGTCTGCAGCATCCCGTAGGTCAGGGCCTCGGTCAGCACCGCGCCGGGACAGGCAGAATGCACGTGGACCTTGATGAGCTCCTCGTCCTCCAGCACCACCGCACTGTCGCCGATGCTGGCGAGGTAGCTTTTCAGCAGTTCCACGGGCTTGTCGTTGTCCCTGGAGACGATGAACTCCGTGCAGTAGGGATAGCGGATATCCGCCTCCGTGTCGAATTTCTCAAAAACGCTGCCGGGGGCTTCTTTTGCCCCTGCGGGCGCGGCGATCTCGGCCGCTTCGCCCTTCACCACGGCGATGAAGGCCCGGAGGATGACCATGTAGCCCACGCCGCCCGCGTCCACCACGCCGGCCTTTTTCAGCACGGGGTTCAGCTCCTGCGTGCTTTTCAGCGCCGCGTCGCCGGCCTTTTCGGCGGCCTCCAGCACCTTCACAAGATCCTTTTCCTTCTGCGCCGCTTCCACGGCCGCAGCGGAGGCAAGGCGGGATACGGTGAGGATCGTCCCCTCCGTAGGCTTCATGACGGCCTTGTAGGCCGCCGCCACGCCCTCGTTCATGGCCCCGGCGAACTCCGCCGCCGTGGCCTCCTTCTTCTCCTTGAGGAAACGGGAAATGCCCCGGAACAGCAGGCTGGTGATGACGCCGCTGTTCCCTCTCGCGCCGCGCAGCATGGCGGAGGCCGTCCGCGCGCTGGCGTCGTCCACGCCCTTCACGGGCTTCCCTTCCAGCTCCCGCGCCGCGGCGCTAACGGTCATGCTCATATTGGTGCCGGTGTCGCCGTCCGGCACCGGGAACACATTCAGTTCGTTGATCTCCTGCTTCCGCGCATCCACCGCCGCAGCGGCATACAGAACCATGTCGCGGAAAAGCTGTCCGTTTACGATCTCAGTCATCTCTCTGTCCTCCGCTCTCATTCCGGCATGACGGAATCCACAAAGACGTTCACGCTCCTGACCTGAACGCCGGTGGCCTCGGTCACCTTATAGCGAACGGCGGAGCTGATGGCGTCGCAGAGGACGGGGATATTGACCCCGTTATTCACAATGATATGCAGCTCGATGGCGATCGCGTCCTCCCCTTCCAGAAAGGTGACGCGCACGCCCTTTCCCATGGCTTCCCGCTTCAGCAGGTGCACCAGCCCGTCGCTGGCGGACTTTTTCGCCATGCCCCGCACGCCGAAGCAGCTCATCGCCGCCGCGCCGGCCAGCGTGGTAAAGACCTCGTTGGAAATGCGGATGGAACCCGCAGCCGTATTGATCCTGACCATTTGGAATCTCCTTTCGTCCGAAAGGTATTCGGCTTGCGCCGTTGCAAACTTGGGGAAGTATACTATATCACAGGGTTCCGAAAACTACAAGCATTTTCCCGGTCCGGCCCCGGATTTATGGCCGCAGCCGGGCGTCCGACGCAAAAACCTTGTTTACAAATCCATCGCTTTTCGGTATACTACTGTCAGTAATCAATCGGAAGGGACGTGTGACCCATGGCAGAGAGCTTCCCGGAAATTCTTTCCCGTCTGCGGAAGGAACGGCGGCTGAACCAGCGGACGGCGGCGGCCGCGCTGCACATCTCGCAGGCGCTGCTGAGCCATTATGAAAACGGTCTGCGGGAGCCGGGCCTATCCTTTGTGGATGCCGCCTGCCGGTATTACGGCGTTTCGGCGGACTATCTTCTGGGCCGCAGCACGGTGCGCACCAGCTTTTCCGGCTCGGAGGACCTTCCGGCGAACCTGCGCAGTCTGGCGGACACGGGCGCCGAGGCGCTGCACGCCATCCTTTCCGGCCTCCGCACCTGCCCCCAGTGCGCGGAGGATATGAGCGGGCTGGTGACCCTTCTGTGCTACCGGCTGATGCGCCCGTATGACCCTTCGGAAAGCGAGCTGACCCTTGAGCAGGCGGTGCTTGCCTGCGAAGCCGAATCCAGCCTCCTGCACCTCCGCCTCCGGCTGGACGGGGCGGAGGAAAAGCTGCGCTTCTCCATCCCCGATGATCTGCGCCGTGAGGCCGAACGGCAGCTTACCGAGCTGCTGGCCGAGCAGCGCTGAACCCCCATACGTTTCGATAAGAAGAAAGGAATGGTCCCCTTATGATCGACCAGTCGAAGATCCGCAATTTCTCCATCATCGCCCACATCGACCACGGCAAGAGCACGCTGGCGGACCGGCTGCTGGAGACCTGCCATGCCGTGAGCCCCCGGGACATGGAGGCGCAGATACTGGACAATATGGAGCTGGAAAAGGAGCGCGGCATCACCATCAAAGCTCGTGCCGTCAGCCTCGAATACCCCGCGCCGGACGGGGAAACCTACCGTCTGAACCTGATCGACACCCCGGGCCACGTGGACTTCAACTATGAAGTGAGCCGCAGCCTTGCCGCCTGCGAGGGCGCGCTGCTGGTGGTGGACGCCCGGCAGGGCATCGAAGCGCAGACGCTGGGCAATGCCTATCTGGCGCTGGACAACGAGCTGGAGATCCTCCCCGTCATCAACAAGATCGACCTGCCCGGCGCGGACCCCCAGCGTGTAAAGGCCGATATCGAGGACGTGATCGGCATCCCCGCCATGGACGCGCCGGAGATCTCCGCCCGCATGGGCATCAACATCGACAAGGTGTTCGATGAGATCGTGAATGGTGTCCCCGCCCCGAAGGGCGACCCCGACGCGCCGCTGAAGGCGCTGGTGTTTGACAGTCAGTATGACCCCTTCGTGGGCGTCATCGTCTATATGCGCATCATGGAAGGGCGCATCCGTGCGGGCATGGACGTGCGGCTCATGGCCTCCGGTGCGGAATACCGGGTCGTGGAAGTGGGCCACATGGGCGCGCTGGCGCTGGACCCCTGCGATGAGCTGGCCGCAGGCGACGTTGGCTATTTCACCGCCAGCATCAAAAATGTGGCGGATACCCAGCCGGGCGATACCATCACCGGCGTGGAGAACCCCACCGCCGAAGCCCTTCCCGGCTACCGGCCCGCCCAGCCCATGGTCTACAGCGGCATCTACCCCGCCGACGGAGCGCGTTATCCCGACCTGCGGGATGCGCTGGAAAAGCTGAAACTGAACGACGCGGCGCTCTCCTTCGAGCCGGAAAGCTCCGCCGCGCTGGGCTTCGGCTTCCGCACGGGCTTCCTCGGCCTGCTGCACATGGAGGTCATCACCGAGCGGCTGGAACGGGAGTTCAATCTGGAGCTGATCACCACCGCCCCCAGCGTCATCATCAAGGTCATGAAGACGGACGGCACGCTGGAGACCATCGACAACCCGCTGAACTACCCGGATCCCAGCGTCATTGAATACGCGGAGGAGCCTTACGTGGCCGCCAGCATCATGACCCCGCAGGAATACGTGGGCAACATCATGGACCTGTGTCAGGACCGGCGCGGCGAATATACCGACATGGTCTATCAGGGCAAGGACCGGGTGGAGCTGCACTATCTCCTGCCCCTGAACGAAATTATCTACGACTTCTTCGATGCGCTGAAATCCCGCACCAAGGGCTATGCCTCGCTAGACTACGATCTGGATTCCTACCGGCAGAGCGAACTGGTGAAGCTAGATATCCTGCTGAACGGCGACATTGTGGACGCGCTGAGCTTCATCGTCCACAAGGAGAAGGCCTATCCCCGGGCGCGGCGCATCTGCGAAAAGCTCAAGGACAATATCCCCCGCCAGATGTTTGAGATCCCCGTGCAGGCCGCCATCGGCGGGAAGATCATCGCCCGGGAGACCATCAAGGCCCTCAGGAAGGACGTTCTCGCCAAGTGCTACGGCGGCGACATCACCCGCAAAAAGAAGCTGCTGGAAAAGCAGAAGGAAGGCAAGAAGAAGATGCGCTCCCTCGGCACGGTCTCCGTCCCGCAGGAGGCGTTCATGGCGGTTTTGAAACTGGACGAATAAAATCCCCCCGCTGCCGGAAAGGAGGCTGCCTGTGTTTACTTTATGGCTGGTGGTTCCCTGTTATAACGAGGAGGCCGTGCTGCCGGAAACGGCGAAGCGCCTCACAGCCGTGCTGGATACCCTTGCGGAACAGGGCCGCATCTCGGAGTCAAGCCGCGTCCTGTTCGTGAACGACGGCTCGAAGGATAAAACGTGGCCGCTCATACAGCAGCTCCACAGCGTGGACCGCCGCTGCCTCGGCCTCTGCCTCAGCCGGAACCGGGGCCATCAGAACGCGGTGCTGGCCGGGCTCATGACCGCGAAGGACTATGCCGACGCCGCCATCAGTCTGGATGCCGACCTGCAGGACGACGTGGACGCCATCTACCGCTTCTGTGAGAAATTCGAGGCGGGCTGCGATATCGTCTACGGCGTGCGTTCCTCCCGCGAGACCGACACCGGCTTCAAGCGCAATACCGCCCACTGGTTCTATAAGATCATGGAGCTGCTGGGCGTGGAGATCGTCTACGACCATGCGGACTACCGGCTCATGAGCCGCCGGGCGCTGGAGGCGCTGGCGGAATACCCGGAGCGGAACCTGTTCCTCCGGGGCATCGCGCCGCAGCTGGGCTTTAAGACCGACACGGTGGAATACGAGCGGCACGAGCGCTTTGCCGGGGAGAGCAAGTATCCCCTGCGGAAGATGCTGGCCCTGGCGGAGGACGGGATCACCTCCTTCAGCGTGAAGCCCCTGCACCTGAGTCTCATCCTCGGCGCGGCGGCCTTCTGCGTGGGCATCGTCATCCTGCTCTATGCCCTCATCCGCCATCTCTGCGGGGCCACCGTTTCCGGGTGGACGAGTCTGCTCTTCTCCATCTGGATGCTGGGCGGGCTGCAGCTCCTCATGCTGGGCGTGGTGGGCGAATACGTGGGCAAGACCTATCTGGAAACGAAGCGCCGCCCCCGCTATTTCATCTCCGAAGCCCTGCTGGATGCGGAAAGCCCGAAATAAGCATATGAACGCAGCCCCGGAAGGATGCCTGTCCCTCCGGGGCATTCGTTTCAAAGACGCGGTTTTCCCCCGGCAGCGAAAATCCCCCGGCAGGCCTGCTGCCGGGGGATGCTTTCGTTATGGGTGGGAATTGCCTGACTCAGTACACGGCGAGGTAGCAGGAGAACGTGTTCTGGTACTCCTCCGAGCCGGTATTCGCGGCGGTAACGTAAATTTCATGCCCGTTCGTCTTGTAGGCGAACTGCACGACGTTGATGGCGGCGGGATCCAGCTCAAAGGCTTCCAGCGGCTCCACGCTGTCCGGCTCGAAGAAGTTCGGCTCATAGATGATGCCGTCCTTCGCGGCAGCGCGGCAGCTGTCCGCCAGCGCGTTCAGCCAGCTTTCAAACGCCTCAAAGGAAGTGTCGCCGCAGTCGATGCAGGCCGCATAGCCTTCGCTGTTCTCGGTAGGTTCCCCGGCGAACGCGCCGTCGGCCGTGCGGATATCCGCCGCCGTCAGGCCGCAGAGGGCGAGGACGGAGCCTTCCGCGGGCAGCTCTGTCTGCGGATCGGCGGGAGCCGCGTCAGGCGCGGAGGCCGTTTCCGCAGGGGCAAGGCCGTATTTCTCGTTCAGTCTGGGGCACTTGGCGTCCTTGAAGTCCAGCTTCCACTCGGTGGCGCTCTTCTTTTCCGCGCCGAACTGCACCTCCACGTTGCCGCCGACGCCCAGGTCGTTGCTTCCGTCTCTCGCAAGCACCATCGTGTATTTTCCGGGTTCAATAGAATATTGATAAATTGAGAAAACGTAAGGGCATCTTTGTCCGAAGCCGCCATAATCACCGACGTGCGCATCCATCGCCTCGCCATAGGTCGCATAGTCGCCCTCCGGGCAGACCATCAGATAATAACTGTCATATCCCTGCGGGTCGATCTCTTCCAGATAAAATCCGTCAAAATCGAACGCAGCCCATTCGTCGTAGCTTTCCTCCGGGAGGAAGCGGAAGCTGGCTTCCAGTTCCTTTTCAAGGCTGTCGTACTCCTTGACCTTCTTATCCTCGCCCGCGCCGCGGAGCCACGCGTCCTTGTATTCAAAGTGATACTTGCCGCCGCCCTCGAGGACGATGAACCACTCGCCGATCACAAGACCGGTATCATCCTCATACAGCATCATCGTCCACGTCCCGGGCGCCCATTCCGATTCATCCGAGGCAAGATCGGTAAGGATGCCGTTATCCAGCTTGAACACGTAGACCCCGTCGAACCATTCCTTATCATACTCCTCGGCAAAGCAGCGGAAGTCGCTGAAAATGGCCTGCGTGATGAACTCGGAATCTCTTGTCAGATAGATACCGGGATTGACGATATCAAAACACACGTTTCTGACGTCAAGCTCGTAAGAGGTCTTGATCTTCAGATACAGATAATCGCCGTCAACGAAATACGAGATGGCCTCGCCCAGCTTCGTTTCGTCCGTGACCGCGCCCTCCGGCGCGGTGCTGCCCGTGTCCGGTATGTCCGTGACGTCGGTATCCAGATGCACGCTTGATTCCGAGCCGGTATCGGCGGGCTGCGTGTCGCTGCCGTTCCCGGCGGGCTGCTGGGTGGCGGCAGGCTGCTGGGTGGGCGCGGGGTCGCTGTTCGTATTGCCGCCGCAGGCGGTGGGCGCCAGCAGCAGGCAGGCTGCCAGCAGGAGCGCAATGATCTTTTTCATATCGTTCCTTCTTTTCTCAGTTGTCGGCCTCCGCCGGGTCGCGGGAGAAGCCGAGGCAGACGGTGGTATCGTCATACATCGCGTCCACGCTGCCGCAGAGCCAGACGTCCGCGCCCGCCCGCTTCAGCAGCACCTGATCGGAGCCTTTATACTTCTGCTGGAAGCCGCTGGCCTTCAGCAGGGCGAGATACGCCTCCAGCGCGGCCAGAGAGCTGTTGCGGATGGTGACGGCATAGTAGGGCCGGCCCTGCGGGTCGCTGCCGTTCTCGTCGATATCAATGTCACCGGGCTGGTTCCACTTGGGGAAGCCCGCCAGCTTCGTTTCCCAATCCGCGCCGCCGGACGCCTGCATGGCGGGCATCTTCGCGCCGCAGGAGCCGCAGAATTCCGCGCCGGGGGTATTCTGCGCACCGCAGCTGGGGCAGACCGCCTGCTCCGCCATCGTCTTCTCCGGCAGCTTCGCGCCGCAGCTGGGGCAGAAAGTCTTATCCGCCGGGGCAGCCTCGCCGCACTTGGGGCAGACCTTGAGATTCTTGCTCAGTTCGGTGGCGTAGGCCTCCGCATTCTTCGCCCAGCCGTTCAGCGCAGTTTCCAGCGCGGCAAAGCCGCCGGCCTTCTTCGCGGCCTGCACCTCGCTGTCGGCTTCCGCCGCCGCCTGCGCGGACGCATCCAGCGCGGCGGAGGCTTCATCCAGCTGCGAGGCAGCCTTGCCCGCCAGACGCTCGGCGGCGGGGTTCACGGCCTTTTCCACGGCCTTGCCCAGCGCATCGCCGATGCCCTTGCTGATCCCCTTGCTGATGCCTTCGCTAATCCCGTTCTTGACCAGATTTTTCAACAGACCCATTTTTATGTGCCTCCTGTTCTTTCTATTGCATGGGATGGACGAATCAGAACAGCGGTGTTCGCTGCCGGTCCATCCGTGTTCCTTCCAGCTTTCGCATTATAGCATAAATAAAGCGCCTTGCAAAGACTCTTTCCAAATAAAGGCGGGCGCACGGCTGTGCGCCCGCCGGGGTCTCCGATTTCAGCATTCGATGCCCGCCGCATTCAGCAGCCGGGCGGCCTTTTCATTGTCCGCCACGCGGAGAACGACGCGGGCGGCATTCCCGCTGCGCTCGAAGAAGGCATAGCAGTAAGCAAGGCTGATGTCGTTTTCCGCGAGGATGCTCAGGAGCCGCGTCAGGCTGCCCGGCTCATCCGGCACGGTGACGGCCAGCACCTCGGTCACGGTGCAGGGCCAGCCCTCTGCGGTCAGCAGTTCGGCAGTCTCCTGCGGTTTATCCACGATGATGCGGGGAACGCCGTAGTCCTGCGTCTCCGCGATGCTGAGGGCGTGCAGGTCGATGCGGTTTTCCGCCAGCATCTTTGTAAAGGCGGCCAGCTGGCCGGGGCGGGTTTCCAGAAATACGGAAAGCTGTTGCACGAGCATGACGTTTCCTCCTTCTCAGTACAAATTTCTCTTATCGATCACGCGCTTGGCCTTGCCCTCGCTGCGCTCGATGCTCTTGGGGGCCACCAGATGCACCTTCGCCTGAATGCCCAGCATGCTTTTCAGCGCGCCGGTCACTTCCTTCTCCTTCTTCGTGATCTCCGACAGGGTATCGGACACGAAGGTGGTCGGGATCTCCGCGAGGATATCGAAGGTGTCTGTATTGTTCACCCGGTCCACGATGATCTGGTAATTGGCGGTCATACCGCAGTCCAGCAGGACGGATTCGATCTGGCTGGGGAACACGTTCACGCCGCGGATGATGAGCATATCGTCGCTCCGGCCCATGGGCTTACTCATCCGGATGTGGGTACGGCCGCAGGCGCAGGGCGTATCATCCAGCACGCAGATATCCTTCGTGCGGTAGCGCAGAACGGGGAACGCCTCCTTGGTCAGGCTGGTGAACACCAGCTCGCCCTTTTCGCCGGGAGGCAGCGGCTCCAGCGTGACGGGATCCACGATCTCGGCGATGAAATGGTCCTCGCACACGTGCATCCCGTGCTGGGCGGAGCATTCAAAGGCAACGCCCGGGCCGCTCAGCTCGGTGAGGCCGTAGATATCATAGGCTTTCAGCCCCAGCTTTTCCTCGATATCCCGGCGCATCTCCTCCGTCCACGCCTCCGCGCCGAAGATGCCGGCCTTCAGCTTCAGCCGGTCGCGGATGCCGGTGGAGATGGCGGTCTCCGCCAGATAGGCGGCATAGGAGGGCGTGCAGCACAGCAGCGTGGTGCCCAGATCGGCCATGAGCTGCAGCTGCCGGTCGGTATTGCCGGTGGACATGGGAATGGTCAGGCTGCCAACCTTGTGGCTGCCGCCGTGCAGGCCCGCGCCGCCGGTGAAAAGCCCGTAGCCATAGCAGACCTGACACACGTCATCGTCTCCCCCGCCGGCGGCGGTAATGGCGCGGGCGCAGCAGTCCTCCCACAGATCCAGATCGTGCTGGGTATAGTAGACCAGCACACGCTTGCCGGTGGTGCCGGAGGTGGAGTGGACGCGGACGCAGTCCGTCAGCGGGACGGCCAGCATCCCATAGGGGTAGGCGCTGCGCAGATCGTCCTTCGTCAAAAACGGCAGCTTGTGCAGATCCTCGATGCCCTGAATATCGTCCGGCGTGACCCCGGCCTCCTCCATCTTCGCCCGGTAATAGGGAAGATGCTCCCATACATGGCGCACCTGCTGCACGAGCCGCGCACTCTGCAGGTGCCTGAGCGCGGTGCGCGGCATGGTTTCGATTTCCGGCTGATAATATTTCACGGTGATTTCCCCCTTGAAGTTCGGCGGATAAAAATATCCACTGCCGAGGTTTTCCTGCGAAAACGGCGGTGGACCCATCCTGCTGCCCCGGTGAGCGAGGTCAGAATTGCGGAGCGCGGCCCATACCGGTATTGTACCCAAACACGAACGTGAAATTCAAAGCTTTCACAGGCGCACTCCCTTTCATTAAATGATACCTGCATTTTGCATGATATCCGCGCATTTGTCAAGCATTTTTTCCGCATGGTTGGATTTTTTCCGAATAGTATGGTATAATCGACCGAATTCGACCCGGCGGTCGC
>JAZQQF010000196.1:0-5026 GCA_045628925.1 Oscillospiraceae bacterium | reverse complement strand
GTGGACGAGGCGGGCAGACTGCTGTACTTCGTTTTCCGCAAGGACTATGAGAACCACAAGCAGAACCCCAATGAGCTGCTGGACGCGCACAAGCGCTTCGTGGTGGGCGCGGGCATCAATACCCGCGACTATGCCCAGCGTGTGCCCGCCCTCATCGAGGCCGGGGCCGACGTGCTGTGCATCGACTCCTCCGAGGGCTTCTCCGACTGGCAGAAGTTCACGCTGAAATGGGTGCGCGACAATTACGGCGACAGCGTCAAGGTCGGCGCGGGCAACGTGGTAGACGCCAAGGGCTTCCGCTTCCTCGCTGACTGCGGAGCCGACTTCGTGAAGGTGGGCATCGGCGGCGGCTCTATCTGCATCACCCGCGAGACCAAGGGCATCGGCCGCGGTCAGGCCACCGCGCTCATTGAGGTCTGCGCGGAACGCGACCGCTATTTTGAGGAGACCGGCGTTTACGTGCCCGTCTGCTCCGACGGCGGCATCGTCTACGACCATCATGTGACGCTGGCGCTGGCCATGGGCGCGGACTTCGTCATGTTGGGCCGCTACTTCGCCCGCTTCGACGAAAGCCCCACCAACAAGGTCAATATCGGCGGCACCTACTACAAGGAATACTGGGGCGAAGGCTCCGCCCGCGCCCGCAACTGGCAGCGCTACGATCTGGGCGGCGACGCGAAGCTGAGCTTTGAAGAGGGCGTGGATTCCTACGTGCCCTATGCCGGAACGCTGAAGGACAACGTGGCCATGACCCTGAGCAAGGTGCGCTCCACCATGTGCAACTGCGGCGCGCTGACCATCCCCGAGCTGCAGGAAAAGGCGGTGCTGACACTGGTGAGCGCCACCAGCATCGTCGAGGGCGGCGCCCACGACGTCATCCAGAAGGATGCCAGTCCCGTTATCAAGTGATCTCAAGTAAAAAAGCCCAATTATCCGCGGTTTTTCTCTGCGGAATTTGGCCGCTGGTGCATTGACACGGAGACCTCTGAAATGGTAGAATGAAGCTAATTTCAGTGGTCTTTCGTGACTGACGGATAATCGTGGAGCACCACGGAGAAGCGAAAGAACCGATCAATGCCGACCGTCTGGGCGCACTTAACCACTGGTTAAGTGCGCCCTTCTGTTTTTCACGGAGCTGCGGGCGGCGGAAAAAGACAAGCCTGATAGGAGACGAAACGCATGAAAAAAGTCGGCATCGTCATGGGCAGCACCAGCGACCTGCCCGTCGTCCAGAAAGCCGCCGATATCCTGAAGGAGTTCGGCGTACCCTGTGAAATGCACGTTTATTCCGCCCACCGGACGCCGGTGGAGGCCCGCGATTTCGCCGTGAGCGCGCGGGAAAAGGGCTTCGGCGTCATCATCGCCGCCGCCGGCCTGGCGGGGCATCTTGCCGGGGCCATGGCTGCCGGGACGACGCTGCCCGTCATCGGTCTGCCGCTGAAATCCTCCTTCGATGGGATGGACGCGCTGCTGGCCACCGTGCAGATGCCCTCCGGCATCCCCGTCGCCACCGTGGCGGTGGACGGGGCGAAGAACGCGGCCTACCTCGCCATCGAGATCCTTGCCCTCAGCGAACCCGAGCTCACCGAAAAGCTGGAAGCCTTCCGCCGGAAGCAGGCGGCGGATATCCTTGCAAAGGACGCGGCGCTGAACGCCGAAGTAAGCAACTGAAAACAAACACTACGATATAAAATTTGGGAGGAAACAACAATGAAGCACGTTTATACCGGCAAGACCAAGGATGTTTTCGCACTGGACAACGGCCATTATCTCCTGAAGTTCAAAGACGACTGCACCGGCAAAGACGGGAAGTTCGATCCCGGTGAGAACTCCGTCGGCCTGACCATCGAGGGCGTGGGCGACGTGAACCTGCGCATGAGCATCTATTTCTTCGAGAAGATCAACGCGGCGGGCATCCGCACCCACTATGTTTCCGCCGACCTGGCCAACACCACCATGGAAGTCCTGCCCGCGAAGGTCTTCGGCAAGGGTCTGGAGGTCATCTGCCGCCACAAGGCGGTGGGCAGCTTCTACCGCCGCTATAAGGACTACGTGGCCGAAGGCGCCGACCTGCCCGCCTACGTGGAGACCACCTTCAAAAACGACGAGTTGGGCGATCCCCTCGTCACCAGGGACGGCCTCATCACCCTCGGCGTGATGACCGACGAGCAGTATGAGGATATCAAGACCATGACCCAGAAGATCACCCAGATCGTCGCGGACGACCTGAAGGAGAAGGGTCTTGTGCTGTACGACATCAAGTTTGAATACGGCTACGATGCCGACGGCAAGGTCATGCTCATCGACGAGATCGCCTCCGGCAATATGCGCGTTTACAAGGACGGGCAGTATATCGAGCCCATGACGCTCTCTGAGCTGTTCTTTGCCTGATGGGCGGCTTTTTCGGCGCGGTCTCGAACCGCGATATCGTTCTGGACGTGTTCTTCGGCACGGACTACCACAGCCATCTTGGCACCCGCAACGCCGGTATGGCGGTGTGGAACCAGCGCACCGGCTGCCAGCGGCAGATCCACAGCATTGCCAACACGCCCTTCCGCACGAAATTTGAGGACGATCTGGCCTCCTTCTTCGGCAACTGCGGCGTGGGCACGATCTCCGACTCTGACCCTCAGCCGCTGCTGGTGCGGTCCCATCTGGGGCTGTACGCCATCGCCACCGTGGGCATCATCAACAATGCCGAGGAGCTGGTGAGCACCTATTTTGCCGACCACGGCCATCAGTTCATGGCCATGAGCAGCGGCGCGGTGAACACCTCCGAGCTGGTGGCCGCGCTCATCAACGAGAAGGAAAGCCTCGTGGAGGGCATCCGCCACGCGCAGGAATGCATCGTGGGCAGCATGACCATCCTGCTCATGACCGGGCCGGACGAGCTGATCGCCGCCCGTGACCGGTACGGCCGTCTCCCCGTCCTCATCGGCAAGGACGCGGACGGGTACTGCGTCTCCTTTGAGTCCTTCGCCTACCACAAGCTGGGCTATGAAAACGCCTATGAGCTTGGCCCCGGGGAGATCGTGCGCGTCACCGCGAACGGCTATGAGACCCTCGCCCCCGCCGGGGAGGAAATGAAGATCTGCGCCTTCCTCTGGACCTATTACGGCTACCCCAACTCCAACTATGAGGGTGTGAACGTGGAGGTCATGCGCTACCGCAACGGCGAGATCATGGCCCGCGACGAAATTATGGAGGGCCAGCTGCCCAAGGTGGACTACGTGGCCGGTATGCCCGACAGCGGCATCCCCCACGCCATCGGCTACGCGAACCGCTCCGGCAAGCCCTTTGCCCGCCCCTTCGTGAAATATACCCCCACCTGGCCCCGCTCCTTCATGCCCGCCAATCAGGACGTGCGCAATCAGGTAGCCAAGATGAAGCAGATCCCCGTGCCGGAGCTGATCGAGGGGAAAAAGCTCCTCATTGTGGACGACTCCATCGTCCGCGGCACCCAGCTGCGGGAGACCGTGGAGTTCCTCTATTCCGCCGGCGCGGAGGAAGTGCATATGCGCTCCGGCTGCCCGCCCATCATGTACCCCTGCAAGTATCTGAACTTCTCCCGCGGCAAGTCCGAAATGGAGCTGCTGGCCCGTCAGGTGGTCCGCAAGCTGGAGGGCGAAGAGGGCGACCAGCATCTGGAGGAATACGCCGACGCGAAGACCGAGCGCGGCCAGTGCCTGCTGAAAACCATCCAGCAGGAGTTGGGCTTCGATTCGCTGGGTTATCAGTCGCTGGAGGGCCTGCTGGAGGCCATCGGCATCGACCGCAGTAAGGTCTGCACCTACTGCTGGTCGGGGAAGGAATAATTCGCAGGAAGTCGATCGACTTTTGGCGAGAGGGCCTTTCCACTTTCCATTTTCAACTTTCAATTATGAACTTCACACGGAGGACAATATGACGAACTCCCATTCCGAAGCCTACGCGGCCGCCGGTGTGGATATCACCGCGGGCTACGAAGGCGTCAAGCTCATGAAAAAACACGTGGAGCGCACCATCATCCCCGGCGTCGTATCCGGGATCGGCGGCTTCGGGGGCCTGTTCATGCCGGATCTCAAGGGCATGACCGAGCCTGTCCTCGTTTCGGGGGCCGACGGCGTGGGCACCAAGCAGCGCATCGCCCAGCTGATGGATAAGCATGACACCGTGGGCATCGACTGCGTGGCCATGTGCGTGAACGACGTGATCTGCTGCGGCGCGAAGCCCCTCTTTTTCCTCGATTACATCGCCATCGGCAAAAACGACCCGGTGAAGGTCGCTTCCCTCGTCTCCGGCGTGGCGGAGGGCTGCGTCCAGTCCGGCTGCGCCCTCATCGGCGGCGAAACGGCGGAGCATCCCGGCACCATGCAGCCGGATGATTACGATCTGGCCGGGTTCTCCGTGGCTATCGTGGACAAGCCGAAGATCATCGACAATACGAAGATGCAGGCCGGGGACGTGGTCATCGCCCTCCCCAGCAGCGGCATCCACAGTAACGGCTACTCCCTCGTCCGCAAGGTCTTCGACGTGGAGCACGCCGACCTTGGCAGGGTCTATCCCGAGCTGGGCAAAGCGCTGGGCGAAGTGCTGCTCACCCCCACCCGCATCTACGTGAAGCCCGTTCTCGCCGCCATCGAAGCCAGCGACATCCACGGCATCAGCCACATCACCGGCGGCGGCTTCTATGAGAACGTGCCCCGCAGCGTACCGGACGGACTCTGCGCGAAGATCGAAAAGGCCGCCATCCAGACGCCCGCTATCTTCCCGCTCCTGCAGAGGCTGGGCAATATCTCCGAGCATGATATGTTCAATACCTATAATATGGGCGTTGGCATGAGCGTCATCGTCTCCAAGGAGACGGCGGACAAGGCCATCGCCGCCCTCACCGGGGCGGGCGAAGCGCCCTACGTCATCGGCGAAATCGTGAAGGGCGAAGAAAAGGTGCAGATATGCTGAGCGCGAAGACCCGCATCGCCGTGCTGGTCTCCGGCGGCGGCACGAACCTGCAGGCGCTCATCGACGCGCAGGCCGCCGGGAAGCT
>JAZQQF010000195.1:0-4773 GCA_045628925.1 Oscillospiraceae bacterium | reverse complement strand
ACCACCCGGCCCGAGACCATGCTGGGCGATACCGGCGTGGCCGTGAACCCCAATGACGAGCGCTACAAGGATATCGTGGGCAAGACCTGCATCCTGCCGCTGGTGGGCCGCGAGATCCCCATCGTGGCGGACGAGTACGTGGAGCTGGACTTCGGCACCGGCTGCGTGAAGATGACTCCCGCCCATGACCCCAACGACTTTGAGGTGGGTCTGCGGCACAATCTGGAGGTCATCCGCGTGCTGGACGATAACGGCTGCGTGAACGCCGAGGGCGGCAAATACGAGGGCCTTGACCGTTACGAAGCCCGGAAGAAGATCGTCGCCGATCTGGAAGAGGGCGGCTGGCTGGTGAAGACCGAGGACTATTCCCACAACGTGGGCACCTGCTACCGCTGCCATAACGACGTGGAGCCCATCATTTCCGCCCAGTGGTTCGTGAAGATGGGCCCGCTGGTGGGACCCGCCATCGACGCGGTGAAGTCCGGCGCGACGAAGTTCGTGCCCGAGCGCTTCAGCAAGAACTATATCAACTGGATGGAGGGTCTGCACGACTGGTGCATCTCTCGCCAGCTGTGGTGGGGCCATCAGATCCCCGTGTGGTACTGCGCCGACTGCGGCAAGATGAGCTGCAGCATGGAAGATACCACCGAGTGCGAGCATTGCCACAGTAAGAACATCAGCCGCGACCCGGACGTGCTGGATACCTGGTTCAGCTCCGCCCTGTGGCCCTTCGAGACCCTCGGCTGGCCGGAAAAGACGGAAGACCTTGATTACTTCTATCCCACCAGCGTGCTGGTGACGGGCTACGATATCATCACCTTCTGGGTGAGCCGCATGATCTTCTCCGGCTGCGAGCATACCGGCGAAACGCCCTTCCACACCGTGCTGATCCACGGCCTCGTGCGCGACGATAAGGGCCGCAAGATGTCCAAGTCGCTGGGCAACGGCATCGACCCGCTGGAGATGGTGGAGAAATACGGCGCGGACGCGCTGCGCATGAACATGATCACCGGCAACAGCCCCGGCAACGATATGCGCTTCTTCACCGAGCGCTGCGAGGCCATGCGCAACTTCGCCAACAAGCTGTGGAACGCCTCCCGCTTCGTGATGATGAACCTGACCGTGGAGGAGAATAAACTGCCCGAAAATCTGCGGCTGGAGGATAAGTGGATCCTCAGCAAGCTGAACACGCTCATCAAAGAAGCCACCGAGAACATGGAGAAGTATGAGCTGGGCGTGGCTGTGGCGAAGATCTACGACTTTATCTGGGACAGCTACTGCGACTGGTATATCGAGCTGACCAAGACCCGCCTGCAGGGCGACGACGCGGAGAGCAAGGAATCCGCCCAGCGGGTGCTTCTGTGGGTGCTGACCGAGACGCTCAAGCTCCTGCATCCCTATATGCCCTTCATCACCGAGGAGATCTGGCAGGCGCTGCCTCACGAGGGCGAGGCCCTGATGGTCTCCGCGTGGCCGGAATACGACCCCGCCCACGACTTCGCTTCCGAGGAAGCGGAGATGGAGCGCATCATGGCGGGCATCAAGGCCGTCCGCGCCCTGCGCGCCGAGAAGAACGTGCCCCCCTCCAAAAAGACCAGCATCACCGTCGTGACCGACAAGCTGGAGTCCTTCGAGGACGGTGTGCCCTTCCTCAAGAAGCTGGCCTCCGCCAGCGAGGTGACCATCACCGCCGACGCGGTGGCGGACGCTTCCGGTATGGCCGTGGCCATTACCGAGGACGCGAAGCTTTATCTGCCGCTGGCCGAGCTGGTGGACGTGGAGAAGGAGCTTCAGCGCATCGCCAGGGAACTGAAGAAGGCGGAGCAGCAGGTGGCCGGCATGGCGGCGAAGCTCAGTAACGAAGCCTTCCTCGCCAAGGCGCCGGAGAACGTGGTGGCCGCCGAAAAGGAGAAGGCCAAAAAGCTGGAAGCGCTGGTGGAAAATCTGCGAGAAAGCGCGGAAAAACTGCAGGCCCTCCGTTGATTCGACAAATTTCGCAAACCAAATAAGCTATGATGACCCTGCGGCACATTGCCGCAGGGTCATTTTTACGTCTTGAGGTGAAGAATATGCAGATCACGGGTTCCTGCCGGGACGGACTGCTGACGCTGCGCTTTTCCGGCGAACTGGATCACCATGCGGCCCGCAAGGCCATCGAGGCCATTCAGGAGCGGGTGGACGCCTTTCTGCCTTCCCGCTGCCTGCTGGATCTGAGCGGCCTGACCTTCATGGATTCCTCCGGCATCGCCCTGCTGGTGCGGACAGATCGGCTCCTGCGGGAGCTGGGCGGCAGCCTGACGGTCACGGGCCTGACGGAGCAGCCGGGGCGGGTGCTTCGGGCCTCCGGCATGGCGAAAAAGCTGAACATATCGGATGAACGATGCGAAGGAGCGATACGTAATGGCGGCGAATAACACGGTGAAACTGGAATTCCCGGGTAAAAGCGTGAACGAAGCCTTTGCCCGCAGCTGCGCGGCCTGCTTCGCGGCGCAGCTGGATCCCACGCTGGAGGAGCTGGGCGACCTGAAAACGGCGGTGAGCGAAGCGGTGACGAACGCCATCGTCCACGCCTACCCCCATGAGGTGGGAAAGGTGCTGATGAAGCTGCGGATATTGGAGGATAACGTGCTGGAGGTGACGGTGCGGGACTGGGGCTGCGGCATCCCGGACGTGGAAAAGGCCATGGAGCCGCTCTATACCACCGGCGGCGAGGAGCGCAGCGGCATGGGCTTTTCCATCATGGAATGCTTCACGGATTCGCTGCGGGTGCGCTCCAAACCGGGGAAGGGCACCACGGTCATCCTGCGCAAGCGCATCTCCCAAAGGTCGGAAGCGTGAGCGCGGCCTATGCCCACGATCTGCTGAGCGCTGCCCGGGAAGGGGACGAGCAGGCCTCGGAAAAGCTCATCGAGGCCAATTCCGGCCTCATCTGGAGCATCGCCCGCCGCTATTTCGGCCGGGGCGCGGAGCCGGAGGACCTGTATCAGCTGGGCTGCCTCGGCTTTCTCAAGGCGGTGCGCAGCTTTGAAACGGACTACGGCACCCAGTTTTCCACCTATGCCGTGCCGAAGATCGCCGGGGAGATCCGGCGGTTCCTGCGGGATGACGGGGCGGTGAAGGTGAGCCGGGGCATGAAGGAGCAGGCACAGAAGCTGCGCATGGCCCGGGAAACGCTGGAGCAGCAGCTGGGGAGACCGCCCCGGCTCAGTGAGCTGAGCGCGGAAACGGGCTTCGACCCGGAGGAGATCGCCGCGGCGGAGCTTGCTAACGGCGAGGTAGCCTCCCTCCAGCAGAGCTGCGGGGAGGACGGGCTGACGCTGGAGGACACGCTTTCCGACCCGGAGGGCGAAACGAAGCTGCTGGAAGGGCTGGCGCTGCGGGAGGCGGTGCGCAGTCTGCCGGAAAAGGAACAGCGGGTGCTGCTGCTGCGCTACTGGCGGGGCATGACCCAGACGGACGCGGCAAGGGTACTGGGCGTGAGTCAGGTGCAGGTCTCCCGGCTGGAACGGAAGGCCGTGCAGAAGCTAAGGCAGCAGCTGGAATAGCCTCCCGCGCTGCCGCAGCTTCCCGGCGCCCGCTTTCCAAAGAGCATATAGATCTCTTCTGCCATTTCCAAAACCTCTCTTTCCGGGGATACGGAGACAGATACACCCTTTTCCGATGCAAGACAAGACTTGAAAAAAGACGGAAAATGTGGTATTATAAAACCGTCGGAGGGGGTAGTACCCTCCTTTTTTCACAGAACGGGGCGAATGCGCCGCGTTCTGCCGTTTTCGGAAAGAGAAAAGTTGAGGATAGAGAAGAAATGAGCGATTGGAGATCGACGTTTATACAGGCCAGAAAAAAGATCATCGGCGGCAGTTATCCGAATCTGAACGATATGCAGCGCGAGGCGGTCATGACCACGGAGGGCCCGCTGCTGATCCTCGCGGGCGCGGGCAGCGGCAAGACCACGGTGCTCATCAACCGCATCGCCGCCCTGATGAAATTCGGCAGGGCCGCCGAATCGCAGGAGCTGCCCGCGGGCGCCAGCGAGGCGGACGCGGCGTTTCTGGAGCGGTATGCCATGCTGCGCTCCCCGGAGGATCGGGAGCGGGCGGAGCGGCTCTGCGCGCTGGATCCGGCGCTGCCGTGGCAGATCATGGCCATCACCTTTACGAATAAGGCGGCGGGGGAGCTGGTGGCCCGTCTGGAAAAGATGCTCGGCCCGGAGGGACGGGACGTGTGGGCCAGCACCTTCCATTCCGCCTGCGTGCGCATCCTGCGGAAGAACGTGGATTGCCTCGGCCTGTTCGGGAAGGATTTCACGATCTACGATACCGCCGACAGCCAGAGCCTGCTCCGCCGTATTCTGAAGGACCTTGATCTGGACGAGAAGAAATTTGCGCCCCGGGCCATCCTCAGCGCCATCAGCAACGCGAAGAATGCGGCGATCATGGCGGAGGAATACGTGAATTCCGCCGGGGCTGACCCGTGGAAAAAGACCGTGGGCAATATCTACATGGAATACCGGAAACGGATGCTGGAAGCGGACGCCATGGATTTCGACGACCTGCTTCTGTATACCGCCCTGCTGCTGGAAAACAGTCAGGAGACAAGGGAATACTACCAGCACCGCTTCCGCTATGTGCTGGTGGACGAGTATCAGGATACGAACGTGCTGCAATACCGCCTTGTGCGTCTGCTGGCAGGGGAGAAGAAAAACCTCTGCGTGGTGGGCGACGACGATCAGGGCATCTATAAATTCCGGGGTGCGACCATTCAGAACATTCT
>JAZQQF010000194.1:0-3484 GCA_045628925.1 Oscillospiraceae bacterium | reverse complement strand
TTTCCCGCCCGGCGTGGGTTCGGGCGTGGGTTCGGGGGTCGGCTCCGGCGTGGGTTCCGGCGTGGGTTCGGGGGTCGGCTCGGGCGTCGGTTCCGGCGTGGGTTCGGGGGTCGGCTCGGGCGTCGGCTCCGGCGTGGGTTCCGGCGTTGCCTTCGGGGTCGGTTCCGGCGTGGCTTCCGGCTTCTTCGTGGGTTCGGGCGTGGAAACAGAAGTGCTTTCCGGCCGCCAGTTCAGATCCTCGGTGAGATATTCGCCGGAGACCCAGCCCATCTGATCATCGCCGTAAGAGATCAGATACCACGTCCCGTATTTGGAAACGGCGCCCACCTTGGAACCGGCGGCGATCGTATCCAGCTTCTTATAACGCGTATCCGGTCCCGACCGCACATTCAGGGAATTGGGGGTCGTCTTGTAATAGGCGTAGTCCTCGTAGAGTTCCTCCTCTGTGGGCTTCAGCTCCAGATCCTTATAAGGCGTCAGGTCCAGCCAGAAGGGCTCGGGCGTCGGCTCCGCAGTCGGCTCCGCCGAAGCATCCGGCGTCGCTTCCGGGTCGGACTCCTCCGCAGGCTCCCCTGTCGGTTCCTCCGAAGGTTCCTCCGAAGGTTCTGCCGACGGCTCCTCCGACGGTTCCCCCGAAGGTTCCGCAGTTTCCACCGCCATGGAAGACGGCACGGGCGGGATCTCCCGCCGCTCCTTCGTCATTCGGAACAGGAAGATCAGCAGCAGGATATTCAGCAGCAGGCTGACGCCCAGCATACAGGCCAGCGCGATATTCGTGACGTTTTTTCCGCCTGCTTCCGCGGTCTGTCCATCGACTTCCTGCTCGGCAGCGGCATTCCGTTCGCCCACCGGTCCGGCAGGCTCTCCCGGCTGATAAGGCTCGTCGATCCCGTCCATCGCGGCGGCAACGGCCGCGGCAGTCTCCGCAGCAACCGCATCCAGTTCATCCGGCCGATCGTTCAGCTCACTGACCGCGTCCATCGCCGGGCCGTAGCCCTGTTTTGCGGACTTTTTCAGCCAAAGCATCGCCTCGCGGGAATAGTTGAAGATCTCGTCCTCGTCTTCCGTCTCTTTCAAAAGCTTTCCATAATACTCAGCAAGGTCATACTGGGCGACCATATTGCCGTCCTTCGCCTGCTGCTGCAGTTCTTCCAGATTCATTACCGCACCTCCCTGTGGATAGTGTCGCATTCACTTCATTATACAAAATATGCCCTCAAAGTCAAGTGACCAACGCAAAATCGCAGAAAAAGTGCGAGAAGATGCAAGTCTCCAATTCAGCCCTTGCAACCGGCAGCGGCAGGTTGTATACTATACGGAAAAGCGAAAAGGGGGCGTCAGGATGGCGCAGACCAGCAAAACCGATTTTTCACAGGGCAGCCTCACGGGGAATATCCTGCGCCTCGCAGGGCCCATGACGCTGGCGCTGCTGGTGAATACGCTTTACAGCATCGTGGACCGCATCTATATCGGCCATATGCCCGAAGGCGGCAAGTTGGCGCTCACGGGCATCGGCCTCGCGGCGCCCATCCTGATGGTCATCAGCGCCTTCCAGTCCCTCTGCTCCACCGGCGGTGCGCCGCTGTTCTCCATCGCCCGGGGCGAAAAGGATGAGGAAAGGGCCGGCATCATTCTGGGCAATGCCTACTGCCTCCTGCTGGCGTTCGGTGTCGTCCTCACCGTCCTCGGCTACTGCTTCAAGGCGCCCATCCTCTGGTGGACCGGCGCCAGCAGCGAGACCTTCCATTATGCCAACGATTACCTCTCCGTCTATCTGGCGGGGACGATCTTCGTCCTCACCGGCGTGGGCATGAATCCCTATATCAATGCGCAGGGCTATGCGCGGACGGGGATGCTCACCGTGCTCATCGGCGCGGTCATCAACATTCTGCTGGATCCGCTCTTTATCTTCGTGTTCCACTGGGGCGTGAAGGGCGCTGCAGCGGCGACAGTCATCAGCCAGTTCGTCTCTTCCCTGTGGGTCCTGCGCTTCCTCACCGGCAAAAAGGCCCTCATTCCCCTGCGCGCCGCCGCACTCCGGCTGAAAAGCAGCATCGTGAAGCGGATGCTGGGGCTGGGCGTGGCGGGCTTCGTCATGAGCTTCACCAATTCCGCCGTCAGCTTCTTCTATAATAACAGCCTCGCCCGGCTGGGCGGCGACACCTATGTGGCGGTCATGACCGTCATCAACTCCCTGCGGGAGCTGAGCTTCATGCCGGTGAGCGGCGTGACCGAGGGCGGTAAGCCCGTTCTGGGCTTCAACTACGGCGCAAAGCTCTATGACCGCTGCAGGCAGAGCATCCGGGTGATGACCTTCATCGTGGCCGGTTACTGCACCGCCATGTGGCTGGCCTTCATGTTCGTGCCCGGCTTTTTCGTGCGCCTGTTCAATTCCGACCCGGAACTGCTGAGCGTGGGCATCTACGGCGTACGGCACTATTATTTCATGTTCTTCTTCATGACCTTCCAGATGGTGGGGCAGAACGTATTCACCGGCCTCGGCCTCTCGAAGCGGGCGGTGTTTTTCTCCCTGCTGCGGAAATTCTTCATCCTGCTCCCGCTCATCCTGCTGATGCCCGCCATCACCGGTCTTGGCGCGGACGGCGTTTTCTGGGCGGAGCCGGTGAGCCAGTTCCTTGGCGGCACAGCCTGCTACACCACGATGTATTTCACCGTTTACCGCCGACTCGGCAAAACGGAAAAGCTCTGAAAGCGAGGCGAAACGCATGGAGCGTATCGACCTGCACCTGCACACGTATTATTCCGATGGGACTCACAGCCCGGAGGAAGTAGTCCAGATGGCGAAGGACGCCGGCCTTCGCGCCATCGCCATCACCGACCATGACACCATGGAGGGCTGGGAGGCGCTGGGAAGCGTGGAGGGCATCGAGATCATCCCCGGCATCGAGCGCAAGGCGGTCTGGGAAGGGACGGAGATCCACGTTCTCGGCTACGGGGCCGATTGGGCGCAGCTGAAAGCGAACGCCCATATCATCGAGGAGCGCGACGCGCGGAACGCCGCCGTCATCGACCGGCTCCGGGCTGATGGGATCCCCGTCACCATGGAGGAGCTGTACGCCCGGAAAAAGGGCGTCATCGGCAGGCCGCATATCGCGGAGCTGCTGGTGGAAAAGGGCTATTTCCCCACGGTGCGGCAGGCCTTTGACGAATGGCTGGGCGAAGGGCAGAAATACTACGTGCCGCTTGCGCGCCAGTCTGTCCCGGAGGCGGCCGGGGAATTGATCCGTGCCGGGGCGAAGGTAGTGCTGGCCCATCCGCAGGAATACCGCCTGTCGGATATTGACCTCAGGCGGCTATTAGGACTGTGCCGCCGCTGCGGTTTTGCGGGCATGGAGGTCTGGTATTCGGGCTATACGGCGGAATACCGGGCGTATCTGCTGAATCTGGCAAGAGAATTTTCTTTGCTGCCCACCGGCGGCAGCGACTACCACGGTGAGCGGCGGCCTGAGCGGGTCGTCGGCGG
>JAZQQF010000193.1:0-2182 GCA_045628925.1 Oscillospiraceae bacterium | reverse complement strand
GTCCGCGACAAGTTCGGCCACTTGCAGGCAGATGAAACCAGCGGCGAGACCGTGGGCGTCAGCGGCCGTGTGGTCTTTATCCGGAACACCGGAAAGCTCTGCTTCGCCACGCTTCAGGAAGGGGACGGCACCCGCCTGCAGGCCATGCTCTCCCTCGCCTCCATTGGCGAAGAGTCGCTGGCTGACTGGAAGGCCATGGTGGACCTGGGCGACCACGTCTTCATCCACGGTGAGGTGATCTCCTCCCGCCGCGGCGAACTCTACGAAATCGCGGACTCCTGGTCCATGGCCTCCAAGGCCCTGCGTCCGCTGCCCGTGCTGCACGCGGGACTAAACGAAGAAACCCGCGTCCGCCAGCGCTACGTGGACCTGATGGTCCGGGACGAGGCACGGGACATGGTCTACAAGCGGGCCTCGATCATCCGCGCCGTCCGCGACACCCTGCACAGCCACGGGTACGTGGAAGTTGAAACTCCCATGCTGCAGCTTATTCACGGCGGTGCCGCTGCCCGCCCGTTTGAAACGCACCTGAACGCCTTCGACCAGCCGATGACTCTGCGCATCGCCACCGAGCTGTACCTCAAGCGTGCGGTTGTCGGCGGCATCGAACGGGTCTATGAGCTTGGACGGATCTTCCGGAACGAAGGTGTTGACTCCACGCACAGCCCCGAATTCACCACCCTGGAATGCTACGAGGCCTACGCCGACCAGTACGTGATGGCCGATCGGATCAAGGAGATCATCCTGAACGCGGCCGATGCGGCCGGGAGCCGGCAGATTGAAACCGAGGCCGGAACCATTGACCTGGACGGGGAATGGCGCTGGCTCTCCGTATACCCGGGCCTGTCAGAGGCTGTGGGTGAAGAAATCACCCCGGATACTGACGCTGAGACCCTGCGCGCACTGGCGGACAAGCACGGCGTAAAGGTTGATCCGAAGTGGGATGCTGAAAAGCTGGTCATTGAGCTGTTCGGCGAGATTGTTGAGCCGACCCTGCTGCAGCCCACCTTCGTCTATGACTACCCGCCGTCGGCGCAGCCCCTGGCCCGCCCGCACCGCGAAGATCCCCGCCTGATCGAGGCCTGGGACCTGATCATCGGCGGCATGGAGCGCGGTACGGCCTTCTCCGAGCTCATCGATCCGGTGATCCAGCGTGAGCGCCTTACTGAGCAGTCGCGCCGCGCTGCTGCCGGCGATGACGAAGCCATGGCATTGGATGAAGACTTCCTCCGGGCACTTGAATACGGTGCGCCCCCCATGGGCGGGATTGGCCTGGGCATCGACCGCCTGGTGATGCTTTTCACGAACGCAGGAATTAGGGAAACGATTTTGTTCCCCCTGCTAAAGCCTGAAGTGGGTTAGAAACATGGAATATGTTGAAGTTCTCCTGCCGTCCATATGTGTTGCTGCTCTCTTTTATTTTGTGATGAAGGCAGTACTGAACGCTGATCGTTCCGAGCGAAAAGCCCTCGCAGAGGCTGAACGCGAGGTCGATCAGAAAGAACACCAGCAGTCGGATCCTAAAACTGACGCTGCCGGTCCTGCAGATAAAGAATAACTATTGAATATGCCTCTCCTGCTTTGACGGGGCATTACCAATTGCGCCATACTCGTAGCAGTCTCGAAATTCGAAGCATTCCCTCGCTTGACTGCATAGGAGCCTCATCATGGCGCAAAAGGTAAAAATCATTCTGGTTGACGACCTCGACGGCGGAAGTGCCGATGAAACCGTCCGTTTTGGATTGGATGGGTCACAGTACGAGATTGACCTCTCCAATGACAATGCGAAGAACCTCCGTGCGGCGCTGAAGCAGTATGTTGATGCCGGCCGTAAAACCGGAGGACGCACCGGACGCCCGCGCGGCACCGGAGCCGCACGCAGCAATGAGGCAGCACAGATCCGTGAATGGGCCCGAAGCAACGGGTACACGGTCTCCGAGCGGGGCCGCGTAAACAGCGAGATCATCGAGGCATACCGCGCCGCTCAGGGCTAGTAGGCCCCTGGAGGTCACGCCCATGGCGAACACGCCCCTTAAGCCGGGGTAACCGCCGTAGCATCGAATTACGCGTTAGCTAGGAGTGTGCCTCATGTTTGAAAGATTTACCGACCGTGCCCGTCGCGTTGTCGTGCTTGCCCAAGAAGAGGCACGCATGCTCAACCACAACTACATCGGCACCGAGC
>JAZQQF010000192.1:0-8161 GCA_045628925.1 Oscillospiraceae bacterium | reverse complement strand
CCCTTGGCTCACAGAACGACATGGCTACGATCCGACTTGTGAGCGGGGTCTCTGTCTGTATCGGATCCAGGACCGTTTCAGCTGCTGCGCCTTTTCGGTCACGCCATGCTCTCTCCAATGGCCGAACAGATAGCAGGGGAGGATGATGGCAAGGCCGATGAGCATACTCCAGCCCCAGGTCTGGAAAATGCCGATATAATGCTCAAAGCCGATGCCTGCCGCTTCCGCCGCCGCCCGGTCAAGGAACTGCCCGGCCGCGACGGCCGCGTCACAATCCCGGACGAGGGGATAGGCCGCGAGGAAATAGCTCATGGGGACGCGCACCAGCGTGGAACCGATGGCACAGATAGAAGCGGTGAGTGCTGCACCCGCGCCGCGCAGCGCACCGGAGATGGTGTTCTGGAAGCTGTAGAAGGTATAGAAGAAGCAGACGTACTGGATGCCGAGGCAGGCCATCCGCTGGGAAAGCTCATTGGCTCCGAAGATACGCACGATATAGGGACAGAGGAAATACAACGCTACGCTGAGTACCAGCGTGACCCCGCCGGAAAGCACCATCGTGGTCTTGATGCCCTTGTTGGTGCGTTCCACGTTGCCCGCGCCGATATTCTGGCCCACGTAAGTGGTGACCGCGTTGCCGAAGCCCATCATGGGCAGCAGCACGAACCCGTCGATCTTCATCAGGATGGAGTTGGAGGCGATAAAGTTCGTTCCGAAGCGGTTGGAGAAGGTCTGAATAATGAGGCTGCCGCCCGCGAAGCACATACTCTGCACGGCGCTGGGGATGCCCAGCCGCAGGATATGTTTGGCGATGCCGCTGTCGATCTTCAGACGCTTGAAGTTGATCTTCGCCCCGTAAACGCCGGTACTCTGCCGCCCGATCATGATGCAGCCGCTGAGAATGTGCGCAAGGATGGTGGCGATGGCGACACCCGCCACGTCCCAATGGAAGGCGCAGACGAACAGCAGGTCCAGCACGATGTTCGTAATGCTGGAAATGATGAGCGCATACATGGGCCATTTCGCGTCGCCGAGGCCCTGCACCATGCCGTTCATATTGTTATAGATGACGTTGCCGCAGGTACCGAGGAAGATGATGCGGATATACAGCGCCGCGTCATCCAGAATATCGGCGGGGGTGCGCAGCATCCGCAGCATGGGCTTTGCACAGATGAAGCCGACCACGGTGATGAAAATGCCCACGAGCATACTCAGCACGAAGGTCGTGGTCATGGCGTTTTCCAGCTTTTCCTCGTCTTTCGCGCCCTTATACTGGGAGATTACAATGTTCGCGCCCATGCTGACGCCCATATACAGCGCGTTGAACACCATCATGATAGCGAAGCTGGCATTCACGGCGGCGAGGCAATGCGTCCCATCCTGCGCGAAATTGCCCACGACCACGGAGTCCACCACGTTATAGAGCTGCTGGAACAGGTTGCCGAGGATGATAGGCAGCGAAAAGAGAAATATTTTTTTCGTAATGGGGCCCTGCGTCAGGTCCCGCTTGTCGGCTGCACGCATCAGCCGCGCTTCCTTGTTCATGTCGAGATCATTCCTTTAGCTGTCAGTTTTCATGACCGCAAGTATATCACACATGGATACGCATTTCAAGCTATCTTTCCGGCGAACTTCTTTTCGGAAAACCTGCACATTTCGCTGCAGAATGCACAAAGTTGCGGTTGACTTTCCGAGCGAAATAATGTAATCTGCAAGGTAGAAAACAATAAATGAAGGAGGCTATTTTCATGAACCTTACTGAGAAGTACGCGCCTATTGCAAACAAGCTTTCCATCGGCCAGTATTGCCCCCCCAAATGCTTCGAGCTCGCCGGAAAGAGCTTCAAGTTCATTCTGGACAGAGGCGAGGAGACGGGTGATTTCCTGCTGGACTTCATCGACGAGACCAAGGTCAGCTTCAATGGCCCCAACGGCAAGCGTACCGGCGAAGCCACTTACGAGTGCCGCAAGGCGGACGATTGGACCTACCTCGTGACCTTCTGCCTGTATGATCCCCGCGAGAACTACACCTTCGTCATCGACAAGGAGCAGAAGCTCGTGACCTTCCTGCGCTGCCCGCTGGGTGAGAACCCCTACTATCCCTACCTCATCGAGAGCCACTGGACCTTCGGCTATATCTTCGTGGAAGGCGAGGAGCACACCGATTACCGCCGTCATGACTTTACCGACGAAGTGACCGGCACCGGCATCAAGTGGGTCTACGGCCATGAGCTGGCGACCGTGCACGTGTACTACAGCAGCAAGTGGTACCGCATCACCTATCCGAAGTCTGCCGCCAAGAGCGAGGAGCAGGTGCAGATGAACGAGAACCTGAACGGCGCCGTCAATGCGCTGCCCGGTCCCGATGAACCCGCTTTCTACATCAAGATCAAGGAAGGCATGTATCTGGTCAGCGTTACCGAGCAGAACATGGAGAAGATCCTTGGCGCGAAGATGGGCTTCCGCAGCGACACGCTCTGCTTCCTGGACAACTGGAACCGTATGTACTCCGTCGGCCGCGGCTACGGCACCTCCACCATGGGCGATAAAGAGGGCGAGATTTTCGTCATGATCGGCAAATACGGCGTTCCGGAGGAAGTTGACGAGCATTTTTTTACGGATCCTAACCCCTACCTTGTGTGAGGCCGGGACGAACCTTAACTGCTGAATAAAGCATCGATCCCCCCGCCATCCGGCGGGGGGATCTTCGTTATTCTTCTGTGAGGATGCCGGTGATCTTCAGATAGAGCGCTTCCGCGTTTTTGCGGAATCTTGTTTCCATCTGAGTGGCCTGTGTTTCGTTTCCGGCCAGAATTTCCAGCTTCATGATCTGCCCCGCATCGTCCGACAGGCCGAGCAGCACGTTACAGCTCCCATCCGGCTTCCGCTCATGGGTGGTCTGAATCAGCGCCTCGCGGTTCAGGATCTTCGCTGCCCGCTGGGCGGCGGCTCCGGCCTTCATCCGGATCGTATACGGCAGTTCGCTTTCCATTTCCACCAGCGTTTCCCGACCGAAGCCGGTGATGGAATAGGCATCGTCCACCATGACGATATGCCCGGTCTCCTGCAGCTCCGTCAGGCACTCCGTATAGTCGAAATAGTTGATGGCATTGTCGCACATGGTCATTTCCAGCAGCATATTCCCATCCACCGGGGCGGGCAGATGCTTCAGAATAAACAGGACAAGGACCTTGATATCCACTTTTTCACGAATAAAGCCGTAATTATCCAATCATCGTCACCTCCTGCAGGCAGGCTTATTTCACGTCTGTCAATCTTCTTCATCGCCGGGGAACTCCAGCTCCTCGACGAAAACATCCTGAAATGCCGGGTCGGCCGCCAGCTCCAGATATTCGATATTCGCGGTCATTTTCGCGGCGCGGCGGTATTCGTCGATGCTCAGCGCGCAGAGACGCGCACCCTGACCGGCCGCATTGCCGATGGCCACGACCTCGTCCTCCAGCTCCGGCGGGATCAGACCGATGCCGCAGGCGCTGACGGGGGACATATAGCTGCCGAAGGCCCCGGCGATCATCACGTCCTGTATATCGGCGGTCTGAACGCCCAGACGGCGGCACATCATCCGGATACCGGCGGCCATGGCGCCCTTGGCCAGCTGCACCTCGCGCACGTCCTTCTGCGTGAAGACCAGAGCTTCGCCGGTGCCGGAGGTCTCCGCATCGGCCAGCAGGAAGCAGCGCAGCCCGTCCTGCATAAAGATGCGGTCCCTGAACGCGGCGGCTTCGCCTTCCAGCTCGTCCTCCTCGCACATACGGCCCATGGATTCCACGATGCCCACGCGCACCAGCTCGCTCATCAGGTCGATCAGGCCGCTGCCGCAGATGCCGATGGGCTTGCCGCCGCCGATGACGCTGTAAGTATACCTGCCGCCCTCCAGACTCACGTGGTCGATGGCGCCTTCCGCGCCGCGCATACCGCAGGTGATAAGCGCGCCCTCGAAGGCAGGCCCGGCGGCGGTGGAGCAGGCGACCAGCCGGTCCTTCGTGCCGAGGACCATTTCTCCGTTGGTGCCGATGTCAATGAGCAGGGTCAGCCGCTGCTTCTCATCCATGGAGGCCGCGAGAGAAGCGCCCACCGTATCCGCACCCACGAAGCCCGCGATGTTGGGCAGCATATAGAGCAGGGCGGAGGGGTTCACCGTGAACCCGTATTCCGCGGCGAGAACCTGCACCGGCTCTGCCACGGCGGGTGTATAGGGCGCATAGGCCAGCGAAGCGGGGGAGATGCCCATGAAGAGATGGTGCATACAGGTGTTGCCCACGATGGTGATGAAATAGATATCCTTCAGCTTCTGCTTCGCGGAGGCGGCGCACTTGGCGGCCATCTGATTCAGCGCCTTGCGGATATCGCCGGTGGGACCGGCAAGCCCGTTCTCCACGCAGTATTTCACGCGCATGATCACGTCGCCGCCGTAGGTCGTCTGCGGGTTCAGCAGGCTGGCCTGACCAAGCTGCTCCCCGGTGCGCAGGTCGAGGAAATAGGCCGCGACCGTCGTGGTGCCAATATCGTAGGCAAGGCCGAGGACCGGGCCGCCCACGGGGATCAGATTCAGGAGCTGCCCGTCGCAGATCACAGCGTCCAGCCGGTAGGCATTGGCCTCCAGCAGGTCATAGAGGCCGGAGATGACGCGCAGGTTGGGCTTCACGTCTGCCGGGCCGCCGGCGGCTGCCAGCGTATCCTTTACGCGGAGCCAGCAATCCCGCAGATCCTCCGTGCTGGGACGGGGGATCTCCAGCGTCAGGACTTCAACGGCGGGCGTGGGCGCGACCTCACGGGTGATGCCGCCCATCAGGATGCGGTGGCCTTCGTCCTTGCGGGAGATGTCCACCTCCGCGTCCTCGGTGAGCTGCGTGCTGCAGGCGAGAACTTCACGCTGACCGTGGCTGTCCTTCAGAATGACCTTGCACTTTTTGCAGGTGCCGTTGCCGCCGCAGGGCGCGTCGATGCGAAGACCGGCGGCGTGGATGGCGTCCATAATGGTGATATCGGCCTTGCCTTCATACTGCAGACCGGAGGGAAGAAATTTTACGTTCATGCTTTTTTCTCCCGGAACAGGTAGCAGCCCACGTAGGTCAGCGTGCCGCGGCCGTGATTATACAGAATGCCGTTATCCTTGCATACGTCGCTGATGACCATGCCGTAGCCTTCCATGGGACTGCTCATCAGGTCCGGGAAGCGGCAGGGCGCATCGGGATAGGTGCATTTCTTGCAGTTCATGCATTCGCCGGTCCCCAGCGGCAGAACATCCAGATTCGGATAATCCTTGCGGAGATGCTTGAGGAATTCCACAAAATGCGCGCTGTGGATTTTGGAGGTCTCCTGCATGGTCTCAAAATCAAAATCGTCCTCCAGCTCACCGGTGGTCTCCACGATGATGCCGGTCTCGTAAGAATCCACACGCGCCTGACACTCGGCGACCGTTCCGCAGCCGGGCGGGCAGCTCCAGTTGGTGTTATAGGCGTGGCATTTATTCACGGCGCACATTTCCCGAACCTCATCCCGCAGGTGGATGGTCTCGATCTTCACCGGCTCGACCAGCGTGAATCCGGTGGCCAGCGCCTCTTCGCGCAGCTTCGTCAGGTCCATAGTACATATCCTTTCCTTTATGTGAAATCGTTCGTTTCCTTCTGATTATTATATCGCTCCCGTTTGAATTTTGCAACGGTCTATGGTATAATTCCCCTGTGGGAACGGTATGCGCCTTTCCCGCAGGAATACTGCCCCGGGAGGGAACGACCCATGTTCAAGCGAAACCGCGATAATGACCCCGCGAAGAATACCCTGTTTTCCTTCGGCTTCCACCTGTTTTATGCGCATATCGCCAACGTGATCCTGATGATCGTAACGGCGATGCTGGTGGAAAACCTGAGCCTCCTGAAGATCGAAGCGCCGGACAGCCTTTCCAGTATCGCCGTCACGGTGGTCTGCTTCGTTTTTTACGTGGTCTACGTGTATATGATCAGCTGGCGCACCGGCGAAAAGGACCATAACCTTGTCCTGTACGGGCACCGGAAATATGATAAACTGCGCCCGGTCTGGGCGGCGCTCATCAGCGAAGCCATCGGCATCGTTCTGGTGGTTTTGGCGCAGTTCCCGGGTTTTGGGTTTACGTGGGTGCGCTATGCCCGCTATTATTACCTGAATTTCAACTGGTTCCTCATCCACACGGGGGAGACCGTCCGTGCCATTTTCTTCGTGCCGGTGCTGATCCCCTTCATCGTTGCGCCCATCGCTTATCACATGGGTTACCGCGGCATTTATCTTGCCAATAAGCTGGTCTTCTCCATGCCCAAGGACGGAAAAAAGAAATAACGCATATCCATCCGTCGGCTCCCGTAAACTTTTGCGGGGGAGGGATGCGATTTGGCGAGGATCTTTCGGCTGGCGGTAGCTTTGCTTCTGCTGGCTGCGGCGCTGATCCCGGCGGCGGTGCGGGTGTTCTCCGATGCGCCGGAGACCGGGGTGACCTTCGTGCTGGATGCCGGTCACGGCGGAGAGGACGGCGGCGCCGTCAGCGCGGACGGGCTGCGGGAAGCGGACGTGAATCTGGCGGTCACGCTGCGGACGGATGCGTTGCTGGGCCTGTTCGGGCAGCCCGCTGTGCTGACGCGTTCCAGCGCTGAAATACAATATCCCGACTCCGCGTCCACGACCCGGCAGCGCAAACGCTACGACCAGCAATCCCGCGCTGCGCTGGTAAATACGACGCCCGGCGCGGTGCTGGTGAGCATCCATCAGAACCAGTATTCCGGTGCCGGGCCTTCCGGTGCGCAGGTCTTTTTCGGGAAAGCGCCGGGGAGCGAGGCTTTCGCGCAGGCGCTGCAGGCACAGCTGAGCCTGCTCTGCGAAAAGGAACGGTCGGCTGCCGCGATATCGGAAGACATCTACCTCATGCGGGAGGCGGCCTGTCCGGCCGTTCTCATCGAATGCGGGTTTTTATCCAATCCGGCGGAGCTGGAACGGCTCCGCGCGGAAGACTATCAGACGAGACTAAGCATCTGCATCGCAGGGACCTGCCTCCGGCAGGCTGCGGAATTGGAGCGCGTATATGGCAAAGGCTAAGACCATCTATTACTGCACCGAATGCGGCAACGAAACGATGAAGTGGCAGGGGAAGTGTCCTGCCTGCGGCGCATGGAACACCATCGTCGAGCATAAGGAAAGCGCGGCGAAGGGGCCAGCGGTCTCCGGCGGCGTGCGCCGTCTCCCGGAAAAGCTGGACGAGATGGAGACCGGGGAGGAGCTTCGCTTCACCACCGGCATCGGCGAGCTGGATCGGGTGCTGGGCGGCGGCGCGGTGAACGGGTCGCTGGTCCTCGTGGGCGGCGCGCCGGGCATCGGCAAATCCACGCTGCTGCTGCAGCTCTGCGGGAGCCTGCCGCAGGAGCTGAAGATCCTGTATGTGAGCGGCGAAGAATCAGGCCGCCAGCTGAAAATGCGCGCCCGCAGGCTCGGCTGCGGCGGTGATAATCTCTATGTCCTCATTGAGACCGATCTGGACGGGATTTTGGAAGCGGTGCATTCCACGCAGCCGGATATCCTGATCGTGGACTCCATTCAGACCATGTATCATGCTTCGCTGGAATCCACACCCGGCAGCGTCCCGCAGGTGAAGGACTGCACCATGTCCTTCATGCGCCTTGCCAAGGACGAAGGCGTCACGGTATTCGTCGTCAGCCACGTGAACAAGGAGGGCGCCATCGCAGGCCCCAAGGTGCTGGAACACATGGTGGACTGCGTGCTGTATTTTGAAGGCGACGGCAGCTCCGGTTATCGCATTCTCCGCGCCGTGAAGAACCGCTTCGGCTCCACAAATGAGATCGGCGTGTTCGAGATGCACAGCGAAGGGCTGAAAGAGGTCCCGAATCCTTCGGAAAGCCTGCTTTCGGGGCGTCCGTTGGGGGCGGCGGGCACCTGTGTGACCTGCGTCATGGAGGGGAGCCGTCCGATACTCGCGGAGATTCAGGCACTTGTTTCTAAAACAAACGCGAATAACCCCAGAAGAAACTTCAACGGGCTTAATTTTAACCGTTCCGTGCTGCTGCTGGCGGTACTGGAAAAGCGCGGCAGGCTCGGTATGGGCTCCTGCGACGCGTATATCAACGTGGTGAACGGTCTGGAGCTGGACGAGCCGGGGGCCG
>JAZQQF010000191.1:0-9697 GCA_045628925.1 Oscillospiraceae bacterium | reverse complement strand
GGCATAAAAACAGGCCGCTTTAGCGGCGGCCTGAAAAAGAAATGCGATTGGCAGATTTATTCATGCGTCTTGAGACGCTGCCAGTAACAGGCCCTTCTAGGGCCAGATCAAACCACCGGTTTCACCGGTGGTTTTGATTTGATGGTTCTGCTCAGAGCTTTTCCAGAAACTCGGCCATGGCGTCGTAGTCCGGCAGGTCGGCGATATACCGCGCATAGTGGGCAAACAGCACCTTGCCCGCGCCGTCCACCACGAACACGGCGGGGAGCTGCAGCTCATCGCCCTCATACTTGCCGTGGGTGTAGCCCATTTCCTCGCAGGCCTTGCCCTTGGCCATGAGCTTTTCCAGACCGCCGATCTTCGCGCCGCCGGCCTCCTCCATGTCCGCGGCGGGGCGGATGTCCAGTTCCTTATAGAATTTCATTTCCGGGTCGCAGACGATATCGAAGGGGATCTCCTCGCCGGCGGTCGCTTCCCGCAGCACCGCCGGGTCGGACTGCATGACCACGACCACATTGGCGTTCGCGGCCTGAAAGCGCGCCCAGCGCCGGGCCAGCATGGTGGTATCATAGTGGCAGGGCGGGCAGCCGATATAGCGCACGGCCCAGATGAGGGTATTTTTGCCGCCGATGAGCCCATAGAGGGAGTCGGCGGAACCGAACGCGGTGGTCACGGAAAGATTCGGGATGGTATCTCCAACCTGCAGTCGCATCGTTTTTTCCTCCCAGATTTTACAGCTTGTCCATATATTATGGATTTGTTTATAGTATAGTGTATCCTGCGGGAAAGTTCAAGTGCGCAAAATGATTGCAATTTGAAAAGATCTCGCGTAAAATCAAAAGCAAAAAAACAGGGAGGCGGAAGCCATGGCGGAAGCGGGACGGGTGCTGGATGCGCATTTCGTGGAGCTGACGAAGGCATTCGGATACGGAGAATTTTCAGATGGGGCGGGGAATAAGCTGCATTATCGGCTCTATACCCCGAAGCTGGAGGCCGGGCAGCGCTATCCGCTGGTCATCTTCCTCCACGGCTCCGGCGAGCGCGGCAGCGACAATGAGCTGCAGGTAGCCGGGAACCGGGGCGCGGTGATCTGGACGGAGCCGGAGGAGCAGGCCGAGCGGCCCTGTTATGTGCTGGCCCCGCAGGCGGAAGCGGACGGGAGCTTCACGATCCCGTCCTTCGAGGCGGCGTTCATCGCCTTTTTAAAGCAGTTCCTCGCGGAAAATCCCGTGGACGCGAACCGGGTCTATCTCACCGGCCTGAGCATGGGCGGCACGGGCAGCTGGTATTACCTCTGCAAATATCCGGCGTTCTGGGCGGCTGCGGCCCCCATCGCCAGCACCGGCGATCCCACCGTGCTATATAACGCGAAGGACATCCCCATGTGGACCTTCCACGGGGTAGACGATCCCTTTGCGCCCATCGAGTGGCGCGTGGATGCGCCCGGCGTCCTCAGCTGCGGTTCCCGCATTCTGGGGAACCTGCTGCGGAAGATGGGCGGGAACGTGCGCAGCACGGAATACCCGGCGGGCTATATCCATGAACGCTGGGGCTACCCGAAGGAGGTGGCGGGCCACGCCGCATGGGAACCCGCCTATTCCAGCGCGGAATTTCGCCGCTGGCTGTTCCGGCAGCGGAAGCCGTGAAGCACAGCACAGACCACATGGATGGGAGCTGACGAATGAAGCAGATTCGGAATCTTTTCTGCGCCCTGCTGCTGGCGGCGGTATGCCTCATCCTGCTGCGGGACGAGGGGATCATGACCGGGCCGCAGCGCCTGTGGGTGGGCGGCACGGAGCTGACGGAGGGCGGAACGCTTCCCTTCGGCGGCGGCAGCGCGGAATATGACCCGTTGACCGGAGTGCTGACGCTGACGGACGCGGAGATCACGGAGAGCTTCCGCGGCGCGGCGATCTATGCCGAGGGCAGCCTGACGCTGGTGCTGAATGGGGAGAATACCGTTTCCGGCCTCCGGAGCGGCTGCACCGCGCTGGGGGACCTGACCGTTTCCGGCGAGGGGAGCCTCCTGCTGCGGGGCAGAAAGAGCGGCGCGTCCGTCCGCGGGTGTGTGACGGTGTTTGACAGCGTGTCCCTTTCCCTCCGGGGCAAAGCCCCGCTGAAATGGGGCAAGCTGCACGTTTCCCCCATGGACGCCGTGCTGCATGATATCGGGAGCCTGCAGGTCTGCGCGCCCTACACGGCGCTGCTCACCGACGGGGCGCTGGACGCGGCCGGGCATCCCCTGAAGGGCGAAGCCACCTTCCAGCAGCTGCGCGTGAAGCTGGGGCAGCCGGTGCCGGTGCCGAAAACGCCGGAAAAGCCGGGCTACCGCTTCGATGGCTGGTTTGCCGACAGCGAGCTGACCGAACCTTTTGATTTCACCGAGCCGGGCGGCGAGGGCACCGTGCTTTACGCCCGCTGGGTGCAGCTTACGACCCTCCGGCATGACAGCTGGGGCGGCAGCGAGCTGCCCGACGGCGTTTATGACTATGGCGACCTGCCTGTGCCGCCGCAGGATCCCGAACGCAAAGGCTGGCGCTTCCTCGGCTGGTACGGGGACGATGATCTGAAGCACGAATACGACTGGTCGCAGCCCATGACGGAAAACCGCACGGCCTACGCAAAATGGGAGAAGCTGGCAGACCGGACGCAGGACGGCTTCGACGCGGCCCGCTATCAGGGCGAGATGGACTGGGAAACGGTGCGCGCTTCCGGGCGGAGCTTCGTGTTCCTGCGCATCGGCTACCGGGGCTACGGCAGCGAGGGCCTGATGCACCCGGACGATAATTTTGAAATGAACTATGAGGGCGCCGAGGCGGCCGGGATGGACATGGGCGTTTACTTCTTCTCACAGGCCACCACGGAGGACGAAGCCCGGGAGGAAGCGCAGTACGTTCTTGAGCTGCTGGACGGGCGGGCGCTGGGCCTGCCGGTGATGATGGACTTCGAGCTGGCTGCCGACGCAAACGGCGGATTTCTGGGAAGGCTGTATGAAGCCGGGCTCAGCGGGGAAGACTATGCGCGCATCTGCCTCGCCTTCTGCGCGGAGATCGAGGCGCACGGCTATACCGCCGGGGTCTATGCGGGCCAGAGTATGCTGAACGACACCGTGGGCGAAGCGCTGGCGAAGGCCGGATACCCGGTGTGGCTAGCGCACTGGACGGTGCAGACCCGCTATAACGGCGATTTCGATTACTGGCAGATCTCCGGCTCCGGCAGCGTGCCGGGCGTGGAGCCGGAGACCGATCTGGACGTCCGCTTCATCACCGCGCCGAAGGCGGTCACAGGGCTGACCGTCCGCCGGGGCGAGAGCTACAATTTCCTGTTCTGGGATCGGGTGCCCGGCGCGCAGGGCTATATCATTTACCGGGCCGAGCCGGGCAGCGAACGCTTCACGGAGGTGGGGCGGAAGTCCGGCGCGGGCAGCGTCAGCTTCACGGATCACAATGGGGCGGCGGGCTGCCGGTATATGGTCGCCGCCTTCCTGCAGGTGGAGGGGCAGGACCTGTGCGGCCCTTCCTCCGAAGCAAAAGCGGCAGAGTAGGACAGGCCCGATCGGGTTTGAAGATACATAAAGAAAGGAATGATGCAGATGCAGTTTATCCTCATCCTTGTGGTCGTCGCCGCGATCATCGCGGTGCAGGCGATCCAGAAGAAGAAAAAACAGCAGCAGGACGATTACGTGGTGGTGGACGGGGAAGTAAAGCCCATGAAGAAGCCCCGCAAGCCCGTTTCGGCCAAGTGGGTCGCCCCTGCGGTGATCCTGCTGATCATCCTCGCGCTGGTGGGCGGCAGCGTTTATCAGCTGCGGGAGGATCAGTACGCGGTCATTACCACCTTCGGCAAGCCCAGCGTGGTGACCGCCTCCGGTCTGAAATTCAAGATCCCCGTGATCCAGAAAAAGACCCTTGTGAGCAAAAACGTGCAGGGCTTCGCCATCGGCTATGACCCGGCGACGGACAGGTCCATCGAGGACGAGAGCGTGATGATCTCCGTGGACTTCAACTTCGTCAACGTGGACTTCTACGTGGAGTACCGCGTGGTGGATCCGGTGAAGTATCTCTACAACAGTCAGGACCCGGTGGGCATCCTGAAAATGCTCTGCCAGAGCTATATCCGCGACACCATCGGCCTGTATAACGTGGACGACGTGATCACCACCGGCAAATCCGAAATACAGGGGGCCATCAAGGAAAAGATCACCGCCCGTCTGGAGCAGGAAGACCTGGGCATCAGCCTTGTGAACATCGCCATGCAGGATGCCGAGCCGCCCACGCGGGAGGTGCAGCAGGCCTTCAAGATGGTGGAGACCAGTAAGCAGGAAGCGGAGACCGCCATCAACAACGCGAACAAATACGCGAACGAAGAGCTGCCCGCCGCGGAGGCCAACGCCGACGAGATCGTGCAGCAGGCGGAAGCCTACCGGGCTGCCCGCATCGCGGAAGCCAACGGTCAGGCCACCCGCTTTGAGGAACTTTACAAGGAGTATTCCCGCTTCCCGGAGATCACCCGCCAGCGCCTGTTCTATGAAACGGTGACGGACGTGTTCCCGGGCATGAAGGTCATCATTCTGGGCAAGGACGGCAGCGAGCTGACCACCGTCCTGCCGCTGGATGACTTCACCGGCGGCGAAAGCGTGACGGAGGAGGTGCAGGAACTTGGCTAAGACGAAGAAAAAGAGCGGAAAGATCGGCCTGACCATCGTGGTCGTCATCATCATCCTGCTGGCCATTCTCATCGCCACGGGTACCTTCGTGGTGAAGCAGAATGAATACGGCGTCATCACCCAGTTCGGCGCGGTGGTGGACGTGAAGGAAGCGCCGGGCCTGTATCTGAAGGTGCCGTTCGTGCAGACCGTCAGCACCCTGCCCAACACGGTGCTGCTCTATGACCTGCCGGTGAGCGACCTGCTCAGCGCGGACAAGACCAGCCTCATCGCTGACTGCTTCGCCATCTGGAGCATCGATGACCCGCGGCTGTTCATCGAGACCCTGTCCGGCAGCATCGAGAACGCGGAGAGCCGCATCAACGCGAACGTGTATAACGCCCTCAAGACCGTCATGTCCAGCTTGACCCGCGACCAGATCATCTCCGGGCGCAGCGGCGCGGTGGTGGACGCCATCATGGACAACATCGGCGATTCCTTCGACCGCTACGGCATCACCCTACAGGCCGTGGAGACCAAGAAGATCGACCTGCCGGACGATAACAAGAGCGCGGTCTATGCCCGCATGATCTCTGAGCGCAACAACATCGCCGCCGGCTATCTGGCGGACGGCGAGAAGCAGGCCAAGGAGATCCGCAACGCGGCGGACAAGGACGTGGAGATCGAGCTGGCCGAGGCCAAGGCACAGGCCGAGATCATCAAGGCCGAGGGCGACGCGGAGTATATGCGCATCCTGAGCGAAGCCTACGACACCGAAGCGGAAGCGGAGTTCTACACCTTCATGATCGCGCTGGACGCGCTGAAGTCCTCCATGACAGGGGAGGAAAAGACCCTCATCCTCGACGCGGACAGCCCCATCGCACAGATCTTCTACTGAGAAAGCAGAATCCCCCGCAGGCGCTTCTGCACCTGCGGGGGATTCCTTGTATGCATTGGGCGATTCATAATCCACCCGTAGGGGCGATTCACGAATCGCCCGTGTACCCTTTTCGTGAACCTGCACCGCACAAAAAACGGGCTGCTGCAAATCGTTTGCAGCAGCCCGAATCTGATTCGATGTTTTCTTACGTCAGCAGCAGGAGGACGACCTCCACGATGCCGACGGCGACGACCGCGATGATGCCCGCCTTGTGGGGCTTGGGCACGCGGATGGGGGTGATGAAGAGAACGCCCACGATGAGCAGCAGGATGCCCGCCGTCCACCGCATCACATCGTCACCGAGGTTATGCAGCAGATAGACCGGGGGCAGCAGGAGCGCGATGCTGGTCACCGGCAGACCGGAATAGCAGCTGCGGCGCTCACTGGTCTTGCTCTGCCGCTCCTCCTCCTGCACATTGAAGAAGGCCAGCCGGATCTGCGCGCAGAGGATATACAGGCAGCAGACCGACAGCGCCCAGCCGCTTTTCAGACCGAAGCTGCGGCAGATGGCCGCAGGCAGCGCACCGAAGCAGACCATGTCGCAGAGGGAATCCAGCTGGATGCCGAAGCGCTTTTCCTCCTCCGTCCGATCCAGCTTCGTGCGGGCGATCTTCCCGTCGAACGCGTCCAGCAGGCCGGAGAGCATCAGACAGAAGATCGACAGCAGGCTGCGCCCTTCCCATGCCTGAAAGATACCCAGCACGGAAACGACCAGCGAAACATAGGTAGCGATTACCGTATAATTATAATAACCCAGCAAAACGATCGACCTCCGCCAATGATGAACCGAAACAGCGACAATCTGACAGACTCAGTATAACACAGCAGGCCCGCCAGCACAAGTCTTTTTCAAAAGGTTCAGCCGCCGAACACGAAGCGGGTGCGGATGGCCTCGTCGCCCCGGCGGATATCCTCGTCCGTCAGCCCGGCGGCGGCCAGCAGCGCGTGCTCGATATGGATGCCCGTGTCCGGCGGGACGTTCACCGCCCCCGCGTCCGACCCGGCGGCGACCAGCACGCCCAGCTCCTTCGCCTTGCGGAGATTTTCGCAGCTGTGGCGGATGTTCGCCTCCGCGACGCCCTCCGTGAAGCCCGCCCGCCCGGCAAAGCCCGCAGTGGCCGCCAGCGTGGGGACCCAGACCGCGCCCGTTTCCTTTAACAGGGTCAGGCACTCATCGTCCATGAAATAGCCGTGCTCCACGCTGTCCAGTCCCGCCTCCAGCGCGGTCTTGATGCGCGATGCGCCGTTTACGTGGGCCATGACCCGGAAGCCCTCGCCGTGGGCGATCTTAATAAGCTCCGGGATCTCCTCCAGTTCCAGACCGCCGCCGCTGAGCCCGCCGAAGGTCTCAAAATCCATGATGCCGGAGATCATCAGCTTGACGAAATCGGCCTTCTTCTCCTTCAGCGTTTTCACCAGCGCCCGGAAATCAGCGGCCGTATCGAAGGGGAGACCTACCAGCCCGCCGTACTGCTTCCGCTTGTGGGTGCCGAAGATGCAGGTGCGGTATTCAATGCCGTAGTCGGCGGCGGCGGTGCGGGCGTATTCGCTCACGCCCAGTTTATCGCCCCCGTCGCGGTAATAGGTCACGTTCGCATCCCGGAGGGAAGCGAGCCGCGCGTCGATGACGTTCGTCACGACGCCGCCCCGGTGCAGGTCCATCGCTTCCTTGAAAACGTGACCGTCCATGAAAATGTGCCCGTGGCACTCGGAATATGCCATTTTCCGCGCCTTACAGCACCGTGGAGAAGCCGCCGTCCACCTTGATGTCGGCGCCGTTGATATAGTCGGGAGCGCGGCTTGCGAGGAACACGGCGGGGCCCATCAGGTCGCCCAGCGTGCCCCAGCGGCCCTGAGAGATGCGGTCGGTGATGTGCTGATAGAAGACCGGGTCGTCGGAGATGGCCTTGTTCACCTCCGTGTAGATGAAGCCCGGGCAGATGGCATTACACTGGATGTTATACTTCCCCAGCTCGTTTGCGAAGCTGCGGGTGATGCCGATGACGCCGTGCTTGGCGGTGATGTAGGCGGGGCACTTCGCGTCGCCGGTGTAGCTCAGGGCGGAGCCGATGTTGATGATCTTGCCGTGACCCTGCTTCGCCATGACCTTGGCGACCTCATGACCCAGCAGATATACCGCGTTCATGTTCACGTTGATGACCCGATCCCAGCCCTCGTCGGGGAATTCCAGAAACTCCGCGAAGCAGTTGGTACCCGCGTTGTTCACCAGAATGTCGATCTGCCCGTAGGCTTCCAGGCACTTGCCGGGGATGCTGCGGAGATACTCCCGATCCTGCAGGTCGCCCCGATAGAACTCCACGCGGCGGCCCTCCGCCTCGATCAGCTCCTTGATATCCTTCACGTCCTCCGTATAGTGGGGGATGAACAGGTCGGCGCCCGCCCGCGCGAAGGCCAGCGCATAGCCCATGCCGAGACCCTGATTGGCGCCGGTGACGATGGCCACCTTGCCCTTCAGGCTGAAAAAGTCCATGGAAAACCCGGAGATCTGTTCAATATTCGTCATGATCAAGTTCCTCCCAGTTTGTTTTGAATTCTAAAGGACAGTATATCACAGTTTTCCGCCGGTGGGAAGTAGATAGAAAGTTGTAAAACGGAGAAAAGTGTGATAAACTATCCCAACTGAGCAATTATACAGGAGAAACGGTATGTCAGGCGGAAAAAACGGAAAATTCTGGTCGGTCGGGACCCTGAAAAGCCGGGGCTGGACCGATTCCATGTTAAAGGATTACCTGCCAAAGCCCCAGTATCGGCAGCTGAACGGCCGCACGGTGCGTTCATGGCCGAAGGAGGACGTGCTGGCGGCGGAGAATTTGGAGGCGTTTCAGGCGCAGAAGGCGCGGGCGCAGGAGGCGGAACGCGCCGCCGTCCAGCGGGCAAAGACCGAGGCGGCCGCCGGGCTGCAGGGTTCGCTGCAGCTCCTCGGAGAGAGCTGGACCGTGTCGGATTCGGCGGACACGGATGCGGAGGTGCTGGCGAAGCACTACCATGAGGGCATCCTGATGACCATGCGGGCTAATGCCCAGCCGAATCTGCGGGAGGGGAAGGCCGCCAGCTATCTGGGCCATTTCCTCGCGCTGGAGCAGCACGCGGGCGATACGGACGCAAGCCCCGGCACGGAGATGAAACGCTTCGCCTCGGCGGGCTACTGGCTGGGGAACGCGCCGGAGGAAACGCAGGCGCGGCTGCGGGAGCGGTATACCCCCGCGCTGCTGGCCGCCGCGGAGCGGGCCATCGCGGATTTCACCGCCTCCCAGCCGGAGGCGGAGCTGGGGAAGCTGCTGCGTATGGAGGAGTTCCCCTCGCAGGAACTGCTGAGCCACCCGCTGAGCTATCTCTATTCGGTTTTCTATGTGCCCCGTGCCATCCGCAGCAGTCTGGAGCTGCTGGTGGCCCTGAATCCCAAGGACGAATACCCGGAGGCCCGCGCCATTTCCCGGCATTTCGTGGTGCATATCGGCGGGACGAACACGGGCAAGACCTATGCGGGCTTTCAGCGGCTCATCCGGGCGGGCACGGGCGTGTATCTGGCGCCCCTTCGTCTGCTGGCGCTGGAGGCGCAGGAGACGCTGCTGGATAACGGCGTGAACTGCAGCCTCACCACCGGCGAGGAGGAGGACGTGCGCGACGGGGATACCCACGTTTCGGCCACGGCGGAAAAGCTGGATATGAAGCGCCATTTCGACGTGGCGGTCATCGACGAATGTCAGATGATCTGCGACCGGGAGCGCGGCTATGCGTGGACGCGGGCGATTCTGGGCGTTCTCGCGGGGGAGGTGCATCTCTGCGCCGCACCGGAGGCGAAGGGCCTGCTTTTAAGGCTCATCCGCGCCTGCGGCGACGAATATGAGGTCATCGAGCACCAGCGGAAAACGCCGCTCATCTGCATGAACCGGGTGGTGGACTATCTGGACATCCAGCCGGGAGACGCGCTCATCACCTTCTCCAAGGTGGGCGTCCTGAGCGTGGCGGAGGATCTTAGAATGCACGGCAAGGAGCCTGCCATCATCTACGGGGCGCTGCCCTATGCCACGCGGCGGAAGCAGGTGGAAGGGTTCCTGAACCATGAGCGGGAATACGTGGTCAGCACCGAC
>JAZQQF010000190.1:0-5713 GCA_045628925.1 Oscillospiraceae bacterium | reverse complement strand
CGACATGGCTCCGCTCCGACTTGACGCGTCCCGGGCGGAAGCCCTGAGGATGGGTCAGGCGCGGGGGCCCTGCGCCCTCGCCTGTCCCGACCCGCTGGACCCCCGCAAGCTGGCGCACGTGCTGTTCCCGGAGATCGGGCTGGGCTTCACGGTCGGCGCGGGCAGCCGGAGGATCCATCTGGAAAAAATGCTGAACGCCGCGGACGGAGGGCAGCTCCGCGACCGGAAGGAGGCTGCCGGGCAGCAGACTTTCCTCCTGCAGAAGGCGCAGAAGGAGCTGCAGCTGGCAAAGCTCGCCCATGACCGGCTGGAAGCCGCCGTTCATCCGTATGTGGATTTCGATGCGGTCACGGCGCTGGCAGAGAACTTCATCGCCGCGGAGCTGTCATAAAACGGGAGCCGCCCGGTCGGGCGGCTCCCGTGATTTATACGCTGTAAAGCTCGCTGTACTTTTTCGTCAGGTACTCCGTGTAATACTTCGCATCGAAGGGTGCGCCCGCGGCCTGCTCGAAGACCTCCTGCGGATCGTACAGGCTGCCCTTCGCCCAGATGCGCTCCGTGAGCCAGCCGAGGATGGGCGTCAGGTCGCCGGAAGCAACGGCCCCATCGAAGTCCACCGTGTCCTTCATCTTCGCCAGCAGCTGCGCCCCGTAGGCGGAACCCAGCGCGTAGGACGGGAAATAGCCGATGGCGCCGCCGGACCAGTGGCTGTCCTGCAGGACGCCGTGCTTATCATCCGGCACGTCCAGCCCAAGATAGGCCTTCACCTTTTCGTTCCACGCCTTCGGCAGCTCGGAGACCGCCAGCGTCCCGTCGATCAGCTGCTTTTCCAGCTCATAGCGGATGATGACGTGCAGGCAGTATGTCAGTTCGTCCGCCTCCGTGCGGATGAGGCTGGGCTGCGCCACGTTGGCCGCCCGGTAGAGCATCTCCTCCGTCACGCCCTCCATCTGGGCCGGGAACAGCTCCCGCAGCTTGGGCAGCAGCCTTGCGATGAAGCCCCGGCTGCGGCCGATGATGTTCTCAAAGAAGCGGCTCTGGCATTCGTGGATACCCATGCTCACGCCGGAGGCCAGCACCGTGCCCTGCAGCTCGTCCGCCACGTTCAGCTCATACAGCGCGTGACCGCCCTCATGCACCACGCTGAACAGGCTGGAAAGCGGGTCGTTCAGATAGTAATGCGTGGTGATGCGCACGTCATGCTTGGAGTACCCGTCCGTGAAGGGATGCTCCGTTTCGCCGATGGCGCAGTATTCCCGGTCGATGCCGATGGCCTCCATGAGCCAGTCGGAGAGCTTGCGCTGCTGCTCGATGGGATATTCCTTCGTGATAAAGCCGCAGTCCGGCTGCCAGCCCTTTTCGGAAATGCGCCGGATGAGCGGCACCAGTTCCCGTTTCAGCGTGTCGAAAAAGGCGTCGCATTTCTCCATGCTCAGCCCGCGCTCATATTCATCCAGCAGCGCGTCATAGGGCTTTTTCTCCGAATCCAGCCAGCCCGCCTGCTTCCGGTTATAGGCCACGATCTTTTCCATATACGGCTCAAAGGAAGCCCAGTCGCTCTCCTCCTTCGCCTTGTGCCACACGGCCTCCGCCTCGTTCAGCAGGACGCTGTAGGCCACATACTCGTCCATGGGGATCTTCTTCGTGCGCTCATAGGCGCGTTTCAGTTCGCTGACCTCCCGCTTCGTGATGGGATCCAGCTCGTCCTTCCGCGCATCCAGCGCCAGCAGCAGTTTCCCGGTCTCCTCCCCGGTCTGCAGCTCATATTCCACCTCGCTGAGCACTGCCAGCGTCTTTCCCCGGTCAGCCGCGCTGCCGCGGGGCGCAGCTGTCGCCGCGTCGTAATACAGAATGCCGGAGGCGTGCTGATAAGCATGCTGCTTTTCCACCAGTGCCCGCAGCTGCGATTTCAGTTCTTCGATCGTCGGTTCCATGTCTGTCCTCCCTGAGATACATTATAAATATATCTTAATTCCTTTGCGCTCCGATGTCAACCGCCCCTTGACAAAGGCGGGATCAGCGGGAATAATAAACATAAGATTACGCCGCTTATGGCACGACACAGGAGGAGAATATGGAAGACGTTCTGGACCGCTTTCTGCGGTATGTAAAGATCGATACGCAATCGGAGGAAAACGGCCTCCATCCCAGCACGCAGAAGCAGTTTGACCTTGCCCGTATGCTGGCAAAGGAGCTGCAGGAAATGGGCGCTGCCGACGTTTATCTGGACGAGCAGTTCTGCTACGTATATGCGTCCCTGCCCGCGAATCTGCCGGAGGGAAAGACCGCGCCGAAGGTCGGCTTCATCGCGCATATGGATACTTCCGGCGCCGTCAGCGGCAAGGACGTGAAGCCCCGCGTCATCGCCTACACCGGCGAGGACGTGGACCTCGGCGGCGACGGGAAGTATATCCTCAGCCTCGCGGAGTTCCCCTTCATGAAAAGCTATATCGGCGAGGAGCTGGTCGTGACCGACGGCAGCACCCTGCTGGGCGCGGACGATAAGGCCGGCGTGGCGGAGATCATGGCCATGGCGGAATATCTGCTGGCGCATCCCGAAATTCCCCACGGGGAGATCCGCATCGCCTTCACGCCGGACGAGGAAGTGGGCAACGGCGTGGCGAAATTCGATATTCCCCGCTTCGACGCGGATTTCGGCTACACGGTGGACGGCGGCCCGCTGGGCGGCATGGAATACGAGAACTTCAACGCCGCCTCCGGCCATCTCACCGTTCACGGCCGCAGCAGCCATCCCGGTGCAGCGAAAAACAATATGCGCAATGCCCTGCTCATGGCGATCGAATTTCAGAATATGCTGCCGCCGGTGGAGAACCCCATGTATACCGAGGGCTATGAGGGCTTCTATCATCTGGGCGGCCTGAGCGGCGATGTGGAAAAGGCCGAAGCGTATTACATCATCCGCGACCACGACCGGGAGAAGTTCGCCGAGAAGAAGGCCCGCTTCCTCGCCATCGCCGACTATCTGAATGGGAAGTACGGCGCGGGCACCGTGGAGGCCGAGGTCAAGGACAGCTATTATAATATGAAGGAGTTCATCCTTCCCCACATGGAGATCATCGACCGGGCGAAGGAAGCCATGTCGGAGTTGGGCATCACGCCCGTCATCAGCCCCGTGCGCGGCGGGACGGACGGCGCCATGCTCTCCCACATGAGTCTCCCCTGCCCGAACCTCTGCACCGGCGGCGGCAACTGCCACGGGCGCTTTGAGTTCGCCTCCGTGCCGCAGATGCGGAAGATCGTGGAGCTGCTGGTAAAGATCGCGGAGAAGCACGTCCGGTGAGCTTTTTACCGGAGCGTATCCGCGTCCTGTTCTGGGATATCGACGGGACGGTCCTGAACTTCGAGGCCTCCGAGCGGGCCGCCATCCGCAAGGGCTTCGCGGCCATGCAGCTGGGCGAATGCACGGAGGAGATGCTGCGGGACTATTCCGCCATCAATCTCCGCTACTGGAAGCGGCTGGAACGGGGCGAACTGACGAAGGTGGAAATCCTCACGCTGCGGTTTCGGGAGTTTTTCGGGAAATACGGGCTGGATACCGGCTGCGTGGAAGCCTTCAACGCCCAGTATCAGCTGGATCTGGGCGACACCATCTGCTTTCATGACGACGCCTTTTCGCTGCTGACCGCGCTCAGGCGCCGATACCGGCAGTACGCCGTCACCAACGGCACCGCCGCAGCCCAGCACCGGAAGCTGGAGCGCGGCGGGCTGAAAGGCATTCTCGACGGGTGGTTCATTTCCGATGAGCTGGGCGCGGAAAAGCCCAGTCCGGTTTTCTTTGACCGGGCGCTGGAGCGGGTCCGTGCGCAGTTGGGTCCTGTGGAGCGGGAGGAAGTTCTGCTCATCGGCGATTCTCTCACCAGCGATATGCGCGGCGGCGAGAACGCGGGCATCCCTGCCTGCTGGTATAACCCCGGCGGCGCGGAAAACACGACCGGTGTGCGGTTCGACCGGGAGATCCGGGATCTGAATGAGCTGCCCGGCATCCTCGGATATCCGATATAACAAAAGACGGAGCGGTCTCAGACCGTTCCGTCTTTCCGTTTTTTGTTGATCAGCCCTGCGGGGGCACCGGCATTCCCTTGCTCATATCGATGAAGTTCACGCGGTTCTTCTTGCAGAACTCTTCCAGCTGCTTCTTGTAGCCTTCCCAGTAGGGTTCGTCCGCCTTGGTCTTGATGATGGGCGTGCCCATGGGCTCGCTCTTTTTGCGGATGGAGATCATTTCCTGCATCTGCTTCTTGAACAGCTTCTTCACTTCCATCTTCATGATGGTGATCTCCTGCAGCTGGTCGGCCGTCCATGTCATACGGGTCGCGCTGTTGCCCATGGTGACACCGGCGACGATCTCCGTCTTGTCGATAAAAATGCGTTCCTTAGCCATAATGAAAACCATTTCCTCCCATCGTATACTTACGATATGTTGTGTCTATCATACCGAATTTGCCCCCAAAATGCAACAACAATTTGGTTGACTTTTTTCGTAATTTCTATCTGTTTCTCCTTGTCGAACCGAAAAGGCTATGCTATAATATCATTCGCTGCTTAAACCCAAAAAATAAAAACGGGAGTGAACACAGAGTATGGAATTTATCCTCGGTAATCTGTGGATCGTCAGCCTGCTCGCTTCCATCATCGCCCTCGTCTTCGTCCTGCTTCAGGCGAAGAAGGTCATGGGCTTTGATGAAGGCACGGATCTGATGAAGCGTATTTCTCAGAACGTGCGTAAGGGCGCAGCTGCCTTCCTCAGCCGTCAGTACAAGACGGTCGCGATCTTCTTCATCTGCATGGTCACCATCATCTGCGTGATGGCCGCGCTGGGTCTGCTGACCTGGTACGTGCCCTTCGCCTTCCTCACCGGCGGCCTGTTCTCCGGTCTGAGCGGCTTCATTGGCATGACCATCGCCACCAAGTCCAATGCGCGTACCGCCGCCGCCGCTCAGAAGAGCCTGAACACCGGCCTTCGCGTGGCGTTCTCCGCCGGCACCGTCATGGGCTTCACCGTGGTCGGCCTCGGCCTGCTGGACATCACCATCTGGTATGCCCTGCTCACCAAAGTCTTCCATGAGACCCTCGAAGTCACCACCGCTACCATGATCACCTTCGGCATGGGCGCTTCCTCCATGGCCCTGTTCGCCCGTGTGGGCGGCGGCATCTTCACCAAGGCCGCCGACGTGGGCGCCGACCTGGTCGGTAAGACCGAAGCCGGTATCCCCGAGGACGACCCCCGCAACCCCGCCGCCATCGCCGATAACGTGGGCGACAACGTGGGCGACGTCGCCGGTATGGGCGCTGACCTGTACGAGAGCTACGTTGGCTCCATCCTCTCCACCTGCGCGCTGGGCGTCGTTGCGTTCAACAAGATCCCCGCTATCGATGCTACCCATGCCGTGGCTCTGCCTCTCATCATGGCCGCCGTCGGCGTGATCTTCTCCCTCATCGGCTCCTTCTTCGTGAAGACGAAGGAAAAGGCCAGCCAGAAGGAACTGCTCGGCGCTCTGAGCCGCGGCACCAACTTTGCCGCCATCGCCACCGCCATCGTCAGCTTCTTCGGCGTGTGGTGGCTGCTGGGCATCGAGAACTTCGGTGTTTACATCTCCATCGTGGCCGGTCTGGCTGCGGGCGTTGCCATCGGCAAGGTCACCGAGTACTACACCTCCGATACCTTCAAGCCTACCAAGGAGCTGGCTGCTTC
>JAZQQF010000189.1:0-5984 GCA_045628925.1 Oscillospiraceae bacterium | reverse complement strand
CGGCTCGCCCAGCGCGCCGGATTCCTTCGTGCGGTCGAGCACGGCGATCTTCTTCACGGTCTCGGGGAGGGCAGAGAGCAGATGCTTCGCGCTGAAGGGGCGGAACAGATGCACGCTGATGCAGCCGACCTTCTCGCCCTGGGCGTTCAGATAGTCCACGATCTCCTCGGCGGTGTTGCACACGCTGCCCATGGCGACGATGACGTATTCCGCGTCCTCCGCGCCGTAGTAGTTGAAGAGCTTGTAGTTAGAGCCGGTGCGGCGGTTCACTTCGTTCATATAGCCTTCCACCACGTCGGGCATGGCGTCGAAGACCTGATTGGCGGCTTCGCGGTTCTGGAAGAAGATATCCGGGTTCTGGGCGGAGCCGTGGAGAATGGGATGGGCGGGCAGGTTCGCCTTGTCCTTGAAGGCGCGCACCGCGTCCATATCCAGCATTTCCTTCAGCTCGTCGTAATCCCAGACCTGCACCTTGTCGATCTCATGGGAGGTGCGGAAGCCATCGAAATAATGCAGGAAGGGCAGGCTGCCCTTGATGGCGCTCAGATGCGCCACGGCGGCGAGATCCATGACCTCCTGCGGGTTGGCGGAAGCCAGCATGGCGAAGCCGGTGCCGCGGCAGGCCATCACGTCGCTGTGGTCGCCGAAGATGTTCAGCGCGTGGGTGGCGACGGTACGGGCCGAGCAGTGGATGACGCAGGGCAGCAGTTCGCCCGCGATCTTGAACATATTGGGGATCATGAGCAGCAGGCCCTGAGAGGCGGTGAACGTGGTGGTCAGCGCGCCGGAGAGCAGGGAACCGTGCACCGCACCGGCGGCGCCGGCTTCGGACTGCATTTCCACCAGCTTGACCGGCTGGCCGAAGATGTTCTTGCGGCCGTGTGCGGCCCATTCATCGGCCTGCTCCGCCATCACGGAAGACGGCGTAATGGGGTAGATCGCGGCGACCTCGGTAAACGCGTAGGCTACATGGGCTGCGGCAGTATTGCCGTCCATGGTTTTGAGCTTGCGAGCCATAGGGGGAGCCTCCTTATACAAATCTAAATCCGAAGGGTCTTATAGTATCATAAGCATAATATAGCATTCCCGGCGTGTGCTGTAAACCGCAAATTTGCATCAATTTACCGAATTTTCCGGCGTTTCTTTTGGCAGGAATCTGACAGACGGGATAATATCACGATTTCTGCGGTCCTGCCCGCCGCGCATCAGAGATAATAGCCGCACTCCGGGCTGCGCTCCGCGTCCGTGACCTCGAAGAAGCTGCCCTCGGCGCGGAAGAGGTCCAGCTCTCCGCCTATCTGCCCGAAGCCCCGGCCCACGGTGGTCATGCTGTTCAGGTCGATGAGCTGGCAGCGGCTGGCGCAGGCGATCTCCGGCCCGGTGACCTTATCCATATTGTCCTCCGTGAAGCCGAAGAGCACCACGCCCGGCCGGATGCGGAGGTAATAGGCAGGCTCCGTCCGGTCAACGTAGTTCCGCATGGCGACCTCATAGGGACTGTCCGGGTCGCCCATGCGCCGGAGGAGTTTGATGCGGTAGTAGCGCTCGGAAACGTAGATATGCACGATGGCGAAATCCGGGGAGTAGGCCCAGCGGATGGCCTTGCCAACGAGGTCGCGGGTATAGCCGTGGCGGCGGAAGTCCGGTTCCAGCCCCGGCAGGGCGAACGCGCCGGTGAGGATGTCCGTGGCGATATAGGTGGGGCGCTTCGGGTTCACGCCCTGCCGGCAGGTCACCATCGTCGTCAGCCCGGAAGCCATGTCCAGCGCGAGGGTGCGGTTCACCCGGGGGGACGCGGCCTCGTCGAAGGTCAGGAGATACAGATCCTCGGCGGCATGGAGCAGGTGATACGCGCATTCCTGCCCCGCCCACGATACGCGCCCGCCGGAGAGGAAGGCGAGGGGATAATCCCGCCCGTCGTCCATGGAAAGAGTCAGCGCTGCGGGATACCGTTCAAAATTCCATTCCATTTCGTTTCCCTTTCAAAATCTCCCCTGCGGAAAGCCCGCAGGGGAGAAAAAGCGTGAATTTTGTCGAATTACAGCAGTTCCTTGCTGGCCTTGTCGATCTCAGCCATGACCGCCTCATAGACGCCGGGGTAGATGCTCTCCGCGCCGCCCATGGTGGTGCAGGGGATGAAGCCCCTGGGGCCGATCTTCCTGCACAGGTCGAAGACCATGTCGTGGATGGCTTCCTGACTCCAGTCCTCCCGGTCCACCTTGCCGTTGTCGATGCCGCCCATGAAGGTCAGCCTGCCGTCGTACTTCTTCACCAGCTCGGGGATATTGTTGGTGCTCATGACGCCCTGCCACACGTCCATCTTCATGTCCACCATGTAATCCGCCAGCGTCTCGCCATAGGAGTCGGAGTGGTGCACGATGCACTCCACGCCGTGATCCTTGTAATAGCCGTAGACCTGCTGATAGCAGGGCAGCACGAACTCCTCGAACATATCGGGAGCCATGAAGGTGCTGAGCTGGCTGCCCCAGTCATCGTGATGGAAGAGGCCGTTGGGCTTCAGATACTTCACGATCTGCTCGGCATAGGCCAGCTCCCAGTCGGTGAGCATCTTATACAGGTCGTGCATCTCGTCGGGGTATTCATACAGGGCCACCAGCGCTTCGCTGATGCTCATCAGGTTGTGGGTCTGCTCGAAGATGCCGGGGGCGACGAAGGGGCAGACGAAGTATTCGTTCCGGTCGATGGCGTCGGCCATCTTCACGAAAGGCTCCCACGCCTCCTCGGGGAACATCACGGAGGGGGGCGTCACGTAATCGCGGAAATGCTCGATGTCCTTGATGACGATGTGCTCCGCGTCATGCACGGGGAACATACCCGGCACGTTGGCGGGGAAGCTCATGGTCACGCCCCAGCTGTTGACGGTGTTGGGGCCGCCCTTGGTGGGGAAGTTGCCCGCCATCATGACGGGAGTGTAGGCCAGCACCATGGCCTCATAGGAGTTGCAGAAGCGGTCGGGGTTGCCCTTGGAGCCCTTCATGACTTCCAGCATATTCTGTTTCTTGGTCAGCATTGAAATCAATCCTCTCATTCGGTTTTGTTCTCAGATGCGGGTATCTTACCATATCCTGCCGGGAATATCCACCGTTCACGGGAAATTTACAGGGATTTTCTTGCGGAAACGGGGGAAAGATAGTAAAATGAGCGCAGAAATTGAAGCGTCTGGAAAGGAGATTACAAATGAAACCGATCGTTCTGACTTCGGAAAATTTTGCGGAGGAGACCGCCTCCGGCCTCACCGTGGTGGATTTCTGGGCCAGCTGGTGCGGCCCCTGCCGGATGCTCAGCCCCATCGTGGAGGAGCTGGCGGGGGAGCTGCCGGATGTGAAGTTCGGCAAGGTGAACGTGGATGAGCAGCCGATGCTGGCAATGCAGTTCCGTGTGGACGCGATCCCCACCCTCGTCTTTATCCGGGACGGGAAGGCCGTGAACCAGTCCGTGGGGCTGGCGCCGAAAGAGAACCTGCAGGCCATGATCGCCGCGAGCCGGGCATGAGCGTCAAGCTGAATCCCGACCGGGAGATCGCCGACCTTGTGAAGCAGGGCCTGAAGGAGACGGGGGGCTACTGCCCCTGCCGCCGGGAGCGCACGGAGGATACGAAGTGTATGTGCCGGGAGTTCCGGGAGCAGATCGCGGATCCGGAATTTGAGGGCTTCTGCCACTGTATGCTGTATTACAAGGAGCGGGATTGAAGGCATAGCGGAGCGGGTGCGGATTCGCCGGGGGACGGGCGATTCGTGAATCGCCCGCAGAAAAGCGCCCCAACGAAACCCCATCAAAAAACCTGCCATCCGATTGCCTCGTGGCGATAAGGAAGTATTTTGGCAGAACAAACCCACCGAAGAGGATAAACACTTCTTCGGTGGGGTATCTTTTAGTTCGACAAATTAGGATTTAGTGCATTGCATAATTTATTTTCACCATATGAATATGGTCCTCCCATACCCCATTGATATTTAGATAATATTTTGAAACTCCCTCATTAATAAAATCATTTTTTTCTAGAACTCTTAAAGAAGCTTTATTTCTCGGCATCACATTTGCTTCTATTCGATGTAATCCTAATTCTTTAAAAGCATATTGGGTCAACATATTTACAGCGATAGACATATACCCTTTGTTAACAAAATCCTTGTCTAATTTATATCCCATAAAAGCAGAACAAAACGGGCCCCATACTATATTGGTTAACCCAATGACACCTATGATTTTTGTGGGTTGCTCTACCGGAAGTATATAAAAATGAAATGCTGTTTTTTCTTCATACTGTGATATTTCCCTTTTTAATAGTGTTTGTTGATATTTCAGAGAAAAGAACTCTTCACTTCGCACAGGTTCAAAAGCTTCTAAAAAATTCCTGTTTCTTTTGTAGTAATCAACCATCTGTTCCGCAAGAGATAGGTCTGGCGGCACAAGTTGGATATATTGATTTTTCATTATGTGCTCTCCCTAACAAATTCTAATTTATCTGCACGTTTAACGAGCATCGGATTTTGCCGTACAAAATCCATCATCCGAAAATACTTCCTTATCCACCCGAAAGTATCGGATGGCAGGTTTTTCTTATTCCATATTCGTGAGCAGGCTCAGGTAGGTGGCGGGCATATGCTGCATCAGGAGCTTCATCGTGCCCGCGCCGCCGTCCGCCATGCCGGAGGCGAGGATGCCAAACAGCGGCGCAAGGTCGCTCTCCGGGGAGAGCATGGCGCTCATGTCCATGCCGCCGCCGCTCATATCGCCGCCCGCGCCCATGCCGCCGAAGCCGCCGTCCGCCAGCAGGAAGGAGCCGGTGAGCAGGTTCATCACCTCAAAGGCGGTCATGCCCTCGTCGCTGAGGCCGGGGCCGGTGAGGCTGTGACGGTCGTCGTAATAGCTGGAGATATCCGGCGCAAGGAGCAGCAGGCTGCCGAGGCCCGCGGCGAGCTTCGCCGCCTGTTCCTCGTCGCCGGGCAGGAGGATGTCCGTTCCGGCGCGCCCGTAGCCCCAGCCGCAGAGCGGCACCATGGGCACCAGGTCGCAGGGGTTGATGTGGTTGAAGATATTGGGATAGTCCTTTTTCAGCGCGTCGCCCCGCACGGTGGTGGGGGTGGCGAAGGTATAGACGAAGATGCCCTCGGAGTCCTGCGCGGCCTCATCCAGCAGCAGCCCCACAAGGTTCGCGCAGGCCGCGCCGCGGCTGTGACCGCAGACGAGGATGAGCGGGTCTTCCGCGCTCATCAGCTCCTCCTGCACGCCCATCAGCACCTCCTGCGCACAGGCGAGGAAGTTTTCGGCGTACTGGGCGCCGTCATCGTGGGAGGGGGCGAAGTCAAAATTGGAGTACCACTCGCCGCCGTTGGTGCCGCGCACGGCGATGGTGTAGAGCGTGCGCGTTTCGCCGGCGTAGTCCAGCTCCCGCTTCGCCAGCGTCCATGCGCAGGTGTGGGAGGGATCGGCGTCGTCCTTGTCGAAATTCTGCTGCTTCACCACCTCGAAGCCCGCCGTTTCAAAGAGGCTGCGGGTGGCATCCGCCGTGTGGCCGGAGCAGAGCTGCAGCGCCTGCATGGCGAGGAACTTGGAATACTCGCTGCTGCTTTCCGGCAGCGCGGGCGTTCCGATGGGGAGCGCGGGCATCTGCGCCATGGTGAGCAGGTCGGCCATGCTGCCGTCCCCTTCCCCGGGGGGCCGGGGGGCTTCCGGGGTTTCCGGGACCTCCGGTGTTTCCGGGGTTTCCTGCATTGGCTGCATATTTTCTTCCATAGTTACCTCTTTCCCGCGGTGTTCCGCGCATAATTGATTCAGCCCACTGCCACAGTGCCCTCCGGGATGGAGGGTGCGGCGGTATGCGCGGTGGGCACGCGCAGGGTTACATTCTCAGGGTGCTGCGCAAAGGTGTATGCTTGATCCAATTCGTTGAGCGCAGCAATATAGTCGGCGTAGCGCAGATCGTTTTCCGCGACAATGCGCCAATAGGTACGGTCGTTCAC
>JAZQQF010000188.1:0-4530 GCA_045628925.1 Oscillospiraceae bacterium | reverse complement strand
AGGGGGATTATCCCGGTCCAGCCCCTCCAGCGGGCCGATGACGATCTGGGCGCGCCCCCTGCCGCGGGAAGGGGCACCCGCCGGGGCGGCGGGCTTTTCCGGCGCGGATGCGGTGACGGGGTGGCGGGGCAGTTCAAATTCCGCGAAGGGATCCTCCGCCGGGGCCGGGGCCCGTTCCCGCTTTTCCCGCACGGCGGCTTCGGCGGTTTTGCGCCGTTCCTCGGCCTTGCGCTGTTCCTCCTCGCGCATGAGCTTCCATTCCTCTGCCTTGAGCTTCGCGCTCTCCCGGCTGCGCTCGATGAGGGCCGCGACCGTCATATCCACGGCGGTGAACAGCAGGAACAGCGTGCAGACGATGAGGGCGATGGCCGCGCCCACTCTTGTGAGCAGCGATTCCAGCAGAATGGCGAGAATGCCGCCGATGGCGCCGCCGCTCCCGGCCGTGCCGGGGAGAACGCCCGCGTCATACAGGTCGCCCAGCGATCTCAGCTTGACTTCAAATTCCGTCGTGCAGCCGAAGAGGTGGAGCATCGCGCCCACCGTGACGGTCATCAGCAGCGTGCAGGCGATGCGCCCGCCGAGGGGCCGATCCCGCACGAACAGGAGCATGGCGGCGCAGAACAGCAGCGCCACCGGCAGGAAGAAGAAGCCCTTGCCCACCAGCCCCTGCACGAAACGGCGGAAGAACCAGATGAACAGGCCCTCCTTCGTGAAAAAGCCGATGATGGAGAAGGCCGCCAGCACGATGCAGATGAGCACCTTCAGGTCCCGATTGTGGATGGGATCCTTCACCGGCGCGGACTTCGCGCTGCCTTTGCCTGCGGTTTTGGAGCCGCTTTTGGAGGCCGTGCTCCGGCTGCCGGATCTGGCGGCGGCACCGGACGCGGTCTTTTTCCCGGCAGTGCTGCCGGACTTTCCGGCTGCGGATCTTGTGCTGCCGGATTTCTGAGTGGATTTCTGATTGGATGCGGTCGCCATGGATGGCGTTCCTCCTTCTTAACAGGTTCAGAGAATGATGGTGAGCAGGATGGTCAGGATACCGACGGCGAAGCAGTAATAGGAAAAGCGGCCGAACTTGCCCTTGTCCATGAGCAGCTTCACCAGCTTGATGGCGAAATAGCCGGAAACGGCGGCGACGACCATGCCCACCAGATAGGGGAGCAGCAGGCTGGAATCGAATCCGGTCTTCACCGCGTCGGAAATTTTCAGGATATTCGCGCCCACGATGGCGGGGATGGAGAGCAGGAAGGAATAGCGCACGGCAAACTTCCGGTCGTAGCCCCGCAGGAGACCGGCCGTGATGGTGCTGCCGGAGCGGGAGATGCCGGGCAGCACGGCGACCGCCTGAAAGATGCCCACCAGCAGCGCATCGCCCGCGGTGGCGTCCTTCTCCGTCTTTTTGCCGGAGGGGAGCTTATCGGATATGTAGAGCAGCGCGCCGGTGCAGAGCAGGGCGATGCCGATGAAGAGCGTGCTGGAATAGAGCGCCTCGATGTAATCATCCACCAGAACGGCCAGCACCAGCGGGATCGTGGACAGGATGACCAGCACGATGAGCCGCCGCACGGGAACGCGCCGCTCGGTCTTCTTCCCGAACAGCCCCATGAGCATGGCCCACAGCTCCTTCACCACATCGACGATGTCCTGCCGATAGACGATGCAGACGGAGATGAGCGTTCCCAGATGGAGCAGCACGTCGAAGAGCATCTGCGTCTCCTCCACGTTCTCCATGTGGAAGAAGGTCTGAAAAATGGCCAGATGACCGGAACTGGAAATGGGCAGGAATTCGGCGATCCCCTGCACCAGTCCCAGAAAAGCGGCGAACCAGACGGACATAGCGTTTTCTCCTTTCTCGAGGCAAAAGCCCACGGCGCCTGACGGCGATATCAATTCATATTATTCTATCACGGTTCGGGAAGAATGACAAGGCATAATTCTGTCCTCAAGGCTGGGGAAGCGGGATGATTTTATGCCCCGTTCGCCCCGGCGATGCGGGCATGGAGATAACCAAGCGCATCGGAGAGGCCGCCCACCGCGTCGATCAGGCCCAGCTCCACCGCCTCCGCGCCGCAGACCACGCTGCCCACGTCGCCCGCCAGTTCCCCGGTGCGGCGCATCAGCTCCAGCAGCGTATCCCGGGGGATGCGGGAGTGGGCGGTGATGAAGCGCACGATGCGCTCCTGCATCCGTTCCAGATACCCGTAGGTCTGGGGTACGCCGATGACCACGCCCGTCAGCCGGACGGGGTGCAGCGTCATGGCGGCGGAAGGGGCGATGAAGCTGCGGGAGGCAGCCGCCGCCAGCGGCACACCGATGGAGTGCCCGCCGCCCAGCACCAGCGAGGCCGTGGGGGTCTTCATGCCCGAGATCAGCTCCGCGATGCCCAGCCCCGCCTCCACGTCGCCGCCCACGGTGTTCAGCAGGATGAGCAGGCCGCGGATGTCCGGGCTTTCCTCCACCGCCGCCAGCAGGGGCATGACGTGCTCGTATTTCGTGGTCTTGGCCGAGGCGGGCAGCAGCGTATGCCCTTCGATCTGCCCCGCGATGGTGAGGCAGTGGATGGCCCCCGCTTCTCCACAGGGGGTGGAAGCGCCCAGCTCCCGTACCTCCGGCAGCGCCCGCTCCGCCTCCGTCTCTGCCGCCGTTACTTCCGAATCCTGATTGAGACGCATGACCCGTCCTCCCGATGCTCCGTTTTGAGATAGTATGCGTTCCGAAGGCAGAAATATGCCCCTGTCCGGTAAACGGGACAGGGGCGCGTGATAGAATACGCAAAAACGGAAGGAAGGTGCGCACCATGCTGTCAAAGCTCTACGTGACCGGGCTGAAGCTCCGCCGCGGTCTGCCGGAAGACAGCTATCTCACCCGTCTGCCGGTGCTGAAGGCTCTGATGGAGATGGAGGAGCTGCCCATCCGCAGGCCGGTGACCTTTCTCATCGGGGAAAACGGCGCGGGCAAGTCCACGCTCATCGAGGCCATCGCCGTGAATATGGGCTTCAATCCGGAGGGCGGCACGGTGAATTTCAATTTCTCCACCGCCGATACCCACAGCGAGCTGTACCGGTATCTCACCGTGGTGAAGGGGATCAATCGCCCGCAGGACGGGTTTTTCCTGCGGGCGGAGAGCTTTTACAACGCAGCGGCGTATATCGACCGGGACCCACGCACCCTCGCGGGCTTCGGCGGCGTGCCGCTCCACGGGCAGAGCCACGGGGAGAGCTTCCTCGCGCTGATAGAGCATCGCTTCAAGGGTCACGGCCTGTATCTGCTGGATGAGCCGGAGGCCGCGCTCAGCCCCAACCGGCTGCTGACGCTGCTGTGCCACATCCGGCGGCTGGAGGAAGAAAAGAGCCAGCTCATCATCTCCACCCATTCGCCCATCCTCATGGCATACCCCGGCGCGGAGATCCTGCGGCTGGGCGCGGATGGCATCAGATCGGTGGATTACCGGGAGACGGAGCATTATCAGGTGACGAAGCAGTTTCTGGAGAACCCGGAGCGGATGCTGAAATATCTGCTGGGGTGAAAACTGCGCCCCGACGAGCGTCGGGGCGCGTTCAAAAGGTATAAGTTACAGGCTCTGCAGCTCCCGCTTCAGCAGCGTGCGCATGAGCTGGAGCTTATAGGCGTTGGATTCCGTGGGCGACGCGCCCTTGATGGCGGCATTGCCCGCAGCCTCGCACAGCTCCGGCGTGAGGGCCTGCCCGTTCAGCAGGGCTTCCGCCGCCTCGGCGTGCCACGGCAGCGGCGCGACGCCGCCGAAGTAGATGCAATACTGCCCGTCCACGACCGTGAAGGCCAGATTGACCACCGGGAAGTCGATGCTCTTGCGGAAGGAGAAGCGCTTATAGCGGCTGACCTGCCCTTCCTTCGGCAGCGGGACGCGGACAGACTTGACGATCTCGCCCTGTTTCAGAAAGGTGGAGCACATCAGCCCCACGGCGAAAAAGCCCCTCGCCGGAATCGTACGCTTGGTGGTGACGATCTCCGCATTCAGCGCGCACAGCACCGGGGCCAGCTCCGCCTGATTCACGGCGAGGCAGGTGCGGTATTTCCCGTCCGCGCCCTTGAAGACGCAGGGGCCGAAGACGGAGTGGTAGCGGTTGTCGCCGGTGAAGGCGAAGCAGCGTTCGCCGCCCTTGCGGGCGCAGTCGAAGCGGTTATCCAGCTTGCGGAAATACCAGCAGCGGGGAAGCTGGCAGAGGTTGCCGCCCAGCGTGGTCGTCTCCCGCAGGGCGGGGGAAGCGCACTGACCCGCCGCCTCCGCGACGATGGGGGCATATTTCTGCACAAGCTCGTTCCGGCTCAGGTTTGCCAGCGTGTTCAGCGCACCCAGCTCCAGATACCCGTCTTTGACTTCCACGCCGTCCAGACCCCGGATGGTCTTCAGATTGACCACCAGCTTGGGGTATTCCTCGAAAATATCGTCTTTCAGCGCGCCCAGCAGATCTCCGCCGCCGGCCATGGCGACCGCGCCGGGCTGCTTGAGCAGCTTTCCGGCCTCCGTGAGGGAGGCTGCGTTGATATGGT
>JAZQQF010000187.1:0-3333 GCA_045628925.1 Oscillospiraceae bacterium | reverse complement strand
CGAAGCAGTAAAGCGGCTGTGCCGGTAGGCGAAATCATGCTCCGCGCCCTCGGCTGTCCTTTCCCGCAGCTCCCCGTCCAGATACACGGTCCGTACCGTCACGTCCTTCATCTCGCCCCCGTAGGCCCCGGCGTTCATGGTGAGCGCGCCGCCCACCGTTCCCGGGATGCCGTAGGCAAATTCCAGCCCGGTGAGGCCCGCCTCCGCCGCCATGCCGGAGACGCGGGTCAGCGATGCGCCGCATTCGGCCAGCACTCTCGTTCCCTCCGCCCGGACGGCGGCGGCCTTCTTCGTGAGGATGACCGGCCGGTCGACGCCCTCGTCCGGCGGGAGGACATTGGAGCCGTTGCCCAGAATGAGGGGCTTCTCCCCCATTCTCCGCAGCAGCGCGCAGAGGGCTTCCAGCTCTTCCGCGGAGGCGGGCAGCAGCACCAGCTTTGCCGGGCCGCCGATGCGGAAGCTCACGTGCTGGCTGAGTGGCTCATTTTCTCTCGTTTCCAGTCCCGGCAGCGCCTGCCGGATGGCTGCGAGCAGTTCAGACATTCCCGTTTCCCTTCATACTTTCGGCAAAATGCCGGTTGATGCGCTCGGTAAATTCCTGCGCGGTATTGTAGCCCATCTTCTTCTGACGGTTGTTCATGGCCGCCACCTCGATGATGACCGCCAGATTCCGCCCCGGCTTCACCGGAATTTTCATGGTGGGCACCTGCACGCCCAGCAGGGTGGAATACTGGTTCTCCAGCCCCAGCCGGTCGTACATCATCCCATCCTGCCACGTTTCGATATTGATAATGAGATCCAGCTCCTGCCGGGACTTGATGGCGCCCATGCCGAACAGGCGCATCACGTCCACCACGCCGATGCCGCGCAGCTCGATATAGTGCTGGATCAGCGGGGGCGACTGGGCGAACAGGGTGTTATAGGAAATTTTCTTGATCTCCACTGCGTCGTCCGCGATGAGGCGGTGGCCGCGCTTCACCAGCTCGATGGCCGTTTCGCTCTTGCCCACGCCGCTTTCCCCGGTGATGAGGATGCCCTCGCCGTAGACCTCCACCATCGTCCCGTGGCGGGTGATGCACGGGCCGAGGTAGACGTTCAGCGTGGTGATCAGCTCCGCCTCGAACACGCTGGTGTCCAGCTCGGTGCTCAGCAGCGTCACCTCATATTTTTCCGCCATTTCCAGACATTCGGGGTAGATCTCCATGCTGTGGCAGATGATGAGCGCGGGGATGCCCCGCTTCATCAGCTCCGCGAAGATCTTCCGCCGCTCGCTGGAGGGCAGGGTCTTCAGATACATGATCTCCACGGTGCCCATCAGCTGCAGGCGCTCATTGTCAAAATGGCTGAAAAAGCCCACCAGCTGCATCCCCGGCCGGTTCAGGTCGGGCGTGACGATCTGCACCGATTCATACTGAGGCGGGGTATAGACCTTCGTCAGATTAAATTCATCCACCAGCGTGGACAGCTTGACACTGTAGCGCGATCCCATATTTGCGCTCCTTTCTTCCCCGCCCACGGCGGCGAAATCTGCGCGGTTTCTTCATTCGCTCGGAACCGTTTCCGTTCTGATACGGTTTTTGAAAAGCCTGCCTAAATTGTAACCATAAGCGGCGCAGTTTGCAAGCAAAAATTGTGTCAGGTTTCTGAAGAAAACGTTTGACAAAGGTTTCAATATCCTCTATAATAACTTAGCTTAAAAGCGTAGACTCACATTCGTATCAGTTTCGACCCGAACAGGAGCGGCAGCTATGCGTCTTAACCTTCAGGAGCTTCTCTGCGGAGACGGGGTCATTCCCTTCACCTGCGAAATGGATCCGGCAGGTCTGGAGTTTCCCTCCATCACCGAATACCTGACGCCCATCACGGCATCCGGCAAGGTCACCAGTCAGGCAGGGCTGCTGACGATGACGGGAGAGACGAAGGCAAAGCTGCGCTGCATCTGCGACCGCTGCGGCAGGGAATATGAACGCGAAGCCGTTTTCCCGCTGGATACGGTCCTTGCTGCAGAGCTGGAGGACGAAGAGAACCCGGATGTGTTTCTATTGCAGGATGATTGTGTGGATCTGGACGAAGTCCTCGCCACCGCTTTTGTTCTGGGGCTGGACAGCAAGCTGCTCTGCCGACCGGACTGCAAGGGCGTATGCCCCCAGTGCGGGCACAACCTGAACGAAGGTCCCTGTTCCTGCAGGCCGGAAGCAGATTCCCGATTAGCTGTATTAGGACAGCTATTGGATGATGAAGATTAACAGGAGGTGTCAGAATGGCTGTTCCGAAGAGAAAGGTTTCCAAGGCAAGAAGAGATAAGCGGCGTTCCTCCGTCTGGAAGCTGGAGGCTCCCGCCCTCGTTGCCTGCCCCAAGTGCGGGGCTTACCATCTGCCGCACAGAGTCTGCAAAAAGTGCGGAACCTACAACGGCAAGACGGTGCTCAAGGTCGAGGAAGCGAAATAAGATTCGACTCGAACAGAGGGGGGCTTTCGTGTCCCCCTCTGTTTTCGTCATGTGGAGGTGCGGAAATGGCACAGATGATCCGAAACGTGGAGCCCGGTTCTCCGGCTGCAAAAATGGGGCTGCGGCCCGGCGATGAGCTGATCGCGCTCAATGGGAGTCTCATCCGGGATGTGCTGGATTACCGGTATTACTGCGAAAACCGGACGCTGCTGGTGGAATACCGGCGGGACGGGATACTCCATCTGCGGCGTATCCGCAAGGGTGAGAGCGAACCGCTGGGGCTGGACTTCGAGACCTATCTCATGGACAGGCCCCGCAGCTGCGTGAACCACTGCCTTTTCTGCTTCATCGACCAGCTCCCCAAGGGGATGCGGGACACGCTGTATTTTAAGGATGACGACGCCCGCCTGAGCTTCCTGCAGGGGAACTATATCACGCTGACGAACCTCTCCCCCCGGGAGCTGGACCGCATCGTCAGCCTGCGCATCAGCCCCATCAACGTCTCCGTTCAGGCCACGGACCCGGAGGTCCGCCGCCGCCTGTTGGGAAACCCCCGCGCGGGCGAAGGCTACGCCATCATGCAGCGCTTCGCGGAGGCCCGCATTTCCATGGACTGTCAGATCGTCGTCTGCCCCGGCATCAACGACGGGGACGTGCTGCAGAAGACCATGGAGGACCTTGCAAAGCTCTATCCGCAGGTGAGCAGCGTGAGCGTGGTGCCCGTGGGCCGCACGAAGCACCGTGAGGGGCTTTATCCCCTCACGCCGGTGGACGCCGCCATCGCCGGGGAGATCATCGACCGGGTGGACGCCTTCGGCGAAGCCTGCAAAGCGAAGCTCGGCCAGCGCATTTTCTGCTGCGGCGACGAGCTTTACCGCAAAGCC
>JAZQQF010000186.1:0-7864 GCA_045628925.1 Oscillospiraceae bacterium | reverse complement strand
CGAAGTGGCGGAAGCCGCCCTCCGGCTCGTCCGCCGGTTCCTCCGGCTCGATGCCGCCGAAGAAGCTGCCGAAGCCGCCGTCACCGAAGAAATCGGAGAAGCCGCCGAAGAAGTCATCCAGCATACCCCAGAAGTCATCCGCGCCGCCCTCCGGCATTTGGAAGGGGTCGAAGGGCGCTTCGCCCTCGGGCGTCTCTTCGGGCGTGTCATCGGGCGTTTCCTGCGGCGCGGGAACGGGCGTGGGCACGGGCGCGGGCGTCACAGCGGTACCCGGCTCGGCGGGAGGCTCTTCATCGAAGGTCAGCTTCAGCTCCAGCGTTTCGCCGGAACGGTAGACGGTGATCCTGCAGCTGTCGCCCGCCCTGAAGTCCTTCTTGGCGGCGGTCAGGTCTGCGGTGGTCTTCAGCTCGGTATCGTTCAGCTTCGTGATGATATCGCCCTGTTTGATACCGGCCTTTTCGGCGCAGGAGCCCTCGTCCACGCTGTAAACGTAGACCCCGGCGCGGGTATTATAGCGCATGGCCTCCGCCTCGGTGAGGGTGGTGACGGTCACGCCCAGATAAGCCTTCCCGGTCACGTAGCCATGGTCGATGAGTTCCTTTGCGATAGCGGCCGCGTCGTTCACCGGGATGGCGAAGCCAAGGCCCTCCACGCCGGTATCCTTATATTTCGCGGTGACCACGCCGATGACCTCGCCCTTCGCATTGTAGACGGGGCCGCCGGAGTTGCCGGAGTTCACCGCCGCGTCCAGCTGGAACATATTCACGCTCACGTTGGCGCTGGTGGCGATGGCCCGGTCCAGCGCGGAGACGATGCCGGAGGTCATGGTATAGGTCAGCTCGCCCAGCGGGTTGCCCACCACGTAAAGACTGTCGCCCACCAGCATCTTGTCGCTGTCGCCCAGCGTGACGGGGGTGAGGCCCTTCGCGTCGATCTTCAGAACGGCGATATCGTTATCGTCCTCCACGCCCACGATGTCGGCGGTGTACTCGCTCCCGTCGTAGAACTTGACGGTCACGTCGTAGCCGCCCTTGAAGGCGTCCTCCACCACGTGGTTATTGGTGAGGATATACCCGTCCTCGGAGATGACGAAGCCGGTGCCGCTCACCGCGTTGGCGGTCTGCTGGCCGAACATATTATAGCCGAGGATCTCCGTGGAGATGCCCACCACCTGCCTGCAGGCCAGCTGATAGATCTGGTTCGCGCTGAGGGTATTCCCGCCGAGGCTCTCAAGGCGCACCGGCGCGGCTGCCACGGGCGCGGCGGTGGAAGTCTGCTGTGCGGTCTCGCGCTTCACGTAGGCCGCCGTTCCCAGACAGGCGGCGGAGCAGAGCAGCACCGCGGCGAGGCAGATGGCCGTTACGGCCAGTACGGTTTTCTTCATGAAATAGCACTCCCTTCTGCTGAGGAGCATCTGTGTTCCTGAAAGCAGCATCAAAATACCATCTGCCCTTGAACAAGGCTTGAACCGTCTGTGAACATTTCGTGAATTTGTCCCTTCGGCGCATCCGCCCTTGTTTTTGCGTGGATTTTGCTTTATGATATGAAAGAAAGGACGTGAGCAGATGACGGAAAAGGAAGAACTGGCGCTGCTTTTGTGGAACTGCGGCGCGCTGGAGCTTTGCGAGGGGCCGCTGCCCCTCCGCTGGAACGATGCCAAGGCGCTGGCCGGTGCGCGGGAGCCGATCCTGAACGCGCTGGAGGCGCTGGCAAAGGACCATTACGCGGCGGCGCAGGCCATCGTGGGCGATAGCCCGTGGGCGGCGCTGCTGGCGGAGCGGCTGGGTCTCCCGCTGGATCCGTCGGAGCTGCCCGACCGCCCGCTAGCGGTGGAGGGAGCCTTGTCGGACGGGGAGGGTCTGCTCCTGCGCACGGCCCCGGTGCGGGAGAGCGGGCGCAGCATCGCCGCGGCGGTCATCTTCCAGTTCGGGCTGGAGAGCGCCCGCAGAAGGCTGGACACCGCGGACGTGCGCGTCCACTGGCTGACCGATCTGGAAACGGCGGCGGCCGTCGCCCTGCAGGAGGGCATCCTGGAATTTGAGGACTACGACCGGCTGCTGGAGCTGCAGTAAAGCGATATTGTGTGCGGAAGGGCGCGGCCTCTTCGCAGGAGACTGAAAATCGGGTCTGCCTTTCGGCAGGCCCGATCGTTTTTTTACTGAGGATACGGTTCCGCGCGGCGGTGAACCTGCTCTCCCAGTTGGTGCAGCGCCGAGATCAGTTCCTTTGCGGCGATCCAGTACTGCCCGTCCATGTTGATATATTCGTCGCCAATGTGGCGCAGCTCCCGGATGCTGCCGTCCTGCAGGGTCAGCGCGAACGCCCGATCCTGCCCGGTATAGCTGTTCTGCCAGCCCGGTTCCGGCGGGCAGAGAGAGGGCAGCGCGGCGATCTCATTCAGCAGCGCGGAAACGCTGTCCAGCTCCTCCGCCGTCAGGTCGATGACCGTTCCCGGCGGCGAGAGGGTCAGCGTGCCGGAAACGACCGAATCGCGGTCAACGGGCGTCGGCGGCGTAGGCGCGGGAGGCGCTTCCTGCCCGCCGCAGCCCGCGAGGGTGAGCGTCAGCAGGCAGAAAAGGCTCAAAAGCGCCCGTTTCATGCTTTTTTCCGCTTCCGCAGCACCAGCAGCAGGATGGCCGCCGCGATGACCGCGCCGCAGGCCAGCCCCACGGGCAGCCACGGGAAGGTCGCTTCTGCCCCGGTCCCCATCGGCACGGCGCCTGCGTCCAGCCCGATGGAGGGCAGGTCTGGGTTCTCCGGGTCGGAGAGGCAGACCCAGCCGGAATACATCCGCCAGTAGCCCACATAGCCCCACGTGCGCCCCTCCGCATCGTCATAGAGCCGATAGAAGGAAAGGATCAGGTCCGCGTCATAGAAATGCTCCGGGTCGACGAATTGATCCAGCCGCGTCTCCGGTGCTTCCGCGCCGGGGTAAGGCCAGAAATACGGCCCGGTTTCCCACAGCTTCATTTCCGGCGCGTCCTCGGAAGTGTAGACTTCCCCTCCGTACTGCGCGTAAAACTCCCGCTCGTCGGGGACGATGCGCATCCCGTCCAGCAGGGCCCAGCCCTCGTCCCAGTAGCCGTCCGCGTTTTTGTAGTTCACAAGCCCCCACGTGGAGCCGGACTTTTCGCTGCGCCAGATGTATTCCGCGTAGACCGTTTCCCCGGCGGCATAGCGCCCCACGGACTTCTGCCCCGGCGCTTCAACGATGTCCGCGCCTGCGTCCGCGGCGACGTAATACCGCTCGACCTGCTCGCATTCGTCCCGGTGGGCGCGGAAAAAGCTGTCCTCCGGCTCGTAAATTTCATCCGCCAGCGCCGGGAGCGCCAGCAGGCAGAGGACGAAAAGCAGACAGAAAATGCGCCGTTTCATTTCTTTTTACCTCCCTGAGTGGGATGGGCCTTCCGGTATTTTCGTTTCAGCAGAATGATAAACAGCGCCGAACCGGAGACGGAGATGGCCAGCGCCACGCCCAGCCACGGCAGCACCTCCCGAAACAGCGTCTTCGCGTCCTCCCGCTGCACCTCCGAGGGGGCGACCGTCACCACCGGCGTTTCCCGTGGGGGCAGCTCCGCGGCTGAGGGGTCGGACAGACAGACCCATTTATTCCGCCAGCCGCGCCAGTAGCCGAGATAACCCCAGGTGCGGCCCGCTTCATCGTCAAACAGCGTCCAGAACTGCAGGGGCAGCCCGTCCGCCTGTTCGGGGGTGATCTCCGTGTCCGGCTTCGCCGCACCGGGATAGGGCCAGAGCACCGTGACCGTCTCGCTGAGTTCGATGGCAGGCACTTCGTCCTCCGCCGGTTCGTAAAACGCTTCCCCGTGGTCGGCGGCGAAGTCCCGGTAGTCATAGACCACCTGCAGGCCCGTGAGGCAGACCCAGCCGTCCTCCCAGCCTTTCCCGCCGTAAAACTGGCAGAGGCCCCAGCGCTCCCCGGTATTCGGGTCGGTATACAGATAGTCCACGTAGACCGACTCCCCCGCGGCATAGCTGCCGAGGGGCTTGCCGCCGGGCTTCACGCACACCTCCGCGCCGGACTCGGGGACGATGTAGTTCCGGCTCACGTATTCGCATTCGTCCCGGTGATGCTCATAAAAGGCGTTCTCCGGCTCATAGATCACGTCCGCCAGCGCGGTGGAGCAGAGACAGACCAGCGCCAGCAGGATGCAGAGGATCCGTTTTTTCATGGCAGTACCTCCTTACAGGATCAGATCGAACACAAGCCCCAGCCCGTAGCTCAGGGCATTGGCGCAGAGGGAAAAAAGCAGCGGCCTGCGGAGTTTTTCGCTTAAATCCCGGTAGATGAGCCCCTCTGTGACCACCGCGCCCAGCTCTAAAAGCGGGATGGGCCACCACTCCGGCAGCGGGACGAAATGCCGCCACAGGAGCGCGCAGGTGACCACGATGGGGTTCGTCAGCACGTTCACCAGCACGCAGAGCGTCAGGTCCCGCCCGCGAAGCGAGCAGAAAAACGCAAAGGCGCACTCGATGACGAGCGTCATCCCCAGCGACACGCCGAGGGAAATGAGCCACCCGCTCATGGTTTTTTCCGCAGCCCCGGCAGCAGAAGGCCGAGCGACGCCGCCGCCCCCAGCGCGAGGAACCAGCCCGAAGAAAGCGCATTCCACCCCAGCCACGTGGGCAGGAAGCCCAGGAACAGCGCGAAGGTCAGCAATCCGAAGCTGAAGCCCTTCATGCCATCCAGCGCGTCCGCCGCGGCGCGGAGGGTGATGGGCATGGTCATATTAAAGAGGAAAATGGCGAGGCAGCCGCAGACGGGGTTCCCTGCCCCGAGGAACAGCGCCGCCGCCCCGGCGAGGGAGACGAGCGAGGTGCGCCCCATCCCCAGCCGGTCGGACGCATAGCCGCCTAGCGTTTTCCCCAGCACCACGCCGCAGGTTGCGAGAACGGCCCACGCCCCGGTCTTCCACGGGAACGTGAACAGGAACCCCAGATACGACCGCAGCACCACCACAAGAAACAGGCAGGCGACGGCAGACACCGGGGCGCGGCGGGCCATGACGTCGATCTCCGGGGGGCGCTGGCCTTTGGCAAGGGCGATGAGCAACCCTGCCGTGATCAGCAGCAGCCCGCAGGCCGGCAGCACCGGCAGGCTCCCCTTCCCCAGCATGGTGCCGAAGAAGATGCCGAAGGCCCCGGGGGACACGAACAGCCCCAGCGGGCCGAGGCGTTTTTCATAGGCGTCCAGCACCGCGACGCCGCCGCCCACGTGATAGCAGGCGTTGCCGACGCCCGCAACGATGCTCAGCGCCAGCGGGCTGCGGCTCAGAAGCGCCGAGAGGCAGACGAGGACGCAGCCGAGAATGGCAAAGCTCCGATCCCGCCGCAGGGCGTCCGCCGCGAGGCCGAGGGGCATCTGCAGGGCGAAGGCGCAGAAATTATACAGGAGCATGGCCGTTCCCCACGCTGCCGAATTCCGTGCGAAGCGGAACAGGAGGAAGGCGCAGGCAAAGTCCACGCAGAAATGCCCGAAAGCATAGACCGCCGTCATCCGTGTTTTCACCCTGTCGCCCCCCTTCATCTCCATAGACGCAAAATGCGGCAGAAAGTGCCGCAAATTACGTCAAAAAAGTCCGAAGTCTTTGCCGGAAGTTATTCCGCTTCCGAATTGATCTTCGCTTCCCCGGCCTGCATGGCGGAGAGCGTGTCGCCGAGGAGCGTGTCCAGCTCCCAGCCGAGCTTTTCCGCGCCCTCTTTGATCACGTCGCGGCTGCAGCCCGCGGCGAACTTCTTATCCTTGAATTTCTTTTTCAGGCTGCTCAGCTCCATATCCGTGCAGCTTTTGCTGGGGCGCATGAGGGCCGCCGACCAGATGAGACCGGTCAGCTCGTCGGCCGCGAACAGCACCTTCTCCATCTCCAACACCGGCTCCACATCGCAGCAGTGGCCGAAGCCGTGGGAGCAGACGGCGTGGATCAGTTCTTCCGTGCAGCCCGCCTGACGCAGCAGCTCCGGCGCTTTCAGGCAGTGCTCCTCCGGCCATTTTTCATAGTCCACGTCGTGGAGCAGGCCCACCAGCGCCCAGAATTCCCGGTTCTCCGGGTCCAGCTTTTGGGCGTACCAGTCCATGACGGCCTCCACCGTCAACCCATGGCGGATGTGAAAGGCTTCTTCATTATACTGTTTCAGCAGCTTCAGCGCCGCTTCTCTCGTGATACCGCTGTTCATCGTTCAGACCTCCCGACAAAATATGGGTTTCTCAATACAGCATAACATATTTTTTCCGCGAAAAAAAGCGCCTGTCCGTTTTATCGGACAGGTTTTTCTGCTATAATGGCGAAAAACGGAGATTAAGGAGGAACGCCGCCATGCTGGAAGCCATTCTGAACGACCTGAACCCGGAGCAGCTGGCCGCCGTCACCGCCACGGAGGGCTATGTGCGCGTGGTGGCCGGGGCCGGAACGGGTAAGACCAAAACGCTCTCCCGCCGCTTTGCCTATCTGGCCGAGGGGCTGGGCATCTCCCCGGCGGGCATCCTCTGCGTCACCTTCACGAATCACGCCGCCGCCGAGATGAAGCGCCGCATCCGCGCCCTGCTGCCGGGGCGGGATCTGGGCTATATCTGCACCTTCCACAGCTTCTGCGTCAGCCTCCTGCGGGAGGACTGCCACGTGGTGCAGTACCCCGAGAGCTTCACCGTATTGGATAACGAGGACAAGGAGGGCATCCTCAAGACCGTATTTGAGGAAATGGGCATCACCAGCCGGGAGCTGACCGTGCAGGCCGCCAGCGACTTTATCGGCGCCTACAAGGGCGGGCACGACTACGTTCCCTTCCTCATCGACCCGGACGTGCGGAAGCTCCTGAGACAGGCCGAGACGGCCACCGAGCTGAAAATGAAGGTCTTCTGGCGCTACAGCTATGAGACGAGGAAGTCCTTCGGGCTGGATTTCGACGACCTTGTGTACTTCGCCCTCCACGTCCTCCGCACGGACGCGGAGAGCCGGGAAAAGTGGCAGACGCGGCTGGAATACATCATGATCGACGAATATCAGGATATCGACAAGGACGAATACGCCCTCAGCGAAATTCTCAGCGGGAAGCACGGGAACCTCTTCGTGGTGGGCGACCCGGGTCAGACCATCTACACCTTCCGGGGCGCGGACGTGCGTTTCATTCTGGAGTTTGAGGCGAAGCACCCCGGCTGCGAGACCGTGTACCTCACCCGGAATTACCGCAGCCTTCCCCCGGTGCTGAACGCCGCCAACGCCCTCATCGCCCACAACCGGGCGCGGCTGGAAAAGAACCTCGTCCCCGTGCGGGAGGGCGGCGCGAAGCCCCTGTATTACCACGCCCCCAGCCCGGAGGCGGAGGCGAAATGGGTCACCGAGCGCATCCGCGAGCGGCTGGACGCGGGGGATAAGCCCTCCTCCGTGGCCATCCTCTACCGGGCGAACCACCAGTCGCGCCCGCTGGAGGAGGCGCTTATCCGGGAAAAGATCCCCTACAGCCTCTATAACGGCGTGGAGTTCTACCACCGCAAGGAAATAAAAGACGTATTGTGCTATCTTCGGATGCTCTCCTCCGGCGACGACCTGAGCTTCCTCCGCACGGTGAACGAACCCCGGCGCAGCATGGGCAAGAAGCGCATCGCCTTTCTGCGGGAAGAAGCGGTGCATGATGACCGCAGCCTTTATGATACGCTGAAGGCGAACCTCGACCGGCCCGTGTTCAAGGGAACCGGGGCGGCAAAATACGTTTCGCTCATCGAGGAGCTGCGTGAAGCGAAGGACGGCATGGCCCTCACCGACCTGCTGACGCGGGTGCTGAACGAGAGCGGCTATGAGGAATATCTCCGCCTCTGCGGGGCGCAGACAAAGTCGGATCGTAGCCATGTCGT